>NZ_JBEPQF010000050.1:0-44528 GCF_040547695.1 Bradyrhizobium sp. JR4.3 | reverse complement strand
TCGCTGCGACGATGAAGCCGAAAACCGAGGAGTCCGACGAGCTCTAACGGTTAACTGGAAAGATCAGCGCGCTGCGGCCTACCGCGTAGGGTTACCTTTCGGAGCGACGTGCAGCAAGATCAAACGCCCACCCTCAAAGAGGATGGGCGCGTGGTGACTTACGACAGGATGACGTCCTACTTCTTCTCGGCGCTGGCTTCCTTAGCTGGAGGCGGCTTCATGCCGACGGTCAACTGGCGGATTTTTAAAGCGCCGCCTTCACGTATGTCGATGCCGCCCCAGAACACTGTGACCTGGGTGGCGTCGCCGCTCTTAGGGTCCTTACCGAAGATGTCGGTCTCGCCGTTGGCAACGACCAGATCGTTGTTGATGACCGACATGTTGCCGACTCTGATCTCTATATGATCGGTGCCGTTCTTGAAGTTGTTTTCGTATACGCTCTTAAGATCGGAAAACACACCGCCCGGGTTGATCTGGACCCCGTCCTTTGTATAGAGCGCAGCGACACAGCCCGCGTCTTTCTTGGCGACGCAGTCGGTGTAGGCGACGGCTAATTTTTCGGCCTCCTGCTTGACCTCATCGGCCAGTGCCGGTGCAGAGATGAAAGCGGAAGAACACAATGCCAAGAGCAATGAACGTCGCTTCATAACAACTTCCCCTCTGGTTGTGATGCACAATTGCATCGCGACGTCCTCCTGACGTAGGACGTCGCGTTGCTTTCGTTAGGCTGTAATACTACCGGCTTGCGAGTATATGCCACTTTGCACGGCTTGGCGCGCGCCAACTTTGATCATCGACGACGGAGGCGGCATTCATTCGAGAATGCGGCGAATGCGGTCGGGAAAGACAGGCAAGTTGACGCATTTGACAGATGAAAGTGTCTTGCTCGACGCCACGTTGGCCTACTTGTTCATCATGGTTAGGACGAACGACAAGCTCGCTACGGCCCAAGGCGCCTAAATTGCCGTTCAACGGCGAGGGCCGGCCTCAGGCAGGAAGCCCACCCGTAAATTTCCCAAGTGTCGGTAATAACGCTCGCTGGTTAACTGGTGCGGATCGAGCGCCGCATCATGAAAACACCGAAGCCAAAGCAATGGGCCGAGCAGGAGGTCCGACGGTTGGTCAGGCTGGCCCGGCAGGGAGTTGGCACGTCGAGGATAGCCGCCGATCTCGGTCGCCACGCCGGATCGGTGAGGCGCATGGCGCGAACGTTGGGACTGCTGTTGAAGAAGTAGTCCCCGAGCGATCTTGAGCGCAGCGCGGCTAACCTACAGCCCAAAGCCTCGGCCAATCTACCGCGCAAGCTTGAGCACGGCGTCGGTATTGCGGCCATAGAAGAACGCTCGATCAAGCTGCGAAAAGATGCCCATTCCAAATAGCGCGATGGCAATGCCTCTAAACATGGTTGTGGACCGGCTTGAACGATGGAGCGAAAGTTCAAAACGGCCCCAGGTACTCATTAAGAGGCTGGCTGCCTGATGTGCGGTTTACCGCCAACATCGGCCGAAGAGCGGATGGGCTCCGAGGTCGCCGATGGGCCCACGAGCGGACGTAGCTTGCCCGCTATTCAATCACCTCGTCGGCGCGCGCGAGAAGATGGGGCGGGATGGTAAGGCCGATTATCTTTGCAGTTCTCAGATTGATCGCCAACTCGAACCTAGTAGGCTGCTCGACGGGTAGATCGGCGGGTGCAGCGCCGTTCAGAATTTTTCCTGCATAAACGCCAAGCTGGTAGGAAACATCGGTGATGCGCGGTGAATAACTCATAAGTCCCCCATATTTTACGAAAAGAGACCACTCGTAGATCGCAGGAATCCGACCTTGCTCGGACAGCGCGGCAAGTCTTTCTCGCCGCGCGATGTAGAATGCGTCTGGGCTAACGAGAAGTGCAACATGCTGCTGGTCTCTGATCTCCTTGAAGGCAGCAGCAATTTGCTCGTCTGTGCTGGCCTTCAGAATGTGAATCGCCCGCGCGAGCGACTTAGCGGCAGCCTCAGCGTCTGAGGCGACCACATTTGCGTTAGGGTTTGTCGGATTGATCAGCACGGCGATCGAACCGCCTCCCGGCGTCAACTCGGCCAAGAGCTCAAGTCGCTTGGCCGTAAGCTGTGGAGTGTACATGCTCACACCGGTGGCGTTGCCTCCGGGCCTGTTCAAACTGGAAACGACGCCAAGGGATACAGGGTCCATGGCAATTGCAAACACGATGGGGATTGTCTTTGTTGCGGAAGTTGTCGCCAAGACTCCATTGGTGCCAGTGGCGGCGACAATTACCTGAACACGGCCTTGGACGAGGTTAGCTATCAGCTCCGGAAACCGATCATACTTTCCCTCGGCGAAGCGGTACTCGATTGCGACGTTCTGATTCTCAACAAAACCCTTGGCGCGCAGCCCGCCGCGAAAAGCGACGAGCAGTTCCTTGCTTTTCTCGGCGGAATCGAAGCCAAGGTAGCCTACTATCGGAAGCGGGCTCTTCTGGGCGTATACCGCACACGGCGACATCGCTACTGCAATCATGAAAAGCGCAATGAGCTCCCGTCACCTCATTTGGGCCTCGAAGATAGTGAGCCGGTTAAATGTTATCAGGTGTTAGTTGTGGCAGCCGGTGCACATCGTCGCACCCGATGCAAATGCTGCATCGCAAATGCGGTGCAGGACCGATCGGCTTTGGGTCATTCGCCTCAATTTGCCAGCGTGTTCTCGAGGTCCGCTCTGGCCCCGACGGCCGACGTGCGGGACACGATGGCGATCTTCGCCTTCGGGCCAACAAGCGACATTCACAAATAGCACGCGGTTCGCGAGCAGAGCGCGAATGCAGCCGGCCTACTTAATTAAGATGGCGCAGGTATCAGGCCGTGACATTTCATGATCTCGCCCATCCGGGCAGGATCAGGAGGCGCAGGGCCGCCGATGGCTATGGCCATTTCTCGGAAGAATTCCGGCCCGAGAACGCCTGGCGTGAGAACGCAAAGCATTTTCGCAATCGCCTGCGTCTCGTTGACGAACCCGTGGACAACACCGCGCGGGATGAAGAGATCGTCTCCGGGCTTGATCTCGATGCGCTTGCCGGCGACCGTCCAGGTGATGACGCCCTCAAGACCATAGATCGTTTCTTCCCAGTCACGGTGATGGTGCGGGACCGGCATACGGGAGTTGGGCGGGATCACCACCTCAAACATATCAAGCGCCCCGCTGGTATCATACTTGGTGCGCAGAAACCGCAATTGCATTTCGCCAACCTTGATAAGTTCAGCCATTGTCGTGCCTTCCGTGACGCCATAGAAAAGATCGCGGGACGGCTCAGCCCATCCGCACCGAAGTATCAGCAGAAAGCCTATGGTCGGACCTTGGGCATGTCTATTGGGCAATGATGTCTGGCATGGGTCAAAATGCGAAGAACTCAACGCGAGCAAATCTGGTCCGCCATGCCTCACTGAGCGGACCTCAACCGGTGCGCTGCTACTTCGCCGATGGCCCAGCAGCGGTCAATTGGCCGAGTCGACCCAAGCCGTCCTGACAGGCTGGGCCAAAGAAGCAGCTGCACTGGCCTTTAGTTGAACTGTTGTCGTTTTTGAACCTTCGCTCGAATTGCCGGACTCACGTCAGTAGACGATGGGGATGAACTGTCCCATCACAGCGTCGAGCGATTTTGGCTACCGTCACTCATCAGCGGCAGTTGCAACGGACTTAGTTTCGGGGTTGCCGGCCTAAGCCGCACCAAGCCAGCGGATCGGCCGGTGAATATCGCGGAGGCAAAGAGATGTTTCCAGCGAAACTTGCGGCATCGTTGCTTGGCTCAGCGTTGCTACTGACACCCGTACTGGCACGTGACGATGGCCGATACGACCACTCTCCGCTGAAGCCATGGTTCGAAAGCCTGCAGAGCGAATTTGGGAAGTGCTGTACCGATGCCGACGGATACATAGTGTCCGATGCGGATTGGGAGTCCACTCGTGGGCGTTACCGCGTCCTCATTGACGACGAATGGGTGATCGTACCTGACGGCGCGGTTATCACACAACCAAACCGTTTCGGCCGCACAATGGTCTGGAGGCACTACATAGACGGCCATCCGCGCGTCCGATGCTTCATGCCTGGCAGTATGACTTAATGCCCTTTAAAAGGTAGTCCGCTTCGGTCAAAGGCTGCCCTCTCCAGCCAGCATGGCCTTGGTCGGATCAGTTGCCCGAAGCGGACATCCCCGCGCTCCGGGCTGGGGTCAGCCACGGGCCATCAGCCGACATGCACCAGCGGGTTAAGCAATCCGCTGTAGCAGCGTCGATTGAACGTCGTTGCCCCACGAAGCAGCTGATTGTTTCACCCCGGCGTCATACCTTTGCTCTTGATCACCGATATGGCGTCCGGCGTTTTCAGGTAGTCGACGAGCGCCTTCGCGGCTGCGGCTTCCTTCGTGCCCGCACCGAGCGCGGCCGTGAATACGACATCCTGCTGCAAGTCAGCAGGGAACGGGCCAACCACATCGAGGCCCGGCACCGTCAAGACGTTCATCAGGAACAGCGCGAGTTCAGCCTCGCCCTTGGCGACCACAGCGACGACCTGTGCCGGCGTCGGCTGCGCTTTCATCTTGGCTTTCATCTGCTCGGTGATGCCGAGGCGCTCGAATACCTTCGCTATTGAATAGCCGGTTGCGCTTTCCGGAATTGAGGCGACCGATTCCGCATTGAGCAAGGCAGCTTTTAACGCGTCGGACGTGGAGATGTTGGGCTTCGGCGCACCGGCGCGAACCGCGACACCGAGGCCGACACGAGCTATGTCCAGCGTCGGCCCGGCTGCGAAATGTGATCGCGCGCCAGCGTCCCTCATCACCTCAACCGGCACGACACCGACATCAAACGGCTTGCCGGAGGTAGCTTCCTTGATCAGGTTCGGAGTGGTGCCGAAGAAGATATCAAGCTTGTGGCCCGAGGTTCGTTCGAACTTCGGCTTGAGACACGCCCACACTGCTGTCATGGCGCCGCCGGCCAGAACCCTCAACTCAGCTGAGGTCGCAGCCGATGACAGCATCATCACGGCCAAGATGCCCCCTGCCGCGAAAGAAAACGTCCTCATGTGACTCCCACAAGTCAATATGAACTGAGCGTTGATCGCACGTCGACGCTACGCCATTCTAGGTTAAACGCCTAATGTCTCAGATGGGTCACAAGCAGTCCCCAACCGCATTCACACGGCGGGTCGGCTAAGGGCCCAGAAGCTGACCAACGCTGGCGATGCCTGTCTCACGCGAATACTTTGCGGCGGTGGCGAATGCTGGACGGGGAGCGTCCAGAGAGCTCCCGAAAGGCGGCGTTGAACCGGCGCACGCTGCCAAAGCCGGCCCGGTAGGCGATCTGGGCCAATCGATCATTTGTCTCGTCAATTAGGCGCTTCGCCCGCTGTACACGCCTGGTCTTTGCTACCTGCTGCAGGCTGGCCCCGACATACCGCTCGAACAGACGCGCGAGGTGGCGCGAGCTTACCCCGAGCCGATCGGCGAGTGCAGCAACCGAACCGTCGTCCAACGCGCCACCATCGATCAATTTCGAGGCGCGCGCGACTGTCGAGCGCGTGTGGTCCTGACTGCCGTGTAGAAACGGCCGTCACAGCGCGGATTCATGCCCGTAGCTGCGACGCCACCCACACACCGATCGAGCGGGCACGACGTTTTGGCGTCAAAGGGATCGGCCGAAACCGAGCGGCGTCACCGGCGCAGCGGTCCACTGAGGAAACGCTGATTCCTAATCTCGCGAAGGAGCAGCATGCGCTTGGTTTGTGCTGCGTTGAGCAGCCCCTCGAACAAGACCAGGACCTCGCGGGCCTGCACGTAGACTTCGGTGGTGATGGCGCGTTGGTCGAAGCCATAGGTCCTCAGCCGCGCCTCTATCTCGGACGCAGCGACGGGATCACACCGCCAGCTCAGGGCATTTTGTAGCGTGTAGGTCTCGGCCTCCGCTTCGAACTCGGGATCAATTCCGACCATGTCGATGCGCCGCAGCGCCGCCTCAACCGCCTTTTGGCGATAGGTCTCGAGTAATTTATGCCGCAACATGCGGTAGCGCTGGATATCCCAGGACAGTTCGGCGACGTCAATGGCGAGGAGCCATTCGATGGCGGAGCGCGGCGCGAGGTCGGTAAAAATCGCCTGCTGGAGCGCCTGGTAGTGTTCGAGCTGTTCGCCCGGCAGCAGCAGTGGCGGGGACGCCAAGGACTCAAACTCGACCGGCAGCGTCGTGATGGTGAGCTCGCGCGCGGTTTGGAACAGACCGTTCATCCGGCGGCCTCCGAATCCAGGTTTGCCGCAAGCGACGCGGCGCCGACGGCGACGTTGGCGGGATCGTGGACGGGGCTTGCCGCCCACAACTCCTGCGCCACCGGCAGCGGCGCGATCTGCAGGTTCGCCCACCACGCCCGTTCATTGCCGTGCTGATGCAGCTCCTGGTGATGCGCGCGGCACAGGGGGACAGTGAACTCATCGCTGACCTTGCGGCCGAGCGCCCGGGCTTGAGCGAATTTCAGATGATGGGCATCGCACGGGGTTTGCCGGCACACCAGGCAGGGCTGCCCCCTAACAAACAACAGGTGCGTCTTGCTGCGTTTGCGGGACGGCTCCTTGGGATAGGCGAGCCCGGCCTCGGGTAGCGCTGGCTGCAGCGCGGCCTCGGCGTCAGCAGCAGGCGCTGCTGGCAGGCTTGGCGTGCCATTCAGGTCGGCCGTCTGCTCGGCCTGAGCACGGCCAGCGTCCTCAAGCTTGGCCTGATAAGCTGCCTCGACGTGCCGGGCATCCGGCTCCTGCAGGCTGTTCTTGAGCGGGAGGCTCGCCATGGCCCAGCTGAGCAGATCGGTGCTGGCGGGCAGCGCTTCGAGCTGGCGCAATAGCTGCTCGCGGAGTGCGGCGGACTCGCCCGGCCGCAGCACCGGGGCACGGTTGAGAGCGCCCTTGCCGGGCGAGGCCTTGGGGTTAGGTGGTGCGGGGGGACCAGCGGCCGCATCCGGGGCGTCCAGATCATCCTCGCCGGCAATCCCGACCAGCGCGAACAGGGCGTAGCGTCGGGCGTAGGTGAGCGCCGCGCCCATGCGGTGCGGCGCCTCAATGTCCCTTGAGGCGCAGACCGGCCACTCCGAGGAGATCCACTCGCCGGAGGAATGGGCAAGCAGGGTGGTGAGATGGATGTGGCCGGTGACCTGTTCGACCCGGGTGCTCTGGATGGCGGCGATCTCCTGCTGGCTCAAGGTCTTGCGCACGATGTCGAGGCCGCTCGCCAGCGAGGCGTAACGAAAGCTGCGGTCGTCATCGCGCAGGAACGGCGAGCGGATCTGAGCGGTCAGGGTCTTTTCCGGGTTGGTCAGTTCGGCCTGGGCGCGGGCCAGCGCCGCCGCGATCGCCCCGATATGCTCACTGGCCTGGTGCATGGACGCGCTCCATCTCAACCGGATCAAAGCTGATCGCGCCGGCTTTGGAGCGTTTGGCGCGAAGTCCGTGGCCAAACGCTTCCTTGGCATCCTCGGGCAGCAGCTTCTTGAGCTCGGTCTTGGCCAGTTCGTGCTCGCCATGGGCATCGCGGGTGCGCAGATAGGTCGCCGCGCATGCGGCCCACAGATTGGACGCGCTCATGTCGACGACCTTGACGGCGGCGAGCCGCGGCCGTGGCGCCTCGATCCCAAACAGCAGCGGCGGCTCGCCGCTCTGCACGCAGCGCCAGAACTTCTTTTCCGCCGTCAGCAGCAGGTGTTGGTAGAGCGGATCGGCATGCACGGTGATCTCGACCCATTTGCCGCCGCCGGTGATGATCGAGAGCACGGCCGCGCGCGCCGCGACCACCCACATGTTGTGCTGCAGCTGAGCCATGTGCTTCTCGGCCGCTGCCTCTTCAGTAAAGGCCCAAGGCAACATGAACTTGGCCTCGAACACCGCGCCGGTTTCTGCGACGATGCCATCGAGGGTGGCCGCCATCCAGCTGTGGACGGGATGGCGAATCCGCTTCTGAATATCCGTAATAGTCACGCCCGACGCGCGCTGGTACCAGCTGCGGTTGAGGTCTTCGGTCACGCTGCCGAGCTGGACGATGAGGTTGTGCGCAAAATCTTGCGGCGCGATCTCGCCGCGCTTTTCGCGCCACAGCCGCGTGAGATCGTCCTGATCATTGCCCATGATGATGCGGGCATCCGAGCCGCCGACAAAGGCGCGCCGGTCAATAGGGTCGAACTTGATGATGCGATGTGGCGTCTCCGCGCCATCGGTTGCAATCAGGGTCACCGGTCTCTCCTTGGTTTGGCAAACGCGGCTTGCCGCCGCACCACCAAAACCCCCGCCACTGCGAGGGGAGAGACCGGGGCCAAGGGCCTGCCGGCCGGTTTAATGATTAACGCTCCTTTTGCGCGGGAATGCCAGTCCTTTCTGCCGCAATTTAGCGGTTCTTTGGGCTGGAAAATCCTTGAGAAGTCAGGATCTTAGGGCCACCTTTCCAGGTGCCGCAACTAGCCCCCGGCCGAGGAGCTCGACATGTCGTCAATTCGACAAATCGAAGCCAATCGCGCCAATGCCAAGCGCAGCACGGGCCCGACAACGGCGGGCGGCAAGGCAAGGTCCAGCCGCAACGCGTTGCGCCATGGGCTCGCCAGGAGTTGCAAGCCGGACGAGCCGGAGGTCGCAACGCTGATGATTGCAGTTAGCGCGGGCCTCGGCTGTGACACTGGATCGGACACGGTAGCCGCCCTTGCGAATGCCAAGTGCGACCTATGGCGGGTGCGACGGGTCCGCCAGGCGCTGTTGGCCCATCTCTTAGATGGTCCGATCGACGCCATTGCACGACGGCTGAACGGCCTGGAACGCTACGAGCGTAGCGCGCTGGCCGCGCAGAAGCGCGCGCTTCACTCGCTCAAGGCACCGCGGGTGTAGAATTGCGATTGGCTTCGTTCTGGAGAAACTCTCGATCTTGTAGCTGCCCGGCGACCGGTCATGGAAAACCATAGCCATAACCCTCCCGGCCGACCGAAATGATGTTGAGTTCGATGTCATCGAACATCGGGTGATTGCCCGCCCATTTCAAGAATTGCGAGGTGCTGTCGACCTGGTCGTCATGCTTGCCGTGGGGAAACGCCAGCAGCTCCAACAGATAGTCGTCCAGCCAGGGCGCCTCTGCCGGCAGATGCACTTGTCCGGCCTCGATCCGGAAGGATTGTGCCGCCATACGGTCGGCCTTGCTGCCTTCGGGTTTGATGCCAATCGGGCGCGGCATGCCGGTTGGCGTATTGCGTTGCAGGTCCTGCAACATCGCAATGCCGGGCCCGGCGTCCTCCACCAAAACCGCGTCTGCGTGATATCGTATCGCCAGCGCGACCACGGCGCGCCGCAGGTCGGGATATTGATGCCGGCCGCGGTAGAGATCGACAAGGTAGTAGTCATTCTTGATCATGCGCCAGGTGGTGCAGACCGAGTAATCGTTGGCCTTTCCGGTCATCATGGCGGTGTCCCAGCTCTGCACGACATAGTCGGATGTCCCCGCCGGCGGCAACTGATCGAACCAGCGAAACCAGGCGCGCTTGATCAAATTGCCCTCGAGTGGCACCGGCCGTTGCTGGTATTGCGCCGAGAATTGCAGGCTGCCGATTTCGGCCTTGATCCGCTCCAGCACCGGCTTGCTTTCGCGCCGCGGGTGCAAGAGGTCGCCTGTGCGACGGCGGAAGAGGCGATCGTGACCGATGGCGATGTCGCTATCTTCGATGGCAATGGCCGGCAGATCGAGGTGATGCCAGCCGCCCGCTTGCAGCAGATGACCGGCGAGATCATCTTCGTGCAGGCGCTGCATCACCACGACGATGCGGCCGTCCTCCTTGTCGTTCAATCGCGAGACCAAGGTGCCGCCAAACCAATCGGTGACGCGGTTGCGCGCGGACTCCGACATCGCCTCCTCCGCCTTGAGCGGATCGTCGATGATGATGAGGTCCGCGCCTCGACCGGTTAGCGTGCCCCCGACCGTGGTTGCGTAGCGGCTGCCGCCCGCCGTGGTCACGAGTTCAGTGCCGGTATCCTTGGCCGGGCGCATGGCCGGAAACAGCTCCTGATACCAGCCCGACTCGATCACCATTCTGAACTGGCGGTGCAGCTCGGCGGACAGCTCGCTGGCGTAGCTGACCACGATAATGCGGCGGCTGGGGTCGTGGCCCAGCCACCAGGCGACGAACGCGACCGAAACCGACAGCGATTTGAGCGACCGCGGCGGCTGGTTGATGAGCAGCCGAGGGCAATCGCCGCCGTAAACGCGCATGAGCTGATGGGCAATGGCATCGATATGCCAGTTCGCCAGGTAGTCGCTGCCGGGAAAGACGGTCGCGAAGGCCCGATGGATGAAATACCGCACATCCGTTCGCAGCAATGCCGCCAACACCGGCATCATGTGGCGTCCTCCTCGTCGCGTTGGCTTGCAGTCGTCGCATCGGCGTCGGCCAAGACGTCTCGGCGATATGCCTCGAGGATGGCCTGATCTTCGGGCGGCAGGCTGGTCGCGGTCTCTTCCGCGGAGCCGACACTCATCGCCATCGCGAGGGAGAGGAATCTGTCGAGCGCCCTGACGTCGCCTTTGAGCGCCTTTTCCCGCAAGCGAAGCAATGCCGCCTTTTGCGTGGTGACGCGTCGTGATCTGCCGCCGTCGTTGACCGCGACCGGGGCCAATAGGACGGTTTTCAGGTCGGTGGTAAAATTCAGGCTGCCTTTCGGCCGACCACGCGGGTTGCCGGATTGCCCCGGCTTGAACCTGGTGTGCTGGGGCGGTTTGCCATAGCCAGAGCCCTTATCCGATTTTTTAGCCACTGGCGCGCTCCAGCTTCGCCGGGCTGGTTTGGCCGAACGGCACGCCGGTCTCGGCGTGCACTGCCGCCTTGCCGGTCAGATGCTGCCAGCGGCGGATCGTGACATCGACGTAGCTGGGGTCGATTTCGATCAGCCGTGCCCGGCGCCGGGTCCGTTCGGCGGCGATCAGTGTCGTGCCGGCGCCGCCGAACGGATCGAGCACGATGTCGTGCTCGTTGGTGCAATCGCGGATTGCATCGGCCACAAGCGCGACTGGCTTGACGGTCGGGTGCAGCGAGAGCTTGCCCTTGGCGGAATTTGTCCAGGTGTTTTGGCTGGGATAGCTCCACACGTTCGAGCGATTTCGACCGTTCCGGCCCAACTGCACGTTATTGACGTGTGGCGCGCGCCCCTTCTTGAACACGAAGACGAGTTCATGCGCCGACCGATACAGCGATCCCATGCCGGCGTTTGTCTTGGCCCAAACGCACACGTTCTTCATTTCCGTGTATATGGGAGTGGCGGCAGCCAGCAGCGGTCCGATCCCGCGCCAATCCATGCAAAGGAAATGAATGGCGCCATCCCTGGTGAAGCTGGCGAGCAGGGCAAAGCTCGTCGCTAAGAACGCCTCGAATTCAGTCGTCGACATCTCGCCGGATGCCATCGCAAACTCGGCATGGGTGATTCTCCCCTTGCCAGATGCGTGGCCATCGATTCTCTGGTTGTACGGCGCATCCGCGAACGCCATGTCTGCCAACTCATCGTCCAGGAGCCGACGGTAACTTTCGTCATTTCTTGCATCGGCGCAGAGTATGCGATGCTCATCGCCGAGTGCCCAGAGATCGCCGGGCTTGGTGATTGGTGGCTCGGCATCGGGTGCGGGCAAGTCGTCCTCCCAATCTTCTGAATCGGACGCCGCGACGTCGAGTTCTCCCATCGAAAATCCGGTTAGTTGCAGGTCGATCTGTGGGTCGATGGTCAGGAGCTCACTCAATTCGAGACGCAGAGCCTCGACGTCCCAACTGGCCTCTTCAGTTACGCGGTTGAGCATAAGCCTCAGCATTCGCAGCTGAGCCTCGCTGAGATCGGTAATGGTGACGGCGAGGACATGATCCAGACCGATCTGCGCGGCCGCTGCAACGACCGCCCATCCCGCTATCACTCGTAGCATCGCATCAACGAGAATGGGAAGAACTTGACCGTACTCCCCCAAGCTGGAAGCCAGCTTGTCGATTTGAGTCTTGGGGTGGCGACGCGTTTGGTTGCCGAGCGGCTTGAGGTCGCGGATCCGAACGGGAACGGCTTTCAAATCGTGGCGAAGTGCATCGCCATTGGTTGGTCGGGTGTAGTTCTCCAAGAGAGCCTCCGTGTGCGATATGCCTGTCGGCATATTGGCGGAAGGCCGGCGGGATGCACTTAGAAGGACGTGGACCTGAGCTCCGATTTGCGATCGGGGGTGCGATTTCGCCGCTTGATGGCAGCAGCCATCAGGCTGCAGACAGTTTGTTCGGTGATGTGAAGACAGCTCTGCAGGAATTGCAAGACGAAATGTCCGGCGGGCGTATTGACCTCGCCCTTATACTCCAAACCCCGGTAGGGATTGTGGGCGAAGGTGCCGCCGTAGCGCTCGACCAGCTCGCCGAGTGAAATTACGACGTGCAGCAGCATGGGCCGCGGGAGCGGGCCACCGGACTTTTTGCCGGTTTCGAGCGCTGTACGGGTCGCAAGCTCGAGTCGTTGCGCGATCCGCACGGTATCAGCGAACTGTCGCACCTCATAGTCCCACGTGTTGGGCAGGTACCGAAAGATCCTGCTCTGTGAAGGCTCGTTCAGCATCGTAAGATCTTCGGCGAGACGATCGGCTGCATCGGCAACCATGAGGAGCTCAGCGTTGCCGGCCCGCCTGGCGCTGCCGACAAGCGCTCGTAGTCGACTTGGAAAAGAGTAGGCCACGCTCAGGCGACCTGCGGGTTCGGTCGGCGGATTCCCAGCGAGCCAATCGAATTCAACGTGCTGCGCGCAGGTGAGAAACTGGCGGACGGAGCGAGCGGTATCATCCAGCGCGGCGTTAATTTGGGCTTGGCTTGGTTGCTTAGCTCGCCACCGCCTGTCATCCTTCAGGACGAGTTCTCGAAGCCAATCGAGCTCCTTGCGAATATCGGCCTCATGGCCGTCGTGGACACGGCCAGGGAATATCCGCATCAAAGTGCCAAATAAGTCGTCGCTGTGCAGAAAACCGTCGGAGGCGCTGCCCGGCCCGTGCATTTTTCCGTAACCGTTTAGTCGGACCAGCCCGGACCAACCCCATCTTGGATCAGCGCGCCTCCGCATTACCCCCGCCCTGCATCAGGTGAAAGCTCTCAGGTTCAGAATACAAGATTCCGCGAGAATCGTGCTTAGGCAAGGCCGGACAAACACGGTGGTGCACGACGAATTCCCGCACGTCACTTTTTCAGGAGCAACCCCATCTCTCGCGCCATGTGCTTTACTGAGCCGACATGCCGGCGAAGAGCTGCGGCAATTTCCGCCGCGCCGTACCGCCGGCGGATCATCGCCGAAAGCTTCTTGCGTTCGAGGTCGCTCCATTCCTTTGGCTTCGAGATTTTCATGGCGTGATCTTCGGGCCGGTCCGAGGCGGGCGACATTGGGAAATTTACGGGTGCCATCCTGAGTTGTGTCCAAAGACCGAGGAGAAAGTGGGATGCAAGCGTTGCGGACGCTTGCTGGGCTTCGTGTATGCTTATCCGCGCACGACCTATGCGAGCCAAGCCAAACGTTGCGGGCCTTCGCGGCCGCGGCGGCCGCAGCGAACCTACACGGGGTGGCGCATTTCTGGACCGCTCCCAGCTCCAGGTTTTTGCCGTCGACGGCAAACAACAGGCTCAGGGACAAGTTCGACCGACTCGCGGGCGGCGCGACACCGACGCGTGCAGTCGGCCCGCCATGAAGATGAGCGTGAACGGATCGAGATGGCGACCAGCACACCTGCGATTTGATTGCATCGGCGAAGCCCAAGTGCAGCGGGTTAGTCTTCACACCCTTTCAGGAGGGGCGGCGGCGAGTTTAATCGCCAGGACCTACGACCAACCCGCCCCTAGCGCGAACACACGTCCGTAATGCGGAAGGTCTGCAATCGACCCGTAGACCGCCAGGCGTGCGAACCAGCCAGCGCGTGGGCTCGGCGACAGCGCTGATCATCGAAGGCTCAAAGCTCTCCTGCACATCGGGGATGTTGTATGTTCTTACCTGCCAGTGCTTCTGCCGACCGCACCGGCGGTCCCGGTGCTTCGATACCAACCCCTCCAACCCCATGCGGCAGGCCGCCCGATATAGGTCAGGCCCGAGCCCGCCGCTCGACTAGCGCGCCCGAGCAGAGAGATCGCTCGCCGCGCCGATTAAATATTAACTAATAAAATGAAATTAAACAAATTAAATAATGGACGAGATTTAAATTTGGATTAAGATGCGAATGCTTGGCGCCGGACGCACGCGTCAAGGACCTCCTTGGAAGCGGCCCCATCATCTTGCCCCTGCTCACGCCGTCCAAAGGATGTAGGGGCCGCTTCTTTGGCAAATTGGGAGGGGAATCATGCAGTTCCTGTCATTGGGTGATTTGTTTTTCATCTCCGCGGCAACGGGTACGCTCCTATTGGTCGAGGTCGGAGTTTTGATCATTGTGGGCGTGATCTGAGCCGGACGCCTTCCGGTCAATGCTCCCATCGTCGCGGCCGTGCGCCTGGTGCGTGCCTCGAGTGGGCGGACAACCATCGACGTCATGCCTGCGGTCGCGAATGATAACGCAGGCACCTGGCCTCTACTACCGTTTCCGGATCGCTGGTACGCCACCTGTTGATCTGTGATGCGGCTCGGTCCTGCGGTGCTTAGCACGTCGCAGGCACGAGCGTTTTTCCAAATTCGGTCATTGCTCGGCTGCCGCTTGCTGTCGTTGGTGGTGAAGGCCTGTGCCTGACGTGTATGCCACCAAGGCTAAGTTGTATGCTTGCCAAAGCGTATGCCGGTCGAGATCCGGGAAACACTTCAACACGAGTGGTTCAACGTCAGCGGCTTGATATGCATCCAGGCATTGAAGAATGACGCAGCTGACGTCGGCGATGCTGTGGTGTTGCATTTTCATTGCTCCCGGTTATGGACATCAGCTGGTTCGGGGCCGCGGTCTCTTGGTCTGTTGCCAGGACGACAGGTGCAGCCACAAGCTGAAGCGACCGCCAGCAGACATTGATCGATGGCCCGATCACCGTAGGCGGGGCGCCTCGCTCGCGCGCAGGGTTTGCGGCAAGCGCGACGCCCTTGTCAGAGGCGGTCGCGACCCGACGATGATGCGCGGACATTGAGCTCTGATGAACCGCCCGGTCCATTAGTTTGGTGGAGTTGTTGGAGTCGCCTGTCGAGTTCTTGTTTTTTGGCAACGATCCTCGCGGCGAGAATCTGATCGACATCCGTGTAGAGAGCCCACAACTCATCGAGGGACATCTGCTCAAATTGCGGTTGGTAATCACGAATGTCCACAGTCCGGCCCCCGGCTGGGGCGGGTAGCAGCGAAGTCAGTCTTGAAAGCCCGGACCCTTACGCTGATCAGATGATCGCGTTGCTGGCCGGGCCGACCGCGCTGCCCTCATAAACCGCCTTCCCAGCTCTAGTTTCGCGTGTCGCACCGACGATTCTGCGCTCGGCCTTGGCTACTCGGTCTCTAAGGGTCTCAAGTTCGGATACTTGAGACGCGAGTGCCTCACAATGTTGGTGCAGAGCGAAATGACAACCATCCAGTCGCGCACGAGCGTCCATTGCACGCCCCTCTATGGTACTGCCCCAGAAGACGTGGCCCGCAATTGGGACCACCGCGAGACTAGTCAAATTGACCCATCAGGTCTGTTCGCTTTCGCACATTCGCTGTATGCTTTCCCTCCGCGGATCGCCGCGCGTCGAGTTGCTGCGAGGGGCAAGCAAGATATTGCTGCTGGCCTGCCGCTCGGGCCTCACGGTTTTCGAATTCGCAAAATGGACGACTTCCAGGCGACTGCCGCCGCAGACAAGGCCGGGCCTTGGATCTCGCGATCGCACAAAACACCGCCAGCCCGTCTACGGCCCCGGCACCGCCGCGATCTGCGCGCGTTAGCTTGGATCAGCCGGATGTAGTATCCCGCGCCAAGGAAAATCGGCAGATCGCGCGTTTCGGCCGATGACGACGATATCTCTGCTTGGCCTTGGCTACCTAATCTCGAAAGGTCCCGCGGTTCGACAGCTGGAAGCGAGCGCCGCGAAACGCTGGCGCGGGGAAGCGGAGGAGCGTGGATCTCAACACGGGGCTGTCTCCGGCGCGGGATATCGGCTCGCGCGGCTCTTTGCCATCGGGCGGTTGATCGTTTCGCAGGAGGTTAGTTTCAGGGCATCTGCTGAGCATTGCGAATACCGGCCGATCTGCGCGGCTTTCATGCGGTGGTTCTCCCTCTTTCTGGTAGCAGTACTTCGATTGCGTAAGGCGCGAGCCGGATGTCGGTCTCGCTCTCCGGCTGGTGATCCACGGGGTTTCTTCTCTCTTGAGAGAGCAAACTTGGCCGCTAGGCGTCTGAACAATGAACGCTTTGCGACTTGCATAGCTGCGGGAAGGCAGCCTTCGCCTCGTTAGTGCAAAAACAACATGCATTCCTTTGTCTTGCTGCTCGACCCACCAGTCTGCCTCGCCCTGACGAGCGATGCGGGAAGACTCAGCCCTCAGCCGCTCTATTTCGAGCCGGAGCAGCGCTTAGGAATAGACAAGTGCGCGATTTTGGTCTTCTTCACGAAAATCCAATTAAATGGCAAGTGACGTCCGGCGATTCAGGAGCGCATCGCGTCGATAGCGTGGGCGATTAAAATGCCCACGCTCAAAATAACTAGAAAAATGAGCAACCAGGTACTCACGTCCACCTCCTGTCTTGGAAGTGAACCTTCCTGTTTATGCACAGTCAAAGGCATCACGTAGGGAACCGCAATTTCAGCGGCCGCTGAGGATTCATTGCCACACGGCGGGCTATCGTCGGAACGCCAGGAAAAGGAGTGTGCCGACGATGGCGGTCGCGAGAAGTGGAAACCAAATGTCCGGCACTTCAGGGACTCCGACTCACTGCGTCGGATTAAATGCGAGCTGCGCTCTTAATTCTTCTGGTTTTCACTATTCTCCACAGCTCGAACAGAAGGCCGCAACTCGCAACGAACATTTGCGGTATTATGTTCGTGGTTTGGCATCGTCAGTATTCGGAGCTTTTCGATCTCGCGTGTTCGTATAGCTAGCCGGCCTCACGTGCAGATCCATTTCTGGTCAGCAGTTTCAGGTTTAACGCATCTCGGTAGCATCAAGCGTAACGAGTGACATTCGTTGCCAACTTGCCGAGACGGAATATCGTCGCGTCGATCGGGCATTTTTGTTCCCGAACCACCAGTTAGCGGGAGTTGCCTGAAAACGGGTTCGATTTCCATGATTCGATGTTCGTCTTATGGAAATTCGAACTATCGTGCACCAGCCGCGCAGTTCTCCTATCCCAGCGCGCGAGCGATATCGTCGGGTCGATTTCCTGCGGCGGCCAGAGCGATCAGCCGCTGATGATCTTCCGGCGTCCACCTTCTCACCAGTGGGTAGCGTGACTGTTCCCTCGCGCCAGCGGCCCCCAGCCTGTTGCACGCCTATGCCTGCCTATACAGTTCGCAGATTCGCGCCCAACAAGCGAGGTGGGCTGCTGGTCGGCGATCGGCCAGAATGAAAGTGCTGCTGCTGGTCGCGGAGCGAGGCGCGCCGGTGATGTTCGCCCGGCTAGGGTCATGTGCCTGTGAGGGGAAAGCGCCCTGGAGCGCAGGGGGGGCTTCAGGAGCGCCCCAGGGCCGCCCACTCCATGCCGGCGACGGCGTAAGGCCGGCATGATCGCCTACGGCGTTGCCCAAGGCACCGCCTATCGAAATGCCACTGCCTTAATCGTCATGATGGTGGTGATGGTGGTGATGCTCATGCGAGCTGCCCCCGCCAGACCGCGCAATGGCGTTAGACGTCAGCGATGTTGATAGCAGGAGCGTCATCGCTGGAGGCGTCACGACGGCAAACCTACCGCAGGTCTTTAAGAACTCGCGGCGATCCTCGTCTTCTGTGGCGCTTGGCATGCTGAGCTCCGGTTGGTGGCGTGCGGATATTAAGCCGAACGAAATTTAAAGCAATTAAACAAATTAAGTTCCTTTTATTATTTAAAGGCCGCGAGCCGGCCTCAGGTCAGGTGGGTGTGTCCGCTACCGGACAGACCGGCCGTTGGTTGTATGTTGCCGCCCGACGTCAAGAACTCGCGATTGAATACAAGGCCCTTGCTAAATCATCCGCTATTTCCACCGAACGAGCAATTTGGTTGAAGAGCGTCGCAAGGACCCTCACCGGATTAGCTAATCAATTGGACCGGCTTGCCTCTCTGACGAGAGACGAAGGCGTCACGTACGAGCCGCCGATGATCGCCCCGGGGCCGAGCCGGAAGACGGCCAACGTCTTTAGGATGTCCGCGTCGGCGACGATGCAGCCGAAAGCCACGCCTTCGAGCGCGCCAAGAAGATCGTCAGGAGCGATGGTGCACATTGGGAGACGCAAGACCTCAGACAAGAATTCGCAAGACAGCTCGGCAAAGCAGCAGATGGGGAGTGTCCACGTTGCGCTCAACATGGAACAGCCCGGGCAGTGCATCCGAAATTCAATACCTCCTATTGTTCGCCCTACGCTCAGTTCCAGAATTAACTTGCAACACGAACATCAAGCTTAATTCCAGACCGTGATTGCTGCCGCGCGCTAGAGGACTAGGTTTGCGCACAGGGACATTGTCCTTGTCCGCTCCACCCCAGCGAAGTCGCCGCACCATTATATTCGGTGCAGCGACTTCGACGCTGGACAGTCGCGCGAGCTTCACTTGAGAGAGCAGCCGGACCACGAAACGCTTGATCTCATCGAGATGCGTCGTCGACTTACGGCGCTCCGGTCGAAACACTCGGACAATCTTTTAATTACTTCGCTGTTGAACCGCTTTTTCGTGAAAGTCGCATTTCTGCTGAAGCCAACAGACCTGGCGCACGAGCAATATCTCAAATCCGAATTCGAACGAACGTTGACAAAGGTCAAAGAGATTGCTGCACGGACGAAATCTGACTGAAGGCCGCACCAACGCGTGGCTCTGGACCCGATTGGCCGGGTATCCGCCACTTCTCTATCGGATCAGCCAGTAGCGGTTGTCGGCTTTGGGCACCGGTGTCTGAACAATAATCCCCGCATTCGTCTTCGTCCTCCCTTAAAAAATCGGGTGCTGCTGCTATTCCCGGGGCTTGTCGGCAATCTCTCGCACAGCCAAGCTCAGCTCCAGCTCTCTGAGCTGCTCAATCAGAAGTTCTACGATCTGGTCGTAGTCAGACGCCGTCAGCGAATGCACGCCTCGCAAGGCCAGTTGGTTCTGGAGGATCATCGCCATCATGGCTTTAACGCTCATGGGCCCTCTCGTCGGGAAACAAGATCGTCATAAAAACAATCAGAAGTAGACGTCAAAGCTTTCGGATGCGCAACGTCCGTAAGAGTACGGACAACGTAAGGCGGCAAATCCCTTTGGCGCCGCACAAACGGTAGAATGTGTCGCGTGTGCGCCTTCAGACTAATCCGTTGGCAAAGGAGGCGTCGGGCTGCTGGGACTCCACCGGATCAAGTGTAACGTTTTCGCAGGTAAGGCCAGGTAGGATGGAGCTTTACTCGCCGACAGGCCAGCCACGAGATTGCTAATGACTTCGGATTGCAATGATGAACTAGCGGCTATCGCTCGAGCAATCGCAACCAAGCAGCTTTATATCGAAAGTCAAACCATCTTGATCCAGGTGCTCGAGCGTGACGGACACGACATGCTTGAGCAAAGAAAAGCTCTCGGTAAGGAACGATCAGACCTAGCAACACAGATCGCGCGACAATTTAAGCTGCTAGAGACAAGGTGCACATCGGGCGCAGATGATCTCGTTGCGGCTATAATGAAATGATAGAACGTCGAAAGCTGGAGCGCATCGATGTGGACGAGGTCGCCTACATTTCAGGCGACGGCGCCAGCTTACGCTGCCGCGTGGTCAACATGTCGGAAGAAGGGGCATCAGTTGAGCTTCCGTCGAAGCGGCACGTGGCCTCCACATTCAAACTAATGCTCGAGACAGATCGCATCATCCGAAGTTGCCGCCTAGTCTGGTCGAGTGGAAATCTTATCGGGGTCTCGTTCGAGGATGATCTTTAGGCGGAGAAGAGTCAGTTAGCTCTGCCCTACAATGGAATTCGCGGTTGTTTCGCTGGCATGGATGGGCGATGTCAAACAATAGACCGGAAAATCCGTTCGTGGTCCCCCGAGGAAGAAGCGCAACTTCTTGCGCTATTCGACAGTGGCATGACTGCACGCGGGATCGGCCAGTGGCTAGGCCGCACTCGCCTTGCGGTTTACAGTCGATTGCAACGCTTCCATAAGCAGCAGGGTCGAGTAAGCCGCACTAGCGGACGTGTCTTCGCACAGCGGGCCGGTTAGTCATCCAAATGCCGCATGGATGTGATGTAGAGGCAACCGCCAACCAATTTGTCGAGCCCTCTGCGGGAGGCGAATACACGATCTGAAATAGCGCGGCATCTGCAAACAAAAAGGTCGCGCCCACCGGGCGCGATCTTTCTCGAAGTTCGCCAGAATTCGATCAGGAATTCATTGCTTCTCTTTGATAACGGTCGTGCTGCTGGTGCTGCTACCAACGGTGCCTTCGTCGCAGACTTTGGTCTGCTTGATGCGGTCTTCAGCTTCGACGCGGCTCTTAAAGGCCATCGGACCGATCTGCGTCACGACTTCCTTGTCCGCCGGGCGCGTGGTGGTAATCGTACAGTTGTGGCTAGGTCCTTGCACGACGTAGAACTCGTCAGCAAGTGCTGGAGCAGCCCATCCGACGATGAGCGCGCCAGCAAGAAGGGATGCTTTCATTGTCACCTCTCTGTTGAAGTACTGCCCAATAGAGGACGAACGGATAAACAGAAATCCACCGTGCTACTGGGCGCATGGTTAGATTACCGCTTCTCCGGTTCTGTAACTCACCCGAGATTTCGAGGTTCCACGAGTTCTGGTGCAAACACAGGTCAGCACCAGGTCGAATTTAGATTTGGAGCGCACACGGGTGCCTGATGCGAAATTCCAAGGTGAACAGGGCTACTCGGAACGCTGAACTTGCTCGCGCGTTGTGCGTCATCGAAAGACCTAAAGATTGAAGGAGCGCGTTATGGATCGCGAGCACGTGAAAGGCGTCGCCGATAAGGCCAAGGGCACGATTAAGGAAGGTGCTGGCAAGCTGAGTGGCGACAAGGACCTCCAAAGACAAGGTAGGGCCGACAAGGCCAAGGGCGCCGTGCACAACGCCGCCGGTGACGTTAAGGATGCCGCGCGGGATGCAGCAGACGCCATGAAGAAGTGACTTCCCTTATGTGGGGACTAACACTCGCCGCTTCTTCTGGGCGACGGTTTTGTTTGCGCTATCGAGGAACCGCGCGCCTCTGTGCAGCGGCTTTATCTTCCTTTCCTACCTCTCGCATCACGACCTTGAGCACATGAGCAACGGCTCTTGCAGCGCCTTCGCCTCGTCCATGGGGCGGCGCACCTAACGCCGGTTAAGGGATTGGTTACCGGTCACTGTCACCATTTACATACAGTCGCATTATGCGGCAGCGCATTCTGAGAGCAGTCTATTACTTCGACACGCCCGGTTGGCGGTCTCTTTCAGGAGACGCCCCAATGCTTAAGGGCTTCACGGTCTTCGTTGTTGCGCTGATCAGTACAGCGCAAGTGGATCAATACCTAACCCACGGTCGGTACACCGACGCGGCCATGGCTATGCTGCGGCAGATCGGTCGCGCGTTTGGATTTTAAATAGTTCTTTTGCGACGGAGACCCGTCATGGACGGCATCTCATGTGCCGATCTCCAAAGGGATGAACAACGCGCAATTGCGATATTGGGAGCCGGTCTTCCATTGAATGTGCAGCCCCCTTGCTCTCCTGGCGTTAGGTCGACTTGGGTCTGATCATAGGGTCTCATTTGACGGCTGCTGCACACAATTTGCGAAGAGATGCCGTTTTGAAGTTTTGAAGCGTGTTGCTGGGTAAGCGGTTCGGCGCCGGTCGATCACGACAGGGGGTGGGATGCCAAACGCAATCGAGCTGATTGTGGACGGTTACGTTCGCTTGAACAATCGGAGGGCTCTGGATGATCTCCGCACGCAGCGCCGGAAACTGGCCGTGGACCTAAAGGCACGTACAGGTTTTGATTTCCGGACGACCGTCCAGCAGATCGAGGAGGATATCGCCGTGATCGAGGCTGGGCTGGCGCGGTTGGATGGCGCGGCGGCGAGCTAAGCTGCCAAAGCAGTTCGCGGTTCAAGCCGCCCGATTAGCTTCTTTCTCGGTCCCGCGCATAACGATCTTGAGCACATCATCCGGCAACGGGTCATTGCAGCGCCTTCGCCTACTCCCATGTCGGCGTGGCATCCAGCCATCTGCTACAGGTCAACATCGTCTCGACGCGTTTTACTGGTGCTTAGTAAGGCAATAGTTCGGACGCTTTTGTCCCGGCCAGGCTGTGGAAATTCTTGCAATGACCTATGGCTGTACGGGTGACATGGCGCTCAGCCGAAGGTGTGTAAGACCACAGCATAGTGGTTGCAACAATGAGGAAGGCAACGGCCACGATTGCAGATGAGATCAGACGCTTCATGGGAAACCTCCGGTTTCCGATTGAAGGTTCGTCCGACAGTTCGATTAAAGGTTCAATGGAAAAAGCCAAAATCTCGGCCCGTTCATGGAGTTCCGTTTGAGACGTAAGGGCGGCCCCCCGTGCTAGGCGGCATGCCCACCCGCAATCGTGACTATCTCGCACCCTGCACCTTCGAAAAGCCCGATCCGAATGGTTCGGAAACACCCCGGCATCGGTGCGAAGTTGCCGACATAGCGGTTGACGACGCGGAACAGCGCGATAATGGCGGCTTGGTTGCTGGTGATCAAACGCGCAAACGAGAACACCCGCTCGCCACCTACTCGACGTCGATCATTCGCTCCTTGGTGATCCGCAGGCTGCGGACGTAATAGCCTTGTGCCTGAACGGCTGACTTGATTTCGTCGCTGACCTTGAGAACTCGTTTCCTGCTCTTCCGCCACTTATGTGCAGAGTAAAGCACGGGCACGGGAGAGCCTGAACTTAGAACGAGCAAGAAGCGCCTGTCATTGCGATAGACATCATACATTTCGCCCCCGCGATCATGTTGAAGTAAGCATGTCTGGTCGTCTCCACAGCTTAGTATCGCGAATGGCTGCGCGGGTTGTAAATCTGCAACGTCCGGGATTTCTTCAGCAACGTTCCAGATTGGGAACGAACTTGGTGCAAGCTCGGCAGCTTCCGCGTAGGCGGTTCATGAGCGCGAGCGCAATCCAGCCTCCTCGGTAGCATCAAGCTTAACGAGTGACATTCGTTGCCAACTTGCCGAGACGGAATATCGTCGCGTCGATCGGGCATTTTTGTTCCCGAACCATCAGTTAGCGGGGGTTGCCTGAAAACGGGTTCGATTTCCATGATTCGATATTCGTCGTATGGAAGTTCGAACTATCGTGCACCAGCCGCGCAGTTCTCCTATCGCGCCCGCTGGAAGCCGAGTACCGTCAGCTCATCGAGTTACGAAAGCGGGTCAGACAGGCCGAAGCCGCGGCCTCAAAGCGGTTTACGATCGCGACAAGGAAAAGAACTCGCCGCAACGAAGATGAGTCCGCTGGCAGGCATCTGCTCGATGCGCGCGGCGGAGTTCGTGGCGTGCAGCGCCAGGGTTGTAACCACTAAAGTCAGGTCGTCGAGAGTGGTCGAGATGCCTTGGTGGCGGGCTTGGGGGAGAAGCGTGCAGTCGGGGGGACTACGACCGTTTTGAATGGGCCCGCGAACCGCGAGGGCCAGCTCCGTCGGATGGCCGGGCGATGCGCCGCCGTCCGTCTTTCCCGAAGATCCTCGACGGATTAGAGGCCTGTGCGCTGTCGCCGAAAATCCGCCCTCCGGTTTTCATCTTGTGGCCTTGCTTTGGTCAAACCGGCGTTGGGGAGTGTGGACTTGCCCGATTTAATGCCCGGCCTCGGTCCGGATGACATCGGGTGCGATGGGGAACGCCGATGCATTCGCCGATTAGACCGATATATCCCGGCTCACAAATTCATAGTCCCGCGCTCTCACCGGAAGACGTCGAGCTTGTTGCGCGCGCGGATGAACGGCTCGTCCACGCCTATGATCAGATCGCACGTGCAGATGAACAGCTGGCGCGTGTCAATGAACAGCTTGCCAAGCTAGATCAGGATGGCACGCGCCATCCTTCTCAGCCGAAGAATTCCGCGAAATGGTTTCGACCACCTGACCGCGGGGCGAGCTCAGCGCGCGGAAGGCCGGCACTGCGCGGCCTGATCGGTCTGCTGTTGGCAAGCGGCATCTGTTTAGCTGCTCTTGCTGCGCAGTCATCTTACGGCGATGCGGTCAGAGCAATGATGTATCGGTGGTCCGCGCATGCCGTTTCACCTTCGTCGTTGCCGCAAGAAAGAGCCGAGATCTCCTCGGCTCTGCCTACCACTCAGACGAGTGCAACCTATGTGGCACTTCAGCAACCGGGGCCGCTGACTACACCGCACGATGCGATCCAGGCAGCCGCTGGCCCCAGTTCGCCGGAGCTAGCGCTCCAGGGATTGTCGGGCGACCTTACGAACCCGCAGCAAGCGATCGAGCAGCTCAAGGCCAGCCAAGATCAAATCGTCCGCGACCTTGGCCAGCTCTCCGACCAGCTTACGGCGGTCCAGGCACAAATGGTGCGAGACAGAGCGGATGCCGGCGAACAGCTCAGAATGGTCCAAGAACGATTGGCCGGCATCACCACTAACGCTTCCGAGCAGATCCTACGCCCCAAGACGCCGGTGCCGTTGCCCAGGCCAGTTGCCGCCACGATCCGCAAACCTGTGCCAACCGTTCGGCGGGCGCAAGACAGGGGGCGGCCACACGCGCCGCTGCAGACCGACCAGGCCGTGCAGGACTAGGGATTAACTGTTTTCCAACGCGTCTGATCGCTGCGAGACCTCGATGCGGAGGGCAGAGGGCGCTGTTGCTTGCTCCGCAGCTGTCGCCATCGCGCGGCTTGCTGCCCATAGTTCACTCGCAACCGGGAGGGAGATAATCGTCCCAATGTGGGGGATGGCGACCGGCGCCTTTTGGCGCTCTCCTTCCCTGTTAGATTGGGGCGGGAGCGCGACTGGCGTTCCCATCACCGGAGCTCTCCGCGGACGCTCAGATGGCACGCTCCTTGCCAATCAGTCGGACCAGTGATTTTCGTTGCGAGGAGACGTCTAGCAATGGGACCAAAAATTCGAATCTTCAAAGGCCCAAAGCCCAATCTGGCACATGTTACCCGCAATCTGATGCAACTACTCGACGCGCTCGAGGATCTTGAGGAGCTGAGAGAGAAGGTCCGGCTAGCAGAAGCAACCCGAGTGTTACATTAAAGCGGCCACCTCCGTCAGACCTGCTGACTAATCTGCCAATGGCACCTTGAATCGGCAATAGTAGCTCGCGCGGTTTTGCGTTTTGCGTGCGACCAATCGAGGGCTCGCGTGCGGTCCAGCACTATGCGGCAGAACCAGCCATGGCGCAGAGGAACCGGGCTCGGGGATCATGGTTAACGGTTTGGCAAAGGAGATCGTCCAATGCCCCATGCCGCCCCTTTGGTGCTCGCCGCCATCGTCGCCAACTCAGCTCTTCTGGTCCTCGCGCCAGGAGGCCCGCAAATTCTGGGTCGGCGGGTGCGGGCACGGGGACAAGCGCGAGCAGCGCCAACGCTGGTCCCTCGGCGCCTGCCGGAATGGGGACGAATGCGGGTAGCGCCGGCGCTGGTCCCTCAGCGCCTGCCGGAATGGGGACGAAAGACACCGCCACCGGCGCAAATCCGAGCACCAACAATCAATTGAACAATCCGAACGTTGAACCCGCCACCCCGACAAAGTCGCGGACGGCCGCACAGGCCGCAAGAAATGCCGGGGTTGGCCACGCGCAAAATGGCCTGCCGATCGGGGCCGTTGGAACGGGTACAAGCAACGAGGACCAGATGATCATCGGCCCCTTACCCGCCCGAAACGCATCAGCCCCGGCAGCACAGGCCAAAGGAAACATCAATGGTGGTCACGCGACAAATGGTCTTCCAGTCGGAACGTTTGGAAAGGGCCCCAGTCTTTCGGACCAGGTGAGCCGGCCGCGCGCCGCGCGAGCTGGCGATAAAGTGCTGGACGCCAAAGCGCAGGTCGAGCGACGAACAACCGTTTCGCCCAAACGCGTTCCCGGCATCACAAAGCGGGGTTTGTAGCTGCGAGCGAAGCGGCGAGCAGACTTGTAACCGAGATCCGGTGGGGCGTGGCAGGTCCCGATGGCTGGCGCCGCAACTCGCCTGCCAGAAGCCGGATAATTGAATCATTAATATCGCGCCATTTAACTCAAGTCACGGTGACCTGATTTGACCCGCGATTGAACCGGTCCTGCCGCGGCGCGCGCCCGCCCAATGGTCGACGCACAAGCGGCTTGGTGCCGTAGACCTGATGCGCCGAGGGCTTTGACGTCGTGGTCCGTTGATCGTGGTCGGATGCCGGCGAATGCGAACAACGGCCGAACCACACGACACCTTGTTCCTGGTCGGCTTGCGCGTCGCCTCTCCAACTCACGTCGGCCCTATCATGGTTCCGTCCGAAGCGCCGCTTAATCGCTTGGACAAACGGAAGCACGAGGGCGAGCGCAATTCTCCCCGCAACCGAAGCAATAATGCGCTGGAATGAGGGTGGCGCAACCGTCTTCCAATCGACCGACCGTCTTATTGATCGGTCCCGGAGACGGAGGGCCCCTCCGACCATCTCGGAGGGGAGCGCCTCCGCGCGGGCACGACAGCCATCACAAAGAGAATGTTGATCAGCAGCCATACCCGAATGAGCAGGATAGTACGCACAAGGAAGCGAGCATAAACCGGAGCCCGTCGCGAGGGAGCCACCTTTGCGCAGCTGGGCGAAAACGGCCCCGACATCCACCTCATTGGGACGCCAACACCGTCGGATCCCAGCGCATCTAGGGACACAATGAATCAGTCGAAGCCTAGTCCGGTGCAAAACTCGCGTCTGTGCGGTTTCAGGCCTTGATGTACCTTTGATGGCACCCTGGCTGGGTGGACCTACGGCGAGGTCGGAATGCCGAGGCCTCGCGCCGTGACCACCAGCCCGTCCATCCAAAGTTGGCCCCACGGGCGACCGTGGCTATGCACCGCACGGTGAATATGCGGCTAACTAACAGTTAGGAGAACCAATATATTGTTTCCTGGTTGAATCATCTGTCATCCCGGAAAGCAACGTTACTGTTTGCGTCGAGGATGAGTTTAGAACCTGAGCCAAGACGATGAAGGACCTCAGGCGACGATTGGAGAAGCTCCGTGCGGACGCCAGAGACTTTGCTCTTATGAGTCAGTCGGCGACGGATGCCGAAAAGCGCGCGCTCTTTCAACGCTTGGCGGATGAACTCGCCTTCGAAGCTCTTGAGCTTGAGGTCATCGTAAAACAACAAGGGCACTCCGATTCCAGCGAGCAGCACGAGGTCGTAGAATTTAAGCCATCCGCTCAGAAGAAGCGCGGCTGATGCGGAAAGAGGCTGGGCGGTCGGCTTGTCTTCCTTTTCCGTCCGCGCCCTGAACGATTTTGAGCATAGCCTCCACCAACGGCCGCTAAGGCACCTTCGCCTCATCCCATTGCGCATGGATCCAGACGTCGCGCGGTTCATCAGCTCGGTCAGCTCGACCCGCGGGGCCGGCCACGTCCCAGGCGGCGTCCTCGCTCAAGCATTTGAGCGCAAGTCGCAGCATCCGGAGCTGCACCTCGCTCAGATCGTGCAAGGTGACGATCGGCATCGCAGCCGCCCAGCAGCTCGGTCTCGGCGAGGTACCAGCGCCCAGCCGGACACCAACCCGTCGCGCGGCATCGACGACAAGGGGAAGAACGAAACCGCACATCGCGATGTTGCATCGGACCGCCTTGGCAAGAACTAAGACGCGGACTCATAAAGACGCAGCCATAGCCTGATCGACGCGAGCTGAACGAAGGCAAGGTAGTTGGGGGCCAGCCTGTCGTACCGCGTCGCCACCCGACGACATTGTTTGATCCGGTTGAAGAACCGCTCAACCCGGTTGCGAGCGCGGTAGAGATATGGGCTGAAGCAGATCGGATCGCTGCGATTGCTCTTCGGCGGGATGTTGGCCCACGCGCGCCCTTCTTCATGGCAAGCTCCCTGATCCAGTCCGCGTCATAGCCACGGTCCGCAAGCAACATTGACCCGGATGTCAGACGAGACAGCAGTTTTCCGGCAAGTCGAACGTCATTGGCCTCACCGGGGCTCAGCGCCAACCGTACCGGCAGACCATTGCTGTCGACCACCGCATGGATTTTGCTCGTCAAACCGCCGCGGGACCTTCCCATCGATTGGCGCTGGTTCCTTGCGATGCAGGCTCCATGCTGATGTACGCGGACAATGGAGGTGTCGATCATCTGGGTAGCGGCATCATGGGCAGTGCCAAGCGCTTCTATGATGCGGCCCCAGACGCCAGCCCGCCGCCACCTGACGAGCCGGTTGTAGCAAGTGGTGTATGGCCCAAACGCCGCCGGCAGATCACGCCAGGGTGCTCCTGATCGAAGGATCCAGAAGATGCCATTCAGGACCCGTCTGTCATTCACCCGGGGGACGCCACGCGGCTTGTTCGGCAGCATCGGCTTGATGGCGGTCCATTCATAGTCAGCGAGTTCGTAGCGCATGATTCGAGCTCCAGTTCGTGAGTTTGAATCACGGCAATCCGGCCAAACGCAACGCTCATGGGCAGACACAGGTACGGCGCTTTTGGACAGGAACGGACATCAACCATCCCGCACTCTGTGCCAAAACTGTCGAAAATGACCCAAAGCAGTCGTTGCTGGAAATCAACAGGATTGAATGCTCCACCAACCGGGCCGCAATGCCGGGGCAACCGGGACATCGTCAGAGTGCGATTGTTTCCTCGACTACATGTTTCAGCGCCGTCCCCTCAGCCGACAGGGTCATTCGCAGTTTGAGCTTGCCATCTTTCACCGCCCCGCTGCGCACTAGGTTCTCAATTTCACGCTGCGATGTAACTCCGACATGCTTCAGAAATTTACGGATAGCCATATTGAAGCGGTCTTCATCGAACTCGGCGGTCATGGCCGTTCTCCCTGGTCGGTCAGGCGATGTCTAACACGAGGCGAGCAAAGACCCAACATCGAGGCCCAACTCGCGTCACCGCCGACTTCCTCCTCAACCTGATTGCCTACAACATCGGCCGGAGCTGAAGACTACACCCGAGGCTGCGCAAGGTCGGCCGTTTGAGGTGGACCGGACACGGCTGGCGCTGTCGCCGACCGCCGCTTGTGACCCATGGCGGAAGTCAGTGACCGGTCAAAAAAATATTCCTTCGAAGGCCGCTGAAGTCATCTTCCATTTGTTCCGTTTTGGCGATTACACTGTTGCACTCGTATGGTACCCAATTTTTTTTGCACGGAGAGATTTCATGACCTTGTCAGACGTCACCCGCCGCAGATTGATCGGCAGTGTCGCGGCCGGAGTAAGCGCGGTCTCGGTAACTTCATCAAGCATCAGCAGCGCACGTGCTCAATCCGCGCAAAAGACGTTTGTTCTTATTGGCGGAGCCTTTTACGGAGCTTGGTGTTGGCATCGCGTCACCGAGAGGCTCGAAAAGCAGGGCCACAAAGTCTATGCGCTTACGCTTACGGGATTGGCAGAACGCTCGCATCTCCTCAGCAGAGACATAAATCTCGACACGCACATCACGGACATCGCAAATCTCGTCGAATGGGAAGACCTCACAGACATTTGCCTCGTTGCCCATTCGTATGCCGGATGTCCCGCATCGGGCGCGCTTGAGCGCGTCGGAAACCGTGTGTCATCTATCGTCTGGGTTGATGCAATAAAGCCTGCCGACGGGGAGTCATTCCGAGACTTGGTCTCCTTCCCGATAGAGGAGGGTGCAATCAGCCGTCCGGCTCCCAAAGCGCTCCCCCCGACGGCCTTTAGCGACCCCAAAGACGTTGCTTGGGTTCTATCGAAGGTAACTCCTCAACCGATTGGCACATGGCTGCAACCTGTGAAGCTCTCCGGCGCACGCGAAAAGGTCGCGAAGAAAACCTACATCCGCTTACCCAAATTCCAGTTAGCGGCCTTGGACAAAGCGGCAGGGGAGTGCAAGTCCGATAATTCTTGGACCGTCCTCGAAAACGCGACGTCTGGCCACTCCGTTATGATCGCCGAGCCGGATTGGTTGACTGACGTGCTGGTGAAAGCAGCGTGAGATTGATCTGATCAGGAACGACTTCCTGGGCTGCCATAATTAAAATTGTAGCCGAGCGATCCGTCTCGCTCGGCTTGCGAGTAGCCAGTGTACGAACGACTTCCACACATGGCCTGTGACCGACCTCAGTTAGAGCGCCGCGAGGGCCGCTTCCGGGAGATGAGCCGACCCGATCATGCAAGCTGCCGGCTGCCTTTGACCCATAAGCGACATGGGCGGATTGAAAATCCTTGCAGTACAATAGGCCGTGCGGCATCGGATGGCTCGCGAGGACCGGGCGAAGCTGATAGATTGCCATCGTCAGGAGCTGATCGATGACATCCATTGACGAGCGTCTTCTCGAAAGCAAGATGACGCAGATCGAGCAGGCCCGCACTTGGAGCCCGCGCGTAATCTCCAAGTTCGAAACGCTGATCCGCAGTGGTGACGAGGTCAGCCTGTACCGTGCCAATCCGCTGGCGTTCGCCCGTGATCGCAGTGTGGCTGAGCCGGAGTCGATCGATCTGTTTCTCCATGCCGCTCGCGCCGGGCTGGTCGACATGCATTGGGACATTCTCTGCCCCCACTCGGGTCTGGTGCTGGAAAGCTTCGGGAGGCTCCATGCGCTCCGGAGCCATTTCGTCTGCGGGCTTTGCGATATCGAGGGTCAGACCGAACTCGACGACTTCATCGAAGTGTCCTTCTCCGTCTCGCCGCAAATTCGGCGCCTCGCCTTGTATGACGTCGACAATCTCTCGATCGAAGATCTGCACTGGAAGCTCAAGTTCGCCAACAGCGGACGGCTGCCCGGCGGACAGACTCGATTTGTCGATGTCTTGCGCGGTTTCGTTCGCGGAATGACTTATCTGCCGTCCGGTCTGACAACGACGCTGCAGACCGATATTGGGCCGGGCGCGGTCTCAGGCGTCAACGTCCAGACCCAGGCGGGCTTTACGCTCCTGGTCGCGCTCGATCCCACTGCCGTGCAGATGCCGAATACTCCGACGATCATTCGTACCACCTATGACGGGCAGCGGTTCACGCCCGCCGTTTCGGCCGTGCCGTCGGGGCCTGTGGTCTTCGAGATCAGCAACACCGGCCCTAAGCGCGGTTCGCTGCTCCTGATCAACTGGCCACCTGAAATCTTGGAAATGCCCGAGAAGCCGACCCTCGAATTCGATCCCTACGTCTCGGGCGGGATGCTGCTGACGCGTCAGACGTTCCGCAAGCTCTTCCGCTCAGAGCGCGTGGATGAGGAGGAGGGCCTCGGCGTTCGGCAGGTGACGTTCCTGTTCACGGACCTGAAGGGTTCGACCGCGCTCTACGAGCGCCTCGGGGATCTTAATGCCTATGCTCTCGTCCGCGAACATTTCGCTCTCCTCGACGCAATTGCCCATCGGCATGCCGGTGCCATCGTGAAGACCATCGGCGACGCCGTCATGGCCGCGTTTTTCCGGCCGGTGGATGCCGTGGAGGCAGCGCTGCACATTCTGCGGGACATCGGAGAGTTCAACTCCAAGCACGGCCAGCCGGCCGTCATTCTCAAAATGGGGGCACATTGCGGACCTTCCATCGCCGTGACCCTCAACGAGAATCTCGACTATTTCGGCCAGACCGTGAATATTGCCGCGCGGGTGCAATCATTCGCCGACGCCGGCGAAATCTGTCTCACTGAAGCACTCTACACCGCGCCCGCTGTTCGCCAGCTGCTGGCGGGCCACCATGTCGAGGAGTTCGAGGCGCCGCTGCGCGGCGTCGAAGGCGAGGCGCGAGTCTACCGGATCACCGGCCGATTGTAGCCTAGGCTCTGCGGCAGTCCGCACTAGCGTAGTGATCGAAATGTATTTCCGACATCTGGCCGCCGCGAGGCGGCTTTTCTTGGACACGGCAAGAGCAAGGAGTCTGTTCGTGGCCCAGAGCTGACCTGCCCTGCGCAGCCGGTCGAGGACCGCTTGTGACCCAAAGCAGCTTTTAAAGCGGCTCGAAAATCATCTGCCAGCCCTTTCGGGTGTCCATGTATTCGCGAACCAGCTTGATCCGCTCGCCGGAAAGGACAAAAGCGAAGCAATAGTCATTCTCGTAGGGCTTGCCTCTAGGAAGAGTGGCTCGCATTCGCTCCTCGACGATCACAGTATCGCCATCGGCATGAATGCCCCGAAACGAGATGTCGACGTTCGAGAACAGATGATGCATTTCCGAGGCAATAAAGTGTGCGATTTGGTCCGGTCCAATCATGTGATCTGTGTGTTTGAGAGCGACCGCCGTGGCATTTCCAGCCGGTGCGATCCATTCGGCATCGGGAGTAAACAGCTCCGCGATCAACTGGGCATCACGGGTTTTAAAAGTCTTCCAGGCATTGATCACGATCTCTTTAGGATTCGTGCTGTTCATTTTTGCTTCTCCAAGTGCTCAGCGAATTTGGACCTTCTCTATAAGAAGGGCGCACCGATATCGCTGGCCGGAATCGGACCTGATCATCTCAGGGCTATTCTTCTGGCTGCGGCCTGCGGTAAAATGAGTCATGCTCAGTTTTGAGGTATGCAACACCGCGCGCTTGCAGCGCGATCCCCGCTATGACGGCCGTTTCTACACGGCAGTGAAGACCACGGGAATCTACTGCCGCCCAGTTTGCCCGGTGAAGCAGCCGTTGACCCGTAACGTGGCCTACTATCAAACTGCAGCGGCCGCCGAGGCTGCGGGGTACCGACCTTGCCTGCGTTGCCGTCCGGAGACCGCGCCCTTCTGTGCTGCCTGGAATGGCACGCGTTCGACAGTCGCGCGGGCCTTGAAATTGATCGATGGTGGCGCCTTGGATGACGCTTCGGTTGCCGCACTGGCCGATCGGCTCGGGGTAAGCTCGCGCCACCTTGCGCGTCTGTTCGAACGGTACGTCGGGGCCAGCCCCCAACAGGTCGCGAAGACCAGGCGTGTACAGCGGGCGAAGCGCCTACTTGACGAGACGACTGAACCACTGGCCCAGATCGCCTACCGAGCTGGCTTTGGCAGCGTGCGCCGGTTCAACGCCGTCTTTCGCGAACTCTATGGGCGCTCGCCCTCCAGCATTCGCCACCGCCGCAGAGTATTCGCCTGAGGTCGGGCATCCCAACGTTGGTCCGCTGTTGGCCCTTCGCTACCGTTGACGCGGTGCCGCTATATGTCGGTTCAGAGGGGTAGACCGGAAGTTCGCTGTGGAGCGCTGGACCGACGCTTTTGACCCGGACCGGACATCGCGTGGCTGACATGCCTATTCGAGATTCTGTAGCAGAGGTCATAGCCAGTCGGTTCCAATGTGTTAGTTTGAGGCGAGTCATAGGCTGTCTCTAGGCTTTGCGGAGGCATCAGACATGAAGCGGCGCGAGTTCATCACGGCACTCGGCGGCGCTGCGGTGTGGCCGCTGGCGGCTCAAGCGCAGCAATCTAAAAAGATTTACCGAATTGGATATCTGACGGCTAATTTGAGCAGCTATCCTTGGGTAAACGGCTTCGTCCGCGAATTAAGTGATCGCGGCTATTCGGAGGGCAACAATCTCACCCTCGAATGGCGGGAGGCAAAAGGACATTCGGAACTTCTGCCCGAGATGGCTGCCGATCTCGTCCGGCAGAATGTGGACGTGATCGTGGCTGTGGGAAATTACCCCGGACTTTTGGTGCAGAAGATTACTGCGACAATTCCCATTGTCGTGCTCTCGAGCCGCGGCGGCGTTGAAGCCAAATTATACTCGTCTCTTTCACATCCTGGCGGGAACCTTACGGGTATCGACAATCTCTCGCCTGATCGCGATGTCAAACGAGTCGAGTTCTTGAAAGAAATTGTTCCAAAACTCTCGCGGTTGGCAGTTCTTTACAATCCGCTTCCCTCTCACGCCAGCAATCATCTCAACAGTATTTCTTCCGCATTTGAAAAATTGGGAATAGAAGCGCAGCCGTTTGAAGTTCGTTCACCGCCGGAATTTGAGGTCGCGTTTGCTTCAATCCTGCGCAAAAGGCAGGATACGATGATTGATGCGATGACTACTGTCACCGATCCGATGTTCGTCTTTGATCGCAAGAGGATTGTCGACTTCGGAATAGAAAACAAAATTCCGAACGCCCATGAATATCGAGAATGGGTGCAGATTGGCGGACTGCTTGCCTATGGTCCGACAATTGATGGAATATGGCGCCGGGGCGCTTATTTCGTCGAGAAGATCCTCAACGGGGCAAACCCAAGTGATTTGCCCGTCGAAGGGCCGAGCGAATTCCATCTTGCGATCAACCTCAAAGCTGCCAAAGATATGGGCCTATCTGTTCCTCAGCATTTGGTCGCGAGGGCTGACGAGTTGATTAAAGCGGACGTACGCTAAGCGCTCAGCTAAGGACCACCCATTGCAGACCTCCGGGTTGAAGACCGGTAGCATCCCGATGTTCTCGAAGGTCAAGGCGCTCGGCATCGATATCCCTGCGACGCTGCGCGGCCGCGCCAACGACGGTTTTGCCGATCAATTCGGATTGCGCTTACCGTAGTCATTCTAGATCGACGATGCACAAAGCTTCACCGGCGGCATCGTACATCCATGTTCGGCCGAGCCGATTGCGGCTCAACCGCGCGACTTGTTCCGGTGCTCGGCCGCTTCGAATTCGCGGAGCCGATCGATTTGCGCTCTCAGGCCCGCCGGTACTTCCGGCTCTGGTTTCAGCGACGCACGTAGTCTCTCGCCGATCTCTCGAACGATGGCCCGACTGTGTATGTGGTCAATGTCAATTCCGTTGCGCATGACCGAGCCTTCGGTTCGGCCAGCACGCCGTGCACTCCTCCCGCAACCGATCGGGGCACTGCTGGCGATTTTGAATAGAACCGGAGACCGTCGCTTTTGGCTATCTGCGCGAGCGCTTGTATTGAGAACAGCGGGTCGTTCGTCACGACCTTTGGCTATCCGCGACATGCGCCGTGTTACTACCGGCGAGCGACGGCCTCAGTGTTTCTAAGGCTTGGCGGACCTTTTCGTTCCTTGATTTCCTTCCGAAGGAGGAACCTGCCCAGCGGCTAGTCGCTGGCGCCATGGAAGCAACTTCCGATGCGGCCGAAAACATTGGGCCGCAGCGTTCGGGAACCATTTCTGAGAGTACCCGGTTAGTTCATGGGGCGATAAAAGGGGATCATCGTCATGAGGACCAAATATCTCGCTGCGATAGCGATAGCTGTTGTTGCTGGTAGTGGGCTGGTCGTGAATTTCGTCGGCTCGCTTCGCGAAAAGCAGTCCACGCCGGCCGCCATACAGGTGGCGGACCGATTAGCTGGGTCCTTGGATCCGTATTTGCTACGGTCTGGTGGCTAAAACGGCCGGTGTAATTCAGAAATGCATTGACGGCGCTGCCTTAAGTCATGGGGCATCGCGCCCGCTCGGCGAGCAAGGCTGTAACGCCTTTGCCTCACATCCCATCGCGCTCGCATCCATACGTCGCATTCCTCGTCTGTCGGATTGAACGCTGCCTCTGCTTACGCCGCAACTTCGTGTCGTTACTTCCGGTCTTGGCCCTTAGCCGAAGGTCGATTGAACGCTTGTCATCTCGGCTGTCAGGGGTAAACCGAACGCCGATCCAAATTGGCGTCCACGGCTGCTTTGACCCAATTCAGACATCGACCTCTCTCTCTCTCTCTCTCTCTCTCTTCATGTTGCAGTAGTCTTGAATTGAGACGCCCCGACCAAATTGTCGGGGCGCTCGTCGATTTCATATCTTCGGCCAACTAGCCCTTAGACGCTTGTCTCGCCCATGGCCCGTCGGGTCGGTTGGCGCAGCGACATATCTAGAATTCGGCGCAACAAGGAAGTCACGTCAGAGGGCAAACCGACGCGATCGGCGCGCGGTCGCGTGCGCCATTCGCTCCTACAATCGACTTTTGGCGAAGAAACGAGCCTTAAGCCTTTAGGTCCGTGATCCGCATAATCGCCACCACGTTCCCATCATTGAACGCCTGCTCCTTTGTGTCCTTGTTGCAGGTCCAGACAAAATTCTTCTTGCCGGTAAAGGTCTTTTCGTCCTGCTCAAGCCGAAGCTCTCCTTCGGTGATATGGCAGACCATGGCATTCATCATCGGGGGCCCCATGGTCTTCGATCCCGGCTGCATGATGATGTCGCGCATTGAGACGGTCTTAAAACCCGGGATCAGCGATGGTGTCTCGCTATCATACTCACGCACCACCACACCTGGCCACGGAGTTGTGTCCTTGTAGCCCGTAGTTTGAGCGGCGGCGGGCTTTATCATGGCCGCCGAAGCCGCTGCCAACCCGAATGTCAATGCAGACCTTCGATCGATCTTGCTCATCGCTTTTCTCCCTGGGTTACTGCAACAAGCCGCCGCAAAAGCTGCGCGCGTGTGGAATGTGAAATCGTGGTGTGAAACCGAAAAGGGGGCGGTCTCTTAGGGTAGCGTACCTGCCGACAGCGCTAGTACTGCTCGTTCGTCCCGAACGGTGACTTCGGCACATCCCGCTTCAAGGGCAACCACATTCTACGAGAACGGACGCGCCCTAGAAATGGGTGTTTCGTCCAAGAGGCATAATGCCTCAGTTTGCTTAGGCCCGAAGTTCGGACCGGGCGTCAGCAACTTCACACTGCGACCAACTGAATACGCAAGTCAGTATCACTGACTGGTCCTGTGGCGGGTCGCAGTAAGTGTGCGGCCACGACCTATTGGCGTCGAGTGCGGAGGCGATGATGCTGCTCCCGCAAGACCGCCCGGGGTTAGCCCATCAGCGAAGTGGCAGCACGCCTCAGTTTTATCGGACAAAGGGCAAGCGTCCGATGGCATCAGTGCAACCCGGAAATGAAATAGCTCCAAGCGGTGGCCGGTATTATACTGGTGCTACTGGAAGTGCTGTTTCAAGCGTTCGTGGAAAGATTGCTACGACCAGTCTGGGAGGAACATCTGATGACGACCATGTTTATTAGACACACGGTTTCCGACTACAAGACCTGGCGGAAAGTTTACGACGATTTTGCTCCGGTTCAGAAGGCGAAGGGCGTAACAGCCGAGGCTGTCTACCGAGCAGTCGAAAATCCCAATGACATCACAGTAACTCACGAGTTTGCCACGATTGAAGCTGCGCAAGCCTTCGCGGAGAGTGCTGAATTGAAGAATGCCATGCAGAATGCGGGAGTGGCGAAAGCTCCAACGATTTGGTTTACAAAAAAGGCGTGAAGTATCGATCCCGGCCAAGTGCCGGGATTTTTTGCTGTGGTGGTACCATGTCGCCTGTTTGCCCATTGAGACATGCCGAGGCGGTCTGACGATATCCGAACACAGGGGTAGACCGGTAGAGAACGGCACGCGGCCAAAGTGACGCGATTGACCCTGGCTGTGTAAAAACGCAAAAGATCGAAACGCGACGAGAATGACATTCTGGCTTTGCGGGCCCGCTGCCCTAGAATTGCGGCGATCAGGATGGGCGAAATGCAGTATGTTTGCGACGCGCCGAAGGGTAAGACCTGGTTCCGTATCGAGACGGAAGGTGAAGCGGTGCAAGAGTCGCGCCTGATGCGCCACACAGTCGAGAAATATTTCTGCCGCGAGCGAGAGAAGGCAGTCCAATCCTGGCGTCCGGAGCAGCCCAACGCGATCGAGCGCGACATCGGCCTCGAGGCCCATGTACAGCGAGAGATGCCGCTTTTCCTCACGTTGCGTGACAGGGAGGGTAATCCCCTGGCTACAGCGATGCTGCCACCGGGTGGCAAGGATCGCGGCGGGTTCCGGATCATCATCGTTGCCGCATGCAATGCCGATCCTTATCCTGAGCAGGATGCGGCCATCGCTGCGCTAGGAGCGCATTTCGGTCTCACACTCGATCGCCACCGCTGCTTCCCCTACGGCCGCTAAGGAGCCTGACAAATATCGCTGCTTGGAGCGATGTCGGCTCATGGCCCGAAGGCGAATATCGCCATCGTGTCCGGCACGTCGGCAGTCGGGGCCAGAGCGGACATCGAGAAGACGCGGGCAAAATCGACGCGAATGACCCAACTCCGACTCCGCCGAACGATTGCGTTGATTTACGCGACGCGATCCTTGTCGGACTGTTCCTCGACTGCCGTCACGGTTTCTTCGAATCCCTTTTCGTAATTGCCCGCAAACCTTTCGATGCTGTCGGCCCACATCCTCAGAATTGAGACCTGAAAATGCATAATTGGCTTCAAGGCAATCATACCGATTTCTGTCGCTGCGGTTGTGCGCTTTTGGGCGTCGCGCGCGAAACGGCCTGAGTTAGAGATGTTGTCTGCCATGGCTGCTTGCTCCTTCTGCTCGGGTGATTAAGCCCAAAGCGACCTGCCAGGTTGTGCACTGCGTGATGCTAACCCCTCGGCTAAAGCCTGATCTGCGGCGAGTCTCGCATGTCGGTCGTCATGCAGTTCGTCCAGCTTTTTCAGGTAAGCGACCGCTGCTATTTGCAAGAGATCGAAATCATATTCGCCAGCATCGCGAAGATTGGTAACGTAGCGAAAGAGGGCGGAACGCCTGTTATCGTTCTCACTAATACCACTATGGAGCAGCAAGTAGTTCCGCCAGGCGAACGCACATGCGCCTTCTATGGCTTGAGAAGTCATGGGCACCTCCCGAAGGTCAGAGAAAGACTGATGAGCCGTTTCGTTCCGCGAATGTCTCCGATGTAATGCTGTTCCGTAGGTGCGCCGCAAGGTGTTTCGCGAAGAGGTCAGTGCTGTGGTAGTGGCGGTGTGCACGTCATCGTGCGCTCTGTTGCGCCTAAAGCCGGCGATCTCCTTGTCGATTTTTACCGCAAATGACAAGGTCAAAGAACCTACCGCTCGGGCGGCGTTAACGTTGCAATGCGATGGCTTCCGGATTGATCACGAAGTAAGTCAGCCCCATCTCGGCTTGAACGAAAGGAGAGGACACGCAACTTTGGGCGAAGCGGGGGATTTACGCCGCCGATCTTTTCTTTGTTCCACGGACGTGCTTCGAGACGTTCTCATTGATTCTTGGACATCGATCATGATGACTTCCTCGCTAATGAGGTTGGCCATTCTCAAGCCGATAACCTTCCGAACCTGCGTCGGCTTTCAGACGATTGGAGACGTAGCGCCCAAACGCGCCCGGGCGGTAACCCGGATTGGATCAGCAAACACCGTTCGGAATGATTTCTGGTATTGGGCCCTTTGTGGTCAACGGCGCACGGCAGACGGTTGCTGACCGGTCCGCCGAAATGAAATGGATCAACGGCTGGTCGACGGCCGCAACCTTCGGAGGGGAGTTCTCCAGCGTGACGCGCAGCTACGCCGAAGGGCGTGGTGCGTATGCTTGCTAACATCGCGACTTCCGCTGTTGGCCCGTGGCTGCCCTTCGCTCAGAAAACTGAGGGGGTCAGCTTTCGAAAGGCGAGCCGAACAGCGCAATTCGGCTTGGTACCAACCGTAATACTGACAGGACCTGTTCCTCGAAACCGGGCGACCGCGCGATGTTGCGTAGGAGGGCGGAGGTAAGCCTCGTCTCCATCCTCTATTCTAGGGAGGCATCAACAGCAGGGAGCTAACATCATGCGCGCATTTGGAGCTGTATGTTTCTCACTATTACTGTCGGCAGTTCCTGCGACTGCAGCAGATCAAAATCTCAAGGAGGAGATTGGGAAGATAGCTTCAGCATACGAGCAGCACTTCGACAAACTAGATGCTGCTGGGATTACATCACTTATACGAAGAACTACCTGCGTGTTACTCAGAATGGAATTGAGCTCGATAATACCAAGTTTTACGAGGACGGTTTCAAAGCTGGACTTAATCGCCTCGAGGTGAAGGTGATCGAAGTTCAGCCATTGTCAGAAAACATGGCTCTATCACCGAACAACAGCTGCTGAGTGAAGACCGGGCTGCAGCAAGGACAGCCCTGCAGGACCGAGTCTGGCCCTAAGCCGAAGAGCGGTTCAGCCGTGATGTCCGCTGTCGCTGGTAATGAGGGGCAGAGCAGGTCCGCTCTGCGCAGCCAATTCAGACGTCGACCTGCCCTGCTATTGCGAGTGCATCGTCGACTTCAATTGCCAGGTACCGGACGGTGTTCTCGATTTTGGTGTGCGCCCGGCGTGGGAGCACGCCGAACCTGTTTCCGCTTGAAGCCCTTGAACGAGCTGGCCCTTGGGCTTGCGGTGATGAGTTTCGCCAGGAATTTGCCTGGCGCGCGACGATGCGGCGACCGCTCTCGACGTGACGGCGCGCCTGCGAACTGTTCGACGGTCATTGGATGCATTCCCAGTGGCCGGGGAGCGCAAGCGGCGTGCTCGCCGGATGGACGCCAAAGTCCAAACGGGTGACGCTCCCATTCTCAGATGTCGCGCTCTTGGGCGCGGGTATATCCGCTCATCCCTTGAAAGTCCCCTAGGGGCATCTAAATATCATCCGCACGCCATCCAGTCGGATGGTGATTGAGGTGTTTAGCGCTATGGCCGACAATGTGCGCGAGTTGCGACCCAAAGCCCCCGACACTGAGAAGATCACGATCAACCTTGGCTACGTCGACCTCGGTCATGTCGATCTTATGGTGCAGGAAGGGTTCTATTCGAACCGGACCGATTTCATCCGGACAGCAATCCGGAACCAGCTCGAGCGCCACGTAGAAGTCGTCAGACAATCCACGGCCCGGAAGAACCTGGACCTTGGGCTGCGCAACTACACTCGCGAAGATCTCGAAGCGGCGCGGCGCACCGGCGAGATGCTGCAGATCAACGTTTTGGGCTTAGCCACCATCGCCCAGGACGTCACTCCCGAGTTGGCTCGCGCCACAATCGCGTCGGTCTCGGTGCTGGGTGCCCTTCACGCCACTCCCGCGGTCAAGTCCGCTCTCGCCGACAGAACGAGGTGAACGATGCTGAATCAAGACATAGTCCGCGAAGCAACACGCCTCACGCGTGCCGGCCAACTGGTCGAGGCCACCGCGCTGCTGCAGCGCATGCTCCAGGGCGGTAGCGCTCCAAGACCGGGGTCTCGCAGCGCCTCTCAGGCTCGGCTCCCGCGGCTCGATCCGCTCACCATCGACGCCACGGCCGAAGTTGTCGAGGAGCGGGAAGCTCCGCAGATTGCGCCGACCCGCTCTGCTCAGGGACGCAGACGCTCCTTACCGGTCGACGGCATGCGGGATTTTTCCGGGCTCGGCCTGCGAAGTCCGATCACGCGCGTTCCTCTGTCCCCATCGGACATCGTGCCCGAGAACACACGATTTATCGCCGGTACCTTCAGTAACGCCGCGGGAAGCCGGACCTACAAGCTATTCATCCCAAGCCGATGTCAGGGACAACAGCTTCCCCTGATCGTCATGCTTCACGGCTGCACCCAATCGCCGGACGATTTCGCGGCCGGCACCCGGATGAACTTCCTGGCGGAAGAGCAGAATTGCTTCGTGGTCTATCCTGAGCAGCCGAGCGGAGCCAACCATTCGAAGTGCTGGAACTGGTTTCGCACGGGCGATCAACGCCGCGGCGGGGGCGAGCCCTCGATGATCGCCGGCATTACCCGCGAGATCATGCGCGACCATGCGATCGATCCGAAGCGCGTATACGTCGCGGGTCTGTCGGCCGGCGGGGCCGCCGCCGCCATCATGGGCGCAACGTATAGCGACCTGTACGCGGCCGTCGGAATTCATTCAGGCCTCGCGTGCGGCGCCGCGAGCGATCTTCCCTCCGCGTTCGTAGCCATGCGGCAGGGAGGCGGCTTCAAGGCAATTGCGGATAGCAAAATTTCCGTGCCGACCATCGTTTTCCATGGCGATCGCGACACTACGGTGCATCCAAAGAATGGCGATCAGATTATCGAGCAGTCCGCCAGGGCAACGAGGCCGACGACGATGGTACTTCGCGGACGCGTACCCCACGGCCATGCCTATACTCGCACCGTCCTGATCGACGGGGCCGGTCGGACGATTTCCGAACACTGGAACATCGATGGCGCCGGACACGCGTGGTCAGGAGGTAGCCCCGCCGGGTCCTACACTGATCCGCAAGGGCCGGATGCGACGAGGGAAATGCTGCGCTTCTTCCTCGAGCATTCGCTCGGTGGGTAGTCTGGCTTCACAGGGCCCTCAGGTTGTCCTCGAGCACTTCGCCGAGCGTCCGGACCGCTTGGCGTCGCCGAAGCCGGCCTTTATCCGTCAGCGCTGGGCGCGACGGGCGAGAAACAGGTCGCATAGATCACCGGGACTTTGGAATAATCCTCTCGGCAACGTTCGGTATGTGCCATCCGTCGATGTCTCCGGGCGGCTTGACGACCGTGATGAGAACGTCGGCGAGAAAGCGGTCCTTTGGAGAGCGCAACGCGCGGAGGCCTGATCGTTCTCAGATTGACGCCGTTGAGCATAGGTCTGGAAGATCGCCAGCTAGACGTTTGTTGGTTGGAGTTGCTACCTAAAATCATCCTCGACAGCGCAGAACGTCCGATTGATCTCAGTTCATGCGGGACTCCAACAATGCAAGGGCTTGGAACGCCACGTCACAAAGCCTGTTGTCCTTTCAGAAATGACCGTTGTGGTCGCCCCCCATTTTCTTGGAGTGTCAGATGAGCAAACGCAAGCCGGCGACAGCGCCGAAGCGCGCCCGCAATCCGAAAATGGCCGCGCGGGCCCAACAGAACAAGCAGGCCATTGTTCGAAGCCCGAAACAGGATTTACTTCGCTCTGTTGCGGCAGTCTCGATTGAACCGCCCCTTGGGCTTTATGATGACTCTAAACACGAGGTTCCTCTCATTGAGCCTCGGGTGGATGCCTTACCGGATGACCTCAGTCCGAGAATCACGGATAGCGATCCAACGAAAGGCGTTGCTTTAGCGACGGCAAACATGCAGGCGTATCAAGCGAAGCTTCTTGAGATAGCCGCGGCCAACGCGCAATTTGCTTTTGAATTCGGCCTCAGACTTGCGACGATCAAGTCACCGACTGAATTTTTTGGCGTTATTACGGAGTTTACAACCAGACGGGTCGATATGGTCGGGCAGCATTCGAAAGAACTGGCGGCTTATCCGTTCTGGCGCATCAATCCGCCCCAAGAGCTCACCGCTCTGTCGGGACGATAACTGCACGCCGTATCCGCTGCGGCAAGGATGGAAGCGAACGCGGATCACGCACGCGCGGTTGCTTGCTTTCGGCTGGGGCGCGCGGCTCACAACGAGGGAGCCGAATCAGCATCGGCCCTAAGCGGCCTCGGTGCCGCCAATCCGAGGTACCCGCCATCGCGCATATAGGTTGACACCATGTCCACAACAGAAGCCGTGCTGATGATCGTTTTGGCAGGACTTGTCGTTTTGATCCTCGGCAACATCGCGTTTCAGGTGGCAGCGGAGCGAAAGAATCCCCCGATCGGCGTCTTTACCGAGTGCGACGGAGTGCGCCTTCACTATATTGAACGGGGCGATACCGCCGCCCCTTGCGTGGTCCTGTTTCACGGGAACGGCACCATGATTCAGGATCTCGTCCTAAGCGGTTTGGTCGACCGCCTGGCCCAAGAGTATCGCGTCGTTTGCTTCGACCGGCCAGGATTTGGCTACAGCGACCGTCCGCGCACGCGCATCTGGACGGCCACAACGCAAGCTTCCTTGTTCGCGAAGGCTCTTGATCAGCTTGGAGTGCGCAATCCCGTGGTGCTCGGCCACTCCTGGGGAACGCTGGTGGCAATCGCGCTGGCGCTGCGAAGCGGTTATGCCGTGGGTGGGCTCGTGCTTGTGTCCGGCTACTATTTTCCAACCTTTCGGATGGATTTTTGGCTCATGTCAGGTCCGGCACTGCCGCTGCTCGGGGATCTGATGCGCTACACTATCTCGCCGATCATATCGTGGGCTATTGCGCCGAAGCTGATGCGCACGCTGTTCGCGCCGCGTGCCATTCCGCCGAAATTCAAGAATGAATTTCCGATCTCGTTGGCTCTCCGGCCCAAGCAGTTGAGGGCGGCCGCCGAGGAGAGCGCGTTCCTTATTCCAGCTGCCGCGCAGTTGCAGCTTCAGTATCAGGACATCCGGTTTCCCGTTAGGATCCTGCATGGAAAGGGTGACCGGCTCATCGAGGCCGACCAGTCGCGCCGCCTGCACGAGGTGTTGCCCAGCTCGGCGCTATATCTGGTCGAGGATGCCGGTCACATGGTTACCTATGCAGATGCTGCGGGAATAGCGGATGCCGTGGCGGCGCTGGCGCTCACCGCGCCGGTGAGGACCGCATAGGCTGTCTTGTTGTGATGCCGGTGTCCGGAAGTGGCCGATTTTGTTGCAAAAGTCGGTTGAGACAAGTCACGAAGCGTGATTCCGTTGTGTTGACGCGAATCTCGGCGAGGTCGATCCATGATGGG
>NZ_JBEPQF010000049.1:0-46474 GCF_040547695.1 Bradyrhizobium sp. JR4.3 | reverse complement strand
CCCACCCGCCCCGGGGGGGCCCCCCCCCCCCCCCCCCCCCCCACCCCCCCCCCCCCCCCCCCCCCCCCCCCCCCCCGCCCGCGGGCGCCCCCCCCCGCCGGTCTCATTTGTGTTGCCCTGAACGCCGTGTCCCCGTTTCCGTGGCAAAGCCATAGATCAGTGCCAGCCGGTCCAGACATTCACGAAAACGCCGCGCAAAATAGTCGATCCAGCGCTGCGTACGGACGGCGCGACGCTGGCCGATCTCGTCCATGGTCAGGCCCAGCACCAACACGTCGTGCACTAGCGCGGCACCGTCTGTGCCGAGTTCGCGCTCGATCCGGTTCAGCCGCAGCACCGCCTCGCGTTGGCTCTCGGTGACCGGCTCGCGCGTGCGCGCCCCGTCGACATATTCGCGAGTCGGGTCCATTGCCTGAAGGCCTCGTTCGGCCCTCTCCCAATCGTTCTGGAAGGCGCGCCCGCCGCGATACTGTGCCTCGTCGATCTGATGGTGCGCGTGCAGCCGGCCGAGCGGATCGCAGCGGATCGACCGCACGGCCATGATCTTCTCGCCGGGGTCGAGCGCCAGCGGATTGTCCACCTCGACTTCCGCCACCTCCGCATTGAACGGTATCTCACGTGAGCGTCGGTCATAGACATTCGCCAATTTATAGGACCTGTTGCGTCGGACACGTGCCACTCGGATACTCCTTGCGAAATTGACGATTGAACGGGCGGTCGTCAGGTCAGGCGGCAGAGACCAGCCTCAGCACGACGGGGCCGGCGACGCGGGCGGATCCAGCTCCGGCGCGGCGCGTCAGGCGCGCATGCGGCGTGCAATAGCTCGAGCCCGGCTCCCGCGGATGGCCGCAGAAGGTGATCTCCTCCCCGTCCTTGTCGCCGCCATAGGGATAGCGACAGTCCTCGCTAGCGAGTTCGACCAACGGGACCAAGCGGGGCTGGACGCCGACGCAGCGCAACTTGACGGGCGCGGCAGGCTTCATCGCGGATTTCGGCGGCAGGGTCAGCCCCGTGGGGCGGTGCGGCAGGACAAGACAGGCTCCCGACGGCAACGCCGGGACGATCGACGGGCTCGTCGTCCGTATCTGCACGACCAGCGCGAGCCGCTTGGCGCGGCCGACCACCGCGTTGCGCGTGTAAGCCGTTCCAAACCTTGCGTTAATCCGTCTTCCGATCTCCGCATAAGACATTCCCTTGAGAAAATAGTCGCGAAGCGCGTCGGAGTACTCCGACGACCAATGGCCCGGTTCCATGCTGCTGTCCTGTGATGCGCCTCCTCCGATCGCACGATCGCGAGGCGGAGCCCACATTCCGGTATTCCGAAGTCGAAGTCAAGCGACAATTCTGATATTCATAATTGCATCAATTCCGAATTTCGGATTACAAGAGGCGGGACGATGGACAATCGAGGGAATCACCATGTTGGACGCTGCAATGATCGAACGGGGCCTGGAAAAGACGGGCAAGAGCAAGGGTGGCCTGGCGGCTGCCATGGGCGTTCGCCCCGGCGCTGTCTCGGAGATCCTCGGCGGCGAGCGCCTTGTGAAGGCTTCGGAAATCATCCCGATCATGGAATATCTCGAGCTCAATCTCGCGCCGATCATGGGTCGCGTCGGGGCCGGTGCCGTGATCGAGCCGGATTATGAGCAGGTTCCCCCGGAAGGCCTTGGCGACATCGCGCTGCCCTTTCCGATCATGGAGGAGACCATCGCATTCGAGATCGTGGGCGATTCGATGCTGCCCAAATACGAGAGCGGCGACGTCATCGTGGTCTACAAGGACCAGCGCCATCCGCTGTCGAGCTTCTACGGCGAGGAGGCCGTGGTCCGGCTCAAGACCGGCGAGCGCTATCTGAAGACTATCGAGCGGGGTAAATCCCCCTCCGTCGTCAATCTCACCAGCTTCAATGCCAAGCAGATCGTCGGCGTGAAACTGGAGTGGGTCGGCGAGATCTGCCTGTCCATGCCCAAGGGGCAGCTGGAGCGGTTGCGCGCCAAGTCGGCGCGCCCTCGCAAGCGGAGCAAGTAGGCTCTAATTCCGTTTTTTCGAAATGCACCTTGACTTGATTCCGTTTTTCGGAAATACTCTGCCGTGCCCGACCATGGGGCACGGCAGGATCGTTTCATGCAGTATTTCGTCGTGATGATCGACTATGGGCGCCGCGGCCGGGAAGCGGTCGTCGACCCTGAAATCACCAGGCGCGAGGTCATTTCCCGCGTCGCCTCAGGTGAGTATCGGAATATCTCGTTCATCCAGGAGATCGTGGAGAACTCGGTCGAAGACGTGACCGAGGCGATCCTCGCCGAGGCTGCCCTGCCCCGGATCCCGCCCGAAGAAGTCGACCTCCAGGCCCTGCGCCTCGATCACGCCCGCGATCTGCGCAAGCATGAGCGGACGTGACGCAGGCCCAAGCGGCTTGCGCCACAGCCCGTTCGGAGATCACACCGTGAGAACGGTTGATCCCGTGGTCTTGCGCGCGGCGAGATCGGCATGGGCTTTGGCGGCGTCCTTCAGTGGATAGGTCTGGTGCACCTCGATCTTGACCGCGCCGGACTTGACGACGTCGAACAGCTCGCCTGCCATCGCGACCAGGCTTTCACGCTTGGCGGCGTAGGTGAACAGCGTCGGTCGGGTGACGTAGAGCGAGCCCTTCTGCGCGAGCAAACCGAGATTGAGCGGCTCGACAGCGCCGGAGGACGCACCGAACAGCGCGGCGACTCCGAGCGGCGCGAGGCAGTCGAGCGACTTCAAGAACGTATCCTTGCCGACGGAGTCATAGACCACCGGCACCTTTTTGCCGCCAGTGATTTCGTCCACGCGCTTCACGAAATCCTCGTGGCTATAGATGATGACATGGTCGCAGCCATGCGCCTTGGCGAGCTTGGCCTTCTCGTCGTTGCTGACGGTGCCGATCACGGTCGCGCCGAGATGCTTGGCCCACTGGCAGAGAATCAGGCCGACGCCACCGGCGGCCGCATGGAGCAGGATGGTGTCGCCGGCCTTCACGCGATAGGTCTGCCGGATCAGATATTGCGTGGTGAGCCCCTTCAGCATCATCGCCGCCGCGGTCTTGTCGTCGATACTGTCCGGCAGCTTCAGCAGTCGGTCGGCCGGGATCAGCCGCGCCTCGGAATAGGCGCCGAGCGGCGAGGCGCCGTAGGCGACGCGATCGCCCGGCTTCACATCGGTGACACCGGGCCCGACCTCCTCGACGACGCCAGCAGCCTCGCTACCAAGCCCGCTCGGCAGTTGCGCCGGGTAAAGGCCCGAACGGTTGTAGATATCGACGAAGTTGAGACCGACGGCGGTATGGCGGATTCGCGCCTCGCCCGGTCCGGGCTTGCCGACACTGACCTCCTCCCAGACCAGCACTTCCGGACCACCGGTCTTGTGAAAGCGAATGGCATGCGTCATGGGCGTTGCTCCCTTATCGTTGAGGTCAGAGTCCGAATACCGGATCGGGCTTTTGAAATAGGTATTTGGTCCGCCCGTCACAGTACAGAGACGTAACAAGAATGTCACAGCGAACGACAAACCTCCGCTGTTCCGCCTCTGTTCGAAAGAGTTGATGTCGGCCTTGCGCCGGCCGGCAGTAGCCTTCGCGCGGGTTTGGAGGTCGTCTGCGAAGGAGAGCCGAGATGCCAGCTTATGTAAAGCATCATCAGGATATCGAGATCGCGCCTGTGATTTGCCCCGCTTGCATGGGGTTCCTTCCGATGTATGTGCGCGAGGTCGAACCGCATTGGAGTCTTGCCAAGATCGACTTCGTCTATGAATGCGCAGATTGCGGCGCCGAGGTCAGACAGACGATCCGCAAGCCGGAGTTGCTGCGGCACTGATCGCGCGGCCGGTAGCCGCCCGACTATTTGCGTTGAGCGGAAGAAACGCCCATTGGCGCGGGTCTGGCCTCTCCCAAACGAGGCTTGTTCTTTGCCGTGAACGCAGGCAGAACAAGCCTCAATCAAGACCTTTGGGAGCGCCTTCTCGTGGCTGAACAGAAGCCCTCGACAGCGATCGAGGCAGTGGAGAGCGGCCTCGCCGCGCAAGGCTACATCGCGAGCCGGCAGATCGCGACCGCCGTGTATTTGTCGCAACAGATCGAGAAGCCGATCCTGGTCGAAGGGCCCGCGGGCGTCGGCAAGACCGAGCTTGCCAAGGCGATCGCGGCCTGGCGCGGCCTGAAGATGATCCGCCTGCAATGCTACGAAGGCCTCGACGAGGCCAAGGCGCTCTATGAATGGAAATACGCCAAGCAGCTTCTCTACACGCAGATCCTCAAGGACAAGCTCGGCGAAGTCCTGGGCGGCGCGCAGACTCTGCACGCTGCACTTAATCAGCTCCACGATTTCGGCGACGTGTTCTTCTCAAAGGAGTTTGTCGAGCCGCGGCCGCTGCTGCAAGCGCTGGAGCAGCCGGGCGGCTGCGTGCTCCTGATCGACGAGATCGACAAGTCGGATGCGGAGTTCGAATCGTTGCTGCTGGAAATTCTCTCCGATTTCCAGGTCACGATCCCCGAACTCGGCACCGTCTCCGCAATCACGCCGCCAACGGTGATCCTCACCTCCAACAGCGAGCGCGATCTCGGCGATGCCCTGAAGCGGCGCTGCCTGCATCTGCACATCGGCTTCCCCGAGCAGCGGCTCGAGGAGCGCATCGTCGAGAGCCGCGTCCCCAACATCTCGCAGACGCTGCGGCGGCAGATGGTCGGCTTCATCCACGAAATCCGCTCGCTCGACCTGAAGAAGCTGCCTTCAGTCAGCGAGACCATCGACTGGGCGCGCGTGCTGGTGCTCTTGCAGGCCTCGGAGCTCGACAGCGAGATCGTCAAGGACACGCTCAACGTGCTCCTGAAATACGAGGCCGACATCGAGGCGGCTCAGCCTCAGATTACGACCTTCATTGCCAAGGCAGCACGATCCAACGTCTTCGGTTGACGCCGATGCGCGAGAATATTCATCGTTTTTTCCGTGCGGCACGGGGCGCCGGCGTCCATGTCTCGCCTGCCGAAAGCATCGATGCGATGCGCGCGGTCGCGCAGGTCGGCGTTTCCGACCGGACCATCCTGCGCGATGCGCTCCTTCTGACGCTCGCCAAGTCGCAGGACGAAAAGCTCGCGCTCGGTGACTGCTTCGACCTGTTCTTCAGCCAGCCGGAGCCGCGGCAGGAACAATCTGAAGCCGACAGCAACGATGTTTCGGAGGACGCGGATCAATCTCCATCATCTGGTGAGGCCAGCGATGCAAGCGGCGGTTCGCCTCCCGCAGAATTGGGCCCCCTCGCGCAGATGCTGCTGTCGCAGGATCGCAACGCGATCACCGCCGCGATCGCCAGCGCCTCAGGTGCGGCCTCCCTGTCCGACATCCGCTACTCCACCCAGCGCGGCATCTTCTCCAGCCGCATCCTCGACGCCATGGGGCTCCAGCGGCTACGCGACGATCTCGACGAGCTGACCCCGACCAATCCCGCACTGGCCGAGCGGCTTCGCGCCGCGCTCGATGCCTTGCGCGAAGCCGTTCGCGACACCGTCGCGCAGGGGCTTGCGCTCTATGCCCGCGAGGAGGCTGAAAACCTCCGCAACGAGATTCTGCGCAACGCGCCGCTTGCCCGCATCGAGCGGCGCCATGTCGCGGAGATGCGCGCTCTCATCCGCCAGATCGCACGGCGCCTGCGCGAGCGCTATTCGAAACCACGCAAGCGCCAACGGCGCGGTCATCTCGACGTCCGCCGCACGCTGCGCCGGAACGCCGCCTGGGGCGGCATCCCCTTTCTCACAGCCTGGAAGCGCAAGCATCGCGACCGGCCGAAGATCGTGGCGCTCTGCGATGTCTCGGGCTCAGTCGCGCAGGTCTCGGATTTCTTCCTGCTCCTGATCCATTCGCTGCACGAGGTCGTCGACGACGTCCATTCCTTCGCCTTCTCCTCGCATCTGATCGAAGTCAGCGACATCCTTGAATCGAAACCGCCGGAAGAGGCGATGGCCGAGATCATGTCCAAGGTCGGCTTCGGCTCCTCCGACTACGGCTCTTCGCTGGTCGATTTCGAGAAGGAGTTCATGAGCGCGCTGACGCCGCAGACCACGGTGATCGTGCTGGGCGATGCCCGCAGCAACAATCTCGATCCGCGCGCCGACATCCTGCGCCGCATCTCGGAGCGCTCGAAACGGCTGGTGTGGCTCAATCCCGAAGGACGTCTCGCCTGGGGCTTTGGCGATTCCGAGATGCCGCGCTATGCGACCTTCTGCAGCGTGGTGCGCCAGTGCGCGACCGCGCAGCAGCTCGAGCGCGCGGTGTCCGATATTGTGGCGACTTATCAGTAGGCCTTACCCACAGCCGACGTCAGTTTCGCACCAGCTCCGTCTGAGCCACATTGCACTCCCGGAAATGATAGGCGATCTCGTCAAGCGCGCGCTGCTCCCATTCTTGAGCTTGCGCAAGCCAGAAAACCCGGCGCTGGAAATCAAGCGCGGCGCGCTCCCGGCACAGGGATTCCTGACTGCGAATTTCGACCAGTCTGTTCATGCACTCCACTCCTGCCGTGTGAAGCTATTCCCCGCGAATCAGCGTAACAAAATCTCCAACCCTTCGTCTCATGATTTCTGTGCATATTGCGACGCAGAATGGGACAGCAGCGCTTCCCGTGCAGTGCGGTTGTTCGCGGACCAACATCAAGCCCACATCATCAATATGTGATCGAGGCTCCGGACGATCCTAGTGATCGAGCGGTCTTAACTCTTGTGGCGCAATGGCGTGCAGCAATTTGTGAAGAGAAGTTCTAAATACCTCACCGAATTCCCGACTCATTGTCGTCGCACGGTCTTCATGCAGCGCCACTAACAGAGGCGCACGAACGGCACTATGGCTTGAGGCAGCATGAGCAGCGACATCGACTTCGATCTTTCGCCAGACCAATGGGAGGTCCTGAAGGCGCTTCGCAATCCGGTGTCGAACGGTCGCCTTTCCAAGGCCTATCTCATCGAGAGCCTCGTCAAGCTCGGTCTTGTCGTCGTCTGCGACGGCGTCCCGGTCATGACCCCGAATGGACGCAAGGTGCTGGTACGCGGATCGTGTCGGCTGCTAGATCTCGCGGCGTGACGCGGCCACCCGCGTGCGGAACGTGACCGTAGGACCGCAAAATCGCCTGTCCAGTGACCGACGGCACCTCGAACGGTTTCCCGGTGCCGATGCGGATGCCCGGTCGCACCGCAAAAGCGACCAAATAGACCTCCTCCTCAGCGAAAACCGCGACAATCTGGCACGCTAGTTGCTCCTTTCGACGATCGAGACGTCGTCAAAACGGGGGAGTCACCATGTCGACCATTACCGCGGCCCCGGCCGCCGAGCCAAAGCCGCTCTACACATCGCTGTTCGTCCAGGTCCTGGCCGCGCTGATCCTCGGCATCATCCTGGGTGTGGCCGCGCCGGATTTTGCCATCTCCCTCAAGATCCTGAGCGACGCCTTCCTGAAGCTGATTTCGATGATCGTGGCGCCGATCGTGTTCTGCGTCGTCGTGCACGGCATTGCCGGCGCGGGCGACCTCAAGAAGGTCGGACGGGTCGGCGTCAAGGCGCTGGTCTATTTCGAGGTGATGACCACAGTCGCGCTCGTGGTAGGTCTCATCCTGGCCTACACTTTCGGCCCCGGCCACGGCATGAACATCGATCCCTCGACGCTGGACGCCAAGGCCCTCAATACCTATGCCGACAACGCCCACAAGCTTCAGGGCGGCGGCATCGGCTCCTTCCTCCTCAACGTAATCCCGAGCACCTCGTTCGACGCGTTGTCGCGCAACGACGTGCTCCAGGTGCTGTTCTTCGCCGTGCTGTTCGGCGTAGGCCTCGCACTGGTCGGCGGCGAGAAAGGCAAGCTCGTCACGTCGATGATCGATGCCGCCTCGACCGTGCTGTTCCGCGTCATGGGGCTTATCGTCCGCGTTGCTCCACTCGGCGTGCTCGGCGCAGTCGCCTACACCGTCGGCAAATACGGCGTCGGCTCGCTCAAGCAGCTCGTCTCACTGGTGGCGCTGTTCTACGTCTCGGTCGGCATCTTCGTGCTGGGCGTGCTCGGCGGCGTCATGGCGCTCGCCGGCATCAACATCCTCAAATTCCTCGCCTACCTGCGCGAGGAGTTGACCATCGTGCTCGCGACCGCCTCGTCCGACGCCGTGCTGCCGCAGATCATGAAGAAGCTGGAGCGGATGGGCGTGAAGGATTCCGTCGTCGGCCTCGTCATCCCGACCGGATATTCCTTCAACCTCGACGCCTTCTCGATCTACCTCACGCTCGCAGTCGTTTTCATCGCGCAGGCGACCAACACGCCGCTGTCCTTCGGCGATCTCCTGCTGGTGCTCGGCGTCTCCCTGATCACCTCGAAGGGCGCGCATGGCGTGCCGGGCTCCGCGATCGTGATTCTGGCGGCGACGCTGAACGCGGTGCCGAGCATCCCTGCGATCGGCCTCGTGCTGGTTTTGTCGGTCGACTGGTTCATCGGCATGGCTCGCGCGGTCGGCAACCTCACCGGCAATTGCGTTGCGACCGTGGTTGTGGCCGCCTGGGAAGGCGACCTTGACCGCGCCAAGGCGGCCAAGGTGCTCGACGGTGGCGAGCTTGTGGACGTGACGGCGGGGTAATGACCGCCGTTCAGTCATTCCACTGGAGGAGCGGCGTTCCATGCGCCCTCCTCCAGACGGAGAGGAAACGCGGAAACCAGGAGTGGGCCACGGCCCCCTTGTAAGCCCAGGTGCGATATTTCAGGCCCTGTTCCGAGATCAGTTCCTGATAGCCGCCGTGGACCTCGGTCGCGGTGCGAATGTCCTTCAGAATTCCCTGGGCGCAGGATCGGTAGGTATCGCTCCCCGAGAATTCGTCATAATCCAGCATGCGATCCGCGAACTCGACGTTGAACGTCGGCCAGGAGGAACGTCCCTGGTAGGCGGGAGCCGCGATCTTGTGGATCATCTTGTTCCGCGGATTATCCGCGGACACCAGGAAGTGGAATGTGCTGGGGATGCGAAAGCGCGGCTCCGCAATGATCAGATCCGCCGTGGCCGCGAACAGCGCGCGCTCGGCCGGCTCGCTCATATCCCAGAAGCCGCGATGCACACTGGCGAAATCCAGCGCGACCGAGGACGCCGGCGGGCCCGTGGGGCCGTCCAGGGAATGGCTGATATAGCCGTCCTTGCCGAACAGGCGGAGCAGGTCCCTCTTGTACTGCGCCAGGTCGCGTCCGAGCCGCCGCTTCAGCTCGTTCTCGTCGACGATTCCGAGCTGCACGCCCCACACGAACGTCGTGTAGACGCAGGCATTGGTGACGAAACGCCTGCGCTCGGCGCGCGTGTCGGTTGCCGCGGAGCGCGGAGCACTGGCGTCGCACAGCAAATAGGTGGAGCCATCATCATTGAACGGTTCGAGCTCGCTTGCGAGCTGGAGGATCGCACGCTTCAGATCGCCGCAATATTCGGCCAGCAGCAGGCGGCCGGCATGCGCGCATTGCGACATCGCCAGATAGGATGACGCTCTCTCCTCGGCCGAGATCATCTGCCGCAGGCCGGCCAGAATGCCGAGCAGCGTATCCGAAGGGCGCGAGAAATAGTTCACGCCGAGATACCGGGCGCGCCCGGCCGGGACGATGGTCGTCGTGACGACGTTGGCGCGAACCGCTTCCAGCAGCAGCCGGACGCTCTTGTCGAGCAGACGAGCCCGGCGCACCGCATCCTGCGAATCCATGATGGTGTCGGGATCGAGGATGTCGGGATAGAACCAGGCGAAGTCGCGCGGATAATACGCAGAGGCGTGCGGCGCGCCGGTGACGAGAAAGGACTCAGATACCGCAAAGGCACTGTCCATCGAGTGCCGGTAAAGGTCCTCGATGGACGTGAACGGATGATGCGACTTCCTCAGGAATCGATCACCGAGAAAGTTCACCGCCTGAAGCGCGTTGGCAACGAAGGTCGCCGTCAGGCCTTGGTAAAACCGGTTTCCGCGATGAGATGGAGAAGAGATGCCGCTGTTCATAGGCGCCGTCGAATGGGTCTCGTGGTCCGGCGGGAGGCCGTCGCGGCTCCAGACCTGTCTGATTCGTGTCTCTATCCCGTGACTTGCGGGCTCAGTTTAGCCTTCCCGCGGCCGAAAGTTCTCGATCACGCGCAGCAACACCCGCGCGCCGGCGTCGGCATCGGCGAGCTCGACATGCTCGTCCGGGTGATGGCTGATGCCGCCGCGGCAGCGGACGAAGATCATGGCGACATCGGCAATATCGATCATGGCCATGCCGTCATGCCCGGCCCCGCTCGGCAGCTCGAAGACGGAAAAACCTTCCGCTTTGATCGCCTGCGCGATCTGCTCCTTGAGCCAGGGCGCACAAGGCGCGGTGCGGTTCTCGTGGGTGACGTCGAGCTGAAGCGTCAATTGACGCCGCTTTGCGATGGCTTCGATTTGCCTGACGGCATCGGCGACCGCGCGCTTGCGGTGCATGTCGGTCGGCGCCCGCATGTCGATGGTGAACGACACCTCGCCCGGAATGACGTTGGTCGCGCCGGGCCTCGCCTGGATGTAGCCGACGGTGCCGACCAGCCCGCCTTCGTCGGTGCGGCAAAACTGCTCGATCGCGCCGATGCATTCGGCCGCGCCCGCCAACGCATCGCGCCGGAGCGCCATCGGCACCGTGCCCGCGTGCCCCGCCATGCCGGTCAGCCGCGCGGCAAGCCGTGTCGCGCCCGCGATCGCGGTGACCACCCCGACGGGCAGGTTTTGCGCTTCCAGCACCGGCCCTTGCTCGATGTGCAGCTCGAGATAGGCAAGCAGCTCGCGCCGGGCCCGAGCGGCCGCGCCGATATGATCGGGATCGAGCCCGAACTGCACCAGCGCATCGCGCATGGCGACGCCATCGCTGTCGCGTGTGTTGAGGACGCTTTCGTCAAAAGTGCCGGCTACCGCGCGGCTGCCGAGCAGGGTCGAGGCAAAGCGCACCCCTTCCTCATCCGCAAAACCGACGATTTCGATCGCGAACGGCAGGCGCTTGCCGCGGCGGTTGAGATCGGCGACGCAGGCGATCGCCGTGATCACGCCCAGTGGCCCGTCCCATTTGCCGGCATCGCGGACGGTGTCGTAGTGCGAGCCGAGCATCAGGCAAGGCGCGCCAGGCCGCTCACCTTCGTAGCGCCCGCAGACATTGCCGATCGCGTCGAGACGCGCACTCATGCCGGCGTCGCGCATCCAGCTCAGGATGAGGTCCGCCGCCTTGCGCAGCTCGCTGGTCAGATAGACGCGGGTGAGCTTGTCGCCTTCTTCCGAGATCGCCGCGAGCTCGTTGATCCCTCGCACGATCTCTTCGCCGAGCGAACCATTCTGAACGGCGTTACCAGCAGCCATCTCGGCGAGCTTTCCATCTCTTGGGACCGCGGCGACGGCGGTCCTGGCGGCAATCGATTCAAGTTCGGTGCCAGCGAAATCACGCTGCCGACGCCGGTCCAAGCAGCGCGTGGTTAGCATGGAATGCCGCCGCCGGCAGACCGCCCGGCCCTCGTCATGCACATGTTCAAGCCGGGTAAGACCTGCTTAACTCCATTGCATACAACTATAAAATAATGCCTATAATTTCATCTGCTGCTTTCATGCTCAGGTTCGGAACACATGAAATAACAATATATTTCCAATGGCTTATTCGGAAATGCTCTCTCAATAGCCTCTGGCACGAAGCTTGCGACAATTGATCCCGGGCTCCGCCAGACCGGCGCAGCGAGATGAGGCGGTGCATCCGCCAAGGGGAGCAAGCAATGGAATTTGGCAGGATCTCACGACGTCATTTGTTGCAGGGCGGTGCGGCCGTCACCCTCGGTGCGGCGACGGGCATTCGTCCCGTCTTCGCGGCCGAGATCACCATCGGATTCATCTACGTCGGCTCGCGCGACGACTATGGCTACAACCAGGCGCATGCGCAGGGCGCGGCGGCGCTGAAGAAGATTCCCGGCCTCAAAGTCGTGGAAGAAGAGAAGGTGCCCGAGACCGACGCGGTCGAGAAGACGATCGAGTCCATGATCAATCTCGACGGCGCCACCCTGCTCTTCCCGACCTCGTTCGGTTACTACAATCCGCACATGGTCAAGATGGCCAACAAATTCCCGAAGCTGCACTTCGAGCATTGTGGCGGCCTGTGGAGCGACAAGGACCCGAAGAACGCCGGCAGCTATTTCGGCTATATCGATGAAGCCCAGTACATCTCGGGCATCGTCGCCGGCTATAGCTCCAAGAGCGGCAAGCTCGGCTTCGTCGCCGCCAAGCCGATCCCGCAAGTGCTGCGCAACATCAACGCATTCGCGCTCGGCGCGAGGCTTGCCAATCCCAAGGCCACCACGCAGGTCATCTTCACCGGTGACTGGTCGATGCCGGTCAAGGAAGCCGAGGCCACCAACAGCCTGATCGATCAGGGCGTCGACGTCCTCACTTGCCATGTCGACGGTCCGAAGACCATGGTCGAGAACGCCGCGCGTCGGGGCGCCATGGTGTGCGGCTATCACGTCAACCAGTCGCCGCTCGCGCCGAAGGCGTATCTCACGGGCGCCGAGTGGAACTGGGAAGCGCTGTACCCCAAATTCGTCAAGATGATCGCCGCCGGCGAGAGCATCCCGAACTTCTATCGCGGCGGCCTCAAGGAAGAGATCGTCAAGACCTCGCCCTATGGCGAAGCGGTCTCCGCCGAGGCGCGCAAGCACGCCGACGACGTCAAGGCCAAGTTCTTGTCCGGTGACGGCTACGCCATCTTCAAGGGAGGGCTGGTCGACAACAAGGGCAAGACGGTGATCGCGGCCGGCACCGATCGCGGCCAGAAGGACCCCGAACTCGAGAAGATGGACTATCTCGTGGAGGGCGTGGTCGGGGCGACTTCGTGACGGCGGAAGCTGCGGATCCCGTTGAAGCGGTCGGGACAGTTGCCCCGGCCGCCGATCCGGGATTCCTCCAGCGTCACGGCGGAGCGATCGAATATATCCTGATCCCGGGCGCGGCGCTGGCCGGCGCGCTCGTGGTCTTCGGCATCTTCGTCGCGATGTTCGGCAAGAACCCGCTCGACCTCTATTTCTACATGTACTACGGCGCGTTCGGCACCTGGTTCTCATGGCAGAACACGCTGACGCGCGCGGCGCCGCTGATCCTCACCGCGCTCTGCACGGCGCTGCCTGCGCAGCTCGGCATGGTCATCATCGGCGGCGAAGGCGCACTCCTGATCGGCGCGCTGTCGGCAACCAGCGCAGCACTGGTGCTTCAGGGCATGCCGCCGCTGATCGTTCAGATCGCCATGGTCGTCGGCGGCGTGATCGGCGGTGGCCTGTGGGTCATGCTTTCGGGCGCGCTGCGGCAATATCGCGGCGTCAACGAGACGATATCGAGCCTGTTGCTCGTCTACATCGCGCTCGCGGTCCTCAACCATCTCGTCGAAGGCGCGATGCGCGACCCCGCCAGCCTCAACAAGCCGTCGACCCGCGAGATCGGCGCGGCCAACATGATCGGATCGATCCCCGGCACCGACGTGCATTGGGGTCTGGTGTTCGGCCTGATCGCCGCGATTGCCGCCTATATCCTGATCTATCACACCGTATTCGGCTTCGCCGCGCGCGTTGCCGGCGGCAACATCCGCGCTGCGAAGATCGTCGGTCTCAATGTCAGCAAGCTGATCCTGACCGTCTGCTTCCTCGCCGGCGGCGCCGCTGGCCTTGCCGGCATGGTCGAGGTCGCCGCCGTGCAGGGGCGCACCAATGCCAACCTCGCCGCAGGCTACGGCTTCACAGGGATTCTCGTCGCCTTCCTGGCGCGGCAAAATCCGCTCGCCATTATCCCCGTCGCGATCCTGCTCGGGGGTATCAGCGCCAGCGGCGGGCTGTTGCAGCGCCGCCTCGGATTGCCGGATGCATCCGTGCTGGTGCTGCAAGGCATCATCTTCGTCTTCGTGCTGGCCAGCGATGCGCTCTATGGCCGCATCGGGTTTCTGAAGGGAAAGTCCTGAGATGGCAGACGGCTCGATCGGACTCTGGACCGTCCCACTCGCCGTGCTCGGCGGCGCCATTCGCGTCTCGACGCCGTTCCTGTTCGTGAGCCTGGGCGAATGCATCACCGAGCGCTCCGGCCGCATCAATCTCGGCCTCGAGGGCACGCTGGTGATGGGCGCGATGAGCGCCTACGGCATTTCCTACCTCACGGGATCGCCGTGGCTGGGCGTGCTCGCCGCTGGCATTACCGGTGCGCTTCTGGGCGCCCTGCATGCCGGCATCTGCTCACTGCCGCGCGTCAACGACATTGCGGTCGGCATCGCGCTGATGCTGTTCGGCACCGGCCTAGCTTTCTATCTCGGCAAACCGTTGATCGAGCCGACAGCGCCTCGACTGCCCGCAATCGATTTCGGCTGGTGGAGCGACATTCCGCAGGTACGGGCGGCCCTACGGGTCAACGTGCTGTTCCTGATCGGCGTCGCGCTCGCGCCAATTCTCTACTGGGCCTTCCGGACCACGCGCTGGGGCCTCCTGATCCGCACCGCCGGCGAGAGTTCGGACGCTGCGCGTGCGATGGGCCACTCCGTGCTGCTGATCCGCCTGCGCGCGACCATGGTCGGCGGCTTCCTCGCCGGCATCGGCGGTTCGTTCCTGTCGCTGTTCTATCCCGGAAGCTGGAACGAGGGCCTGTCCTCGGGCCAGGGCATCACGGCCGTGGCGCTCGTGATCTTCGCGCGCTGGGACCCGATGCTGTGTCTGTGGGCCTCGCTCGCCTTTGGCGGTGCTGCAGCACTGGGCCCGGCGCTGCAATCGGTCGGCGTCACCTCCGGCTACCACCTCTTCAACGCCGCACCCTACATCCTGACGCTGGCGATCATGATCATCACCTGCTCGCCGAAACGCACGCTGACCGGAGCCCCGGCCGAATTGTCGATCACCCGCTAGAGAGCGAAACCATGCCCGAGCGCACCATCAAGTCCGATCCGTATGCCTGGCCCTATAACGGCGATCTCCGCCCCGAGAACACCGCGCTCATCATCATCGACATGCAGACCGATTTCTGCGGCGTCGGCGGCTATGTCGACAAGATGGGCTATGACCTGTCCCTAACGCGGGCGCCGATCGAGCCGATCAAGAAATTGCTGACAGCTATGCGCGTCCAAGGCTTTCACATCATCCATACCCGCGAAGGCCACCGTCCCGATCTCTCGGATCTGCCCGCCAACAAGCGCTGGCGTTCCCGGCAGATCGGCGCCGGCATTGGCGATCCCGGCCCGTGCGGCCGCATCCTGGTGCGCGGCGAGCCCGGGTGGGACATCATCCCGGAGCTCGCGCCGCTGCCTGGCGAACCCATCATCGACAAACCCGGCAAGGGCTCGTTCTGCGCCACCGATCTGGAGCTGATTCTGCGCGTGCGCGGCATCGAGAACATCGTGCTCACCGGGATCACCACCGACGTTTGCGTTCACACCACCATGCGTGAGGCCAACGACCGCGGCTTCGAATGCGTGCTGTTGCATGACTGCTGCGGTGCGACCGACAAGAGCAATCACGAGCACGCGCTGAAGATGATCAAGATGCAGGGCGGCGTGTTCGGTGCGGTCTCGACCTCCGACGCTTTCATCGGAGAGATTTCGTGATCGTCGGCGAAACGCCGCCGCCCTCGGGCGCCTTCGGCATCGATGCCATCGCCATGACCATGCGCTTCGGTGATTTCCTGGCGCTGGACAATGTCGCGCTGAAAGTGCGGCCGGGTTCGTTCCATGCGCTGCTCGGCGAGAACGGCGCCGGCAAGTCGACCCTCGTCAAATGCATCATGGGCTACTATCACGCCACCGAAGGCGACATCCTCGTCGGGGGGCGCGAGCAGGCGATCGGCAATCCGAAGGACGCCCACGCCCTCGGCCTCGGCATGGTCTACCAGCATTTCACGCTGGTGCCGGCGATGACGGTCGCCGAAAATCTGGTGCTGGCGCGCGATGACGTGCCGGCCGTCGTGAACTGGCCGAAAGAGATGAAGGAGCTCGAGGCCTTTCTCGCGCGCATGCCGTTCAAGGTGCCGCTCAGCTCAAGAGTCTCCGACATCTCCGCGGGCGAACGGCAGAAATGCGAGATCCTCAAGCAGCTCTACCTGAAGCGCCGCTTCCTGATCCTGGACGAACCGACATCAGTGCTGACGCCTGCGGAAGCCGACGAAGTGCTCGGCATGCTCCGCGACATGGTCGTCAAGGGCGAGCTCACCATCCTGATGATCACGCACAAGTTCCGCGAGGTCATGGCCTTCGCCGACGACGTCACGATCCTGCGCCGCGGCAAGCTCGCCGGCGCCGGCAAGGTTTCCGAACTGACGCCGGACGCGATGGCGCGCACCATGATCGGCGCCGAGGAGCTGACGGTACAGCCGCCGCGCACCGGTGAGGCTGGCAAGGCGAGGCTGGAGCTGGCGAAGATGCGCGCGCGCGACGACGCCGGCGCCATCGCCGTGCACGACGTCTCCCTCACGGTCCGTGCCGGCGAGATCGTCGGCATCGCCGGCGTCTCCGGCAACGGCCAGCGCCAGCTCGTCGAGGTGCTGGCCGGGCAGCGCGAAGCTGAAAGTGGCGAGATCCGCGTCGCCGGCGATCCCTATCATGCCAGCCGCGAGGAGATGCGGCGGCACAATATGTCGCTCCTGCCGGAGGAGCCGCTGAAGAACGCCTGTGTCGGCGGCATGAGTGTCGCCGACAACATCGCCTTCCGCGAGTTCGACCGCGCGCCCTTCGCAAGCGGCGGCTGGTGGCTCAACCGCGGCGCCTTCCGCGTCGACGCCGGGAAGAAGATCGCCCAGTACAAGATCAAGACCCGCACGCCTGACACGCCGATCTCGGCATTGTCGGGCGGCAATGTCCAGCGCGCCGTGCTGGCCCGCGAGCTCGGCGGCGACGTCGAGGTGCTGATCGCAGCCAATCCCTGTTTCGGGCTCGATTTCGCAGCGGTGGCGCAAATCCATGCCGAGATCATGGCCGCGCGTAACCGCGGCGCCGCGGTGCTGTTGGTCAGCGAGGACCTCGACGAACTCCTTGAACTCTCCGATCGGCTGGTGGTGATGTTCCACGGCGAATTCGTGTATGAAGCACGGACCAGCGAAGCCGATCTGACCGTTGTCGGCCGGCATATGGCGGGGCATTGACCAGGGAAGAGCGATGAGCGGCGGGTCCGAGCGCGACGAGCACTTCCTCCGCCTTTCGTTTGCGGTCGCCCGCCGTTCCCTCACCCACGGCAATCATCCCTTCGGTTGCATCGTCGTCGATGCTGAAGGCAAGATGCTGATCGAGGCCGAGAACGGCTACATGCCGGATCACGACGGCACCGCGCATGCCGAGCGCCTCGCCGCCACGCAGGCCTGCCGCACGCTCGGACGCGAGGTGTTGGCGAAGGCCACGCTCTATTCCTCCGCCGAGCCCTGCGCGATGTGCGCCGGCGCGATCTACTGGGCCGGCATCGGTCGTGTCGTCTATGGGCTCAGCGAGCACCGCCTGCGCGGCATCACCGGCGATCATCCGGAGAACCCGACGCTCGACCTGCCCTGTCGCGAGGTCTTTGCCAGTGGCCAGCGGCCGACAGAGGTTGCGGGGCCGCTGCTCGAAGACGAGGCCGAAGCGCTGCACGATGGCGTGTGGACGAAGTAGCAAACACCAATTCAATTTCGTAGAGCGCGCCGACGGCTCATCCCCTACGTTCCTACCCACAAACGAAGATGACGCCGCGGAGGTTTGACGCGGCGCCATCGTCGTTCACCTGAAGCGTGTCAGGTGGCTAGAACTTCACAGTGACACCGGAGTAGAGCGAGGACTCGGTGCAGGAGCCGGTGCTCACCCTCGCGCCACCGGCCAGGGTGGTGCAGGCCACGGCGTTGTTGTGATCGAGGCCGAACTTGTTCTGCCAATAGCGGTAGGCGACCCAGACGTCCACGAAGTGCGAGTACTTCTCACCCCAAACCGCCTTCGAAGCATCGAGGGTCAGGCGGATCGGCTCGGAGTTGAACTCGACCTTGGTGGGATAGACGCCGTTGGCGACGCTGGCGGGAAGCGGCTCAGTGTCGGTGCCCTTCTTGCCGTACCACGCCGCGCGGCCGCTGATCGAGAAATACTGCATGTTCTGCGGCAGGAAGCCGAGGTCCATATAGTAGTTGGTTTCGATCGCCCAGGTCGGCTTGAACGACGTGTTGCCGTCGGCAATACACGGAGCGGACCAACCGGCGCCGCACTGCGAGAAGGAGTTGTGGTTGGCGAACTCCCAGTACACGAGCGGCGCGACGTTGAAGTAGCCCTTATAGGGAAGATCGAAGGCGAACTGCAGACCGGCGACGACGTCGCGCTTGGCGGCGCCGAAATACCGGTTCTCCGTGTTGGCATCCATGCCAACCTCGAACGAGATGTTATGCAGCGGGCCCTGCGTGAAGGCCTTGGTGTTGAAGATCTCGTTCCAGCCGAAGGTCGAGCGGAAAAGGCCGTAGATTTCTGTCGCGCCGGCACAGCTCGTCGGCGTCGCTGCGAAGCCCGCAGCCGGCGAAACGACCACGCCTGTGGCGGTACACGGGCCTGCCGGATCGTTGTGGTCCGACTTGAACATCGAGATGGTGAAGAAATTGGTGCCGTAGGTCCAGGCATCGAAGTGGGTGAAGGAGTAGACCTGCTTCGTCGTCTTGGCGTTGATCACGCCGTTGGTGTTGGTGAACGCACCGGGCTGCGAGGCATTGAAGATATAGGAGAAGGTGACGCGGTCGTCGATCACCAGGAAGAACGGAAGGTCGGCCGCTTTCTTGGCAGCCTTGACCGGCAGATCCGCCGCCTGAGCCAGGCCACTGGTAGCAACCGTAGCAAGTGACAGCGCGCCTGCTGCAATTGCCTTGAAACGAAACGACATCCTGAATACCCCCAAGTTTGGACACGTAAAAATGAACGTCCCTTGGGTGCGACACTTGCGCCGATCTCCCGGAGTGAGAAGCCTCAACTTGTTTCAAGGCATGCCGCTTGTTTGCACAGGGCGCTGCGTTTCACCGGCGGATTTGGAAGGCCAAAGTCACCGCCACGCCGTCGGGCGAGAGTGGCCATTGCCGGATATTCCCATTTGATTTCGCTCGCCTTTTCATGTCGGCCGGACAATGCAGACAAGATGGGCGGGAGCCACTGTCGAGGTGTTCGCAAATGCATACGCTCGATGGCGCGTCTCTGCTCAACTTCACGCCAAGCCTGCATAGCGGGTTCCGATTTGGCTTGAGCCGTCACAAATTTGCAACAGGCGTTACACGCAAGCCGTGACTGCCAAGGCTGCTCGGAAGGTATCTGAGGACGATCGCCACTGGCGAGAGCCGCGACTCGCCGACACCTCGTGCTGCCGAAGCGTTGAGCAAGGGATGACGCTTTTTCACACCTTACGCGGCGGTTCAAACTAGCTCAGTATTGAGGCACTTCTCCCCATGCAAGCGCATCAGCGAATGTTGGATTCAACGACTAACGGCCTGCATTCCGGCGAGTCCCCGCTCCTCAGGACGATCGGGCTTACCAAGCGCTATGGGGATTTCCTCGCCAACGATGCCATCGACATCGATATCTGGCCAACGGAAATCCACGCGCTGCTGGGCGAGAACGGCGCCGGCAAGTCGACGCTGGTCAAGGCGATTTACGGGCTGATCCAGCCCAGCGCCGGCCAGATTTGCTGGCAGGGGGAGCCGATCGTGCTGTCCGGTCCCTCGGAAGCGCGCAGCCGCGGCATTGGTATGGTGTTCCAGCATTTCTCGTTGTTCGACAATCTCACCGTCGCTGAGAACGTTGCGCTCGGCCTCGACGGGAAAGAATCTTTCAAGGACATGTCGGCGCGGCTCGAGCAGGTGTCGAAGACTTATGGATTGCCGCTCGATCCCAAACGCGAGGTCTGGCAATTGTCCGTCGGCGAGCGCCAGCGCATCGAGATCGTCCGCGCGCTGATGCAGGATCCGCAATTCCTGATCCTTGACGAGCCCACCGCGGTGCTGACGCCACAGGAAGCCGACCAGCTCTTCGTCGTGCTGGAGCGGCTCAAGGCCGAAGGTCGCGCCATCCTCTATATCAGCCACAAGCTCGAAGAGGTGAAGCGCCTGTGCGACACGGCAACGATCCTGCGCGGCGGCAAGAAGGTGGAGACCTGCAATCCCAGGCTTGAGACCGCCGCTTCGCTCGCGCGCATGATGGTCGGCGGCGAGATCAAGGAGGTGAAGGCGGCCGCCGGCCGGCAGACCACGGTGCCGCGCCTCGTCGTCAACGATCTCTCGCTCGCCCCCGGCGAGGCGCATGGCGTGCGGCTCGAGCACATCTCGTTCGAGTTGAAAGGCGGCGAGATCCTCGGCATCGCCGGGGTCGCCGGCAACGGCCAAGACGAACTGTTCGCCGCGCTGTCCGGCGAACGCCTGTCGAAGGATCCCGGCACGATCGTGATCGAAGGCCTTGCTGCCGGCCATCTCTCGATCACGCAGCGCCGCAAGCTCGGCGCGGCTTTCGTTCCCGAGGAGCGGCTCGGCCACGGCACCGCGCCGCGCATGAAACTTTCGGAGAATGCGCTGCTCACCGGGCACGCCGCCAGCGGCATGGTCCATCACGGCTTCATCGATACTGCGGCCACCCTGAAGACGGTCGACCGCGCAACCGAGACCTTCGACGTCCGCAAGGCCAAGCGCGATCCGGAAGCAGCATCCCTCTCCGGCGGCAATTTGCAAAAATTCATCGTGGGACGCGAGATCCTGCGCAATCCCGCGGTGCTGGTGGTGAGCCAACCGACCTGGGGCGTCGACGCCGGTGCAGCCGCCGTCATCCGCCAGGCGCTGCTTGATCTCGCAACCGCAGGCGCTGCCGTGCTCGTGACCAGCCAGGACCTCGACGAACTCGCGGAAATCGCCGACCGCATCGCGGTGATGTTCCATGGCCATCTGTCCGCACCGCTCGCCACCAGCGAGGCGACGCGCGAAAAACTCGGCCTGTTGATGGGCGGCAGCACGCTGGAGCCGAGGGAGGCCGCGCATGCAGTTGGTGCTTGAGAAGCGCGCCGAGCGCTCCAACACGATCGCGCTGATCTCTCCGCTGATCGCGATCGGCCTCACGATCGTGACCATGGTCATCCTGTTCGCGATCCTTGGCAAGAATCCGCTGCTCGCGCTGCACGCGTATTTCATCGCGCCTTTGACCGACAGCTATTCGCTGCAGGAAATCGCGGTGAAGGCGACACCGCTGGTGATGATCGCGATCGGGCTGTCGCTCTGCTATCTCGCCAATGCCTGGAACATCGGCGCCGAAGGGCAGTTCCTGATCGGCGCGGTCGCCGGAAGCTGGATTGCGGTGAAGACGCAGGGCACCGACGCTGGCATCTGGGTGCTGCCGGTCATGCTGGTGCTCGCCGCTGCCGCAGGCGCGCTCTACGCGCTGATCCCGGCAATCTGCAAGGTGAAGTTCGGCGCCAGCGAGATCCTGACCAGCCTGATGCTGGTCTATGTCGCCGATCTCTTCCTCGACTATCTCGTGCGCGGCCCCTGGCGCGATCCGCACGGTTTCAACTTCCCGACCACCGCCGAGTTCGATCCGGTCGCAACGGTGCCGCTGCTGATCGAAGGCGGCCGGCTGCATCTTGGCTCCATCATCGCCCTTCTTGTCGTCGCGGCGGTGGCGATCCTGCTCGGGCGAACGATCAAGGGATTCGAGATTCGCGTGGTCGGTGCGGCGCCCCGCGCCGCACGGTTCGGCGGCTTCAATTCCAACCAGTTGATCATCCTGACCTTCGCCGTCTCGGGCGCGCTGGCGGGTCTCGCCGGCATCATCGAGGTCGCAGGTCCGGTCGGGCATCTCCAGCCCGGCATCTCGCCGGGTTACGGTTTTACCGCGATCATCGTCGCCTTTCTCGGCCGGCTGAACCCGCTTGGAATATTAATTGCAGGCCTTTTTCTCGCGTTGACCTTTATCGGCGGCGAGCAGGCGCAGATCGCGATGAAGATCCCGTTGGACGTCACCAAGGTTTTTCAAGGCATCCTGCTGTTTTACGTGCTCGCCTGCGATTCCCTCATTCTCTACCGCTTCAAGCTGGTCTTCCCGAACCGACAGGTGGCTCGTGGAACTCATTGAAGCCATCATCCTCGCGGTGCTCGCCGCCTCGACGCCGCTCCTGATCGCGGCGACCGGCGAGCTCGTGACCGAGCGATCCGGCGTGCTCAATCTCGGTGTCGAGGGCATGATGATCGTCGGCGCCGCATGTGGCTTTGCAGGTGCGTGGCTGACCGGCTCGATCTTTATTGGCGCACTGTTCGGCATCGTCGCCGGCACGTTGATGTCACTGGTCTTCGCACTGATGGCGCTCGGGCTTGCGGTCAACCAGGTTGCGACAGGGCTGGCGCTGACCATCCTGGGCGTCGGACTCTCCGGCCTGATCGGCGCCGGTTTCGTCGGCGAGCGCATCACGCCGGCGCTGCATCTCAACATTCCCGGTCTCACGGATATTCCGCTGGTCGGCCGCGTGTTGTTCGGCGAGGACGCCTTCGTCTATTTCTCGCTGGCGCTGGTCGCCGGCGTCTGGTGGTTCCTGTACCGCACGCGGCCAGGATTGATCCTGCGCTCCTGCGGCGACAACCACGTGTCTGCGCATGCACTCGGCTACCCCGTGCTGCGCATCCGCACCTTCGCCGTGATGTTCGGCGGCGCCTGCGCCGGACTTGCCGGCGCTTATCTGCCGCTCGCCTATACGCCGTTCTTCATTCCGGGCATGACCGCAGGCCGCGGCTGGATCGCGCTGGCGCTGGTGGTGTTCTCGTCCTGGCGGCCGGGCCGCCTCGTGGTCGGCGCGTATCTATTCGGCGCGGTGACGATCCTGCAGCTGCACGCGCAGGGCTGGGGCGTCGGCATTCCCTCGCAGTTGATGTCGGCGCTGCCTTACCTTGCGACTGTCATCGTCCTGGTCCTGCTCTCCCGCGCGCGCACGGGCGGATCCACCGCACCGGCTGCGCTTGGCACCGTGTTCGTGCCTGACCGCTAGCGTTTCATTTCCGGGGCGGGCGCGATGGGGCGCGCACGTTGCGGATCGTGGCTTTCCCCTGATGTTTGGAGATTGATGATGAGGAAATCACTTCTTGCGCTGACTGCCGGGCTCTTGCTTGCCGGGGGCGTCAGTGCAGCCTCCGCCGCCGACAAGCTGAAAGTCGGATTTATCTACCTCGGCCCGGTCGGTGACCTCGGCTGGACCTATCAGCATGAGCTGGCACGCCAGGCCCTGGTGAAGGAGCTCGGCGACAAGATCGAGACCACTTTTCTCGAAAACGTGCCTGAGGGCCCCGACGCCGAGCGCTCCATCGAGCAGCTCGTCCGCGCCGGCAACAAGCTGATCTTCACCACCTCGTTCGGCTACATGGATCCGACGCTGAAGGTCGCGAAGAAATATCCGAACGTACATTTCGAGCACGCGACCGGATACAAGCGCAACCCGAACATGTCGACCTATTCGGCCAAATGGTTCCAGGGCCGCTACATCCAGGGCCTGATCGCGGCCAAGATGTCGAAGTCCGGCGTGCTCGGCTATATCGGCTCGTTCCCGATTCCCGAGGTCGTCTCCGGCATCAACGCGACGATCCTCGCCGCGCAGACCATCAACCCGAACATCAAGGTCAAGATCATCTGGGCCAACACCTGGTTCGACCCGGGCAAGGAGGCCGACGCCGCCAAGGCGCTGATCGACCAGGGCGCGGATGTGATCATGCAGCACACGGATTCGCCCGCGGCAATGCAGATCGCCAGCGAACGCGGCAAGCTCGCCTTCGGCCAGGATTCCGAGATGATCAAGTTCGGGCCGAAGACCCAGCTGACCTCGATCCTCGATACCTGGGGTCCCTACTACATCGCCCGGGTCAAGGCCGAGCTCGACGGAACCTGGAAATCCGAGGACAGTTGGGGCGGCCTCGACAGCCACATGTTCGCGATGGCGCCCTACACCAACATGCCTGACGACGTGAAGAAGATCGCCGAGAATGCCCAGGCCGCGATCACCGCGGGCAAGCTGCATCCGTTCAAGTGCCCGGTCCTTGGGCAGGACGGCAAGCCTGTCGAGTGCAAGGGCGGCGCCAATCTCGACGACGGCCAGATCCTCGGCATGAATTTCTATGTCAAAGGCATCGACGACAAGCTGCCGGGCAAGTAGCACGCTTCTTGCATCGCCTAAATCACCTGCTCCTCCCGGAGGAGGTTCGGAGGGGGTGGCCAGAAGCACCCGGCACTTGTGGTCGCCCCCTCTTTCTATTTTGCTGATTATCCCGCCTGCATCGCCCGCGCCGCGGAACTGTGGCGGCTGATCAGATCGGCGACATCCAGGCCCGGGATCGCTCCGTCGATCACGGCCCATTTCCCCGCCACCATGACCCGATCGGCCCGGTGGGCCCCGCACAGGACGACCGCGGCCAGGGGATCGCCATGGCCGGAGAAGCGTAGCTCGTCGAGCCGGAACAGCGCGAGATCGGCCGCCTTGCCGACGGCGATCTCACCGAGTTCCGGTCGACCGACGCAGGCCGCCGAGCCCTTGGTGGCCCAGCGCAGCGCATCCTTATGACTGACCTTCGTCACCCCGTAGCGCGCCCGCTGTAGCAGGAACGCAGCCCGGACCTCCTGCATCAGGTTCGATCCATCGTTCGAGGCCGAGCCATCGACGCCGATGCCGATGCCCACACCGGCCTCCTCCATTTCGCAGACGGGGCAGCAGCCGGAGGCCAGAAGCTGGTTGCTGCAGGCGCAATGACTGATCGTCGTCTTCGCCTTGCCGAGCCGCTTCATCTCGTCTGCATTGAAGAAGATGCCATGGGCGAGCCACGTCCGCGCATTGAGCCAGCCGCATTGTTCGAGATAGTCGAGCGGACGGCAGCCATACATCTCCTGGCAGAATTTGTTCTCGTCCTCGGTCTCGGCCAGATGGGTATGCAGGCGCACATCGAGCTTGTCTGCGAGATCGGCGGTGGCGCGCATCAGGGACGTCGTCACCGAGAACGGCGAGCAAGGTGCGAGCGCGATCTGCACCATCGCATCCGCGCCGCGCTGGTGGTGCTTGGCGACCACCCGCGCGCTGTCGGCGAGGATGGTGTCCTCATCCTGCACGACGCTATCGGGCGGCAGACCGCCGTCGCGCTGCGACAGGTTCATCGAGCCGCGCGTGAGCAGCACGCGCACGCCGAGCCGCCTGGCCACCGCCACCTCGATATCGACGGCGTCTTCGAGCCCCGCCGGAAAAACGTAGTGATGATCCGTCGTGGTGGTGCAGCCCGACAGCAGCAATTCGGACATCGCCACGGTGACGCCGAGCTCGAGAGCTTCAGGCGTCAGCTTCGCCCACACCGGATAGAGCGCCTGAAGCCAGGGAAACAGCTCGCGGTCCATCGCCGCCGGCAGCGCCCGCGTCAGCGTCTGGTAGAAATGGTGATGGGTGTTGATGAGGCCCGGCAGCACGACGTGGTCGCCAGCATCGAACACCGCGACGTCAGCGGTTGCAGGCGCAGCGCCGGCCGGCACCAGCTCGACGATCCGGCCGCCTCTCACCACGATCCCGCGCTCGGCGCCATCGGCGAGGATAGCCAGGGGATCCCTGATCCAGATCGGCTTTGCGTCGCTCATCAACCTGCTCCTCCTCACATCCGCCGACGACAGGCCTGCAAGGCAGGGGCGGGCCTGATTGCACTTTTGCTGCGACTTGTTGTTGCGACTTGGCGCTCGTCTTGCAAGACTTTCTCCTGGTTCGATTCACTCGTTGGAAGCGTTGGCGTCGCCATGGACTTGAATACCATCACAGCGGTCGCCCATCCGCAAACGCGCACGCAGCTGCCCGTTTGGACGCCAGGTGATGCTTGGCTCGCGGGCGGCACCTGGCTGTTCTCGGAGCCGCAAGTTCACCTTACTCGGCTCATCGATCTCGCCGACCTCAAGTGGCCGGCGCTGACGGTCACCGAGAGCCATTTCAGCATCGCGGCCACCTGCACCGTTGCGCAGCTCGATGGATTCGCCTGCCCACCCGACTGGTTCGCGGCGCCGCTGATCAACCAGTGCTGCCGCGCCTTCCTGGCTTCGTTCAAGATCTGGAAGACGGCGACCGTCGGCGGCAATCTCTGCATGTCGCTTCCGGCGGGACCGATGATCTCGCTCACCGCTGCGCTGGACGGCGTCTGCACCATCTGGAAGGCCGGCGGCGGCGAACAGGTGATGCCCGTCTTCGACTTCGTCAGCGGCAACCAGCTCAACCGTCTGGCGCCGGGGGACCTGCTCCGGCAGATCGATATTCCGATCGCCGCGTTGAAACGTCGTACGGCCTTCCGCCAGATCTCGCTGGCGCCGGTCGGCCGCTCGGCGGCGCTCCTGATCGGCAGTCTGGATGCCGATGGCACGCTGACGCTCACGGTCACCGCCTCGACGGTGCGGCCGATCCGGTTGTCCTTTCGCGAGGTCCCCGACACGAAAGCGCTTCGCGATTCCATCGCGCAGCAGATCACGGACGATCTCTACCATACCGACATCCACGGTAAGCCGCTCTGGCGCAAGCACATGACACTGCGGCTCGCCGAAGAGATCCGCGACGAACTCCTCGGAGCACCGCCGGCATGAGCTTCGAGGTTAATGGCACGACGTTTCCACAGGAGCCGCGCGCCGGCCAGTGCCTGCGCACGTTTCTGCGCGAGCTCGGCCATTTCGGCGTGAAGAAGGGCTGCGACGCCGGCGATTGCGGCGCCTGCACCGTGCTGCTGGACGGCGAGCCGGTGCATAGCTGTCTGATCCCGGCGTTCCGCGCCGACGGGCGCGCGGTCACGACGATCGAAGGCCTCGGCGGTGACAGCGGCGCGCATCCGATGCAGCAGGCTTTCCTCGATGCGCAGGGCTTTCAATGCGGCTTTTGCACCGCCGGCATGATCCTGACCTGTGCCTCGCTGAACCAGGCGCAGCGCACCGATCTCGGCGTCGCGCTGAAGGGCAATATCTGCCGCTGCACCGGCTATCGCGCGATCGAGGACGCGCTGCTCGGCAAGGCCAATGTCGAGGCGGGCGTCGAAGCCGGCGCCGCATTCGGCCGCAGCCTGCCGGCGCCGGCTGGCCCCGATGTCGTGCGCGGCAAGGCGCGCTACACGTTCGACACGCAGATCGACGGCCTGCTGCATATCAAGCTGCTCCGTTCGCCGCACGCCCACGCGAGGATCGTCGCGATCGACAAGTCGGAAGCGCTGCGCGTTCCCGGCGTGCACGCGGTACTGACGCATGAGGATGCGCCAACCACTCTGATGTCGACCGCGCGGCATGAGAAGGACTGGATGGATCCCGAGGATACCCGTGTTCTCGACGACATCGTCCGCTTCATCGGCCAGAAGGTCGCCGCCGTGGTCGCAGACAGCGAAGCCGCGGCCGAGGACGCATGCCGCCGGCTGAAGGTCAGTTACGAGATTTTGCCCGCGCTGGTCGATCCGGAGCAGGCGATGGCGCCCGGCGCGCCCGTCATTCATCCCGATCGCACCACCGCGAACCGCATCGCCTATGCCCAGCGCAACCTCGCTGCGGAGACGCATGGCGAATTCGGCAACGTGGCGGCTGCGCTCGCGACATCCGCCGCCACCTTCGAGGGCACCTTCCATAGTCACCGTGTGCAGCATGCCGCTTTGGAAACCCATGGCGGCCTCGCCTGGCTCGATGCTTCCGGCGTGCTCAATGTCCGCACCTCGACGCAGGTGCCGTTCCTGACCCGACGCGCGCTGTCTGATATCTTCGAACTTCCCATGGACAAGGTCCGCGTCTTCTGCGAGCGCGTCGGCGGCGGCTTTGGTGGCAAGCAGGAGATGTTCGTCGAAGACATTCTGGCGCTCGCCGCGCTCAAGACCGGACGGCCGGTGAAGCTGGAGCTCACCCGCGAGGAGCAGTTCATCGCAACCTCGACGCGGCATCCGATGCGGGTCCACGTCAGGGCCGGTGCCGACGCGAACGGCAAGCTCACGGCGCTCCAGCTCGACGTGCTCTCCAACACCGGCGCCTACGGCAATCACGCCGGCCCAGTGATGTTCCACTCGCTGGCCGAATCCATCAGCGTCTACAATTGCCCGAACAAGCGGGTCGACGGCTACGCGGTCTACACCAATACGGTGCCAGCAGGCGCGTTTCGCGGTTATGGTCTGCCGCAAACACTCATCGCGGTCGAGGCCGCGATCGACGAATTGGCCAAGCAGCTCGGCATCAACCCTTACGAGATGCGCCGGCGCAACGTCATCAAGCCCGGCGATCCCATGGTGTCGCCGCCGCCGTCGGAATTCCACGACGTGCACTACGGCTCCTACGGGCTCGACCAGTGCCTCGACCTCGTCGAGCGCGCGATGCAGGCTGATGGTCCACAGCCGGACCTGTCGCCGGAGTGGCTGATCGGCGACGGCGTCGCGCTGACCATGATCGACACGGTGCCCCCGGCGGGCCATCTCGCGGATGCGATGGTCACGCTCAACGACGACGCCAGCTTCGACCTCACCGTCGGCACCGCCGAATTCGGCAACGGCACCAGCACCGTGCACCGGCAGATCGCGGCGACCACGCTTGCGACCACCGTCGACCGGATCCGCCTGCGCCAGTCCGACACCGCCCATGGCGGCCACGACACCGGCGCCTATGGCAGCGCCGGCATGTTCGTGGCAGGCAAGGCGACGCATGCCGCAGCCATGCAGCTTGCGACCGAGCTGAAGGCGGCCGCCGCCGGCGCATGGCTCTGCGACGTCGGCAGTTGCACGCTCGATAGCGAAGCCGTCGTCAGTGGCGTGCGGCGCATGTCCTTTGTGGAGCTGGCAAGGCTCGCGCGCGAACGCGGACAGCCGTTCGCAGGCGCCGGCAATTCCGGCGGCACGCCGCGTTCGGTCGGCTTCAACGTGCAGGGTTTTCGCGTCGCCGTGAACAAGGCCACTGGCGAGCTCCGGATTCTCAGGAGCGTGCATGCAGCGGACGCCGGCGTCGTGGCCAATCCCATGCAGTGCCGTGGTCAGGTCGAAGGCGGTGTCGCGCAGGCGCTCGGTGCCGCGCTCTACGAGGAGATGGTGATCGATGCGGATGGCCGCGTCGCCAACCCCAAATTCCGAGACTACCACCTGCCCTCCTTCGCCGATGTGCCCCGCACCGAGGTCTTCTTCGCCGAGACCTCCGACACGATCGGCCCGCTGGGGGCGAAGTCGATGAGCGAGAGTCCGTACAATCCGGTCGCCGCCGCTCTCGGCAACGCGATTGCCGATGCCACCGGCATCCGCTTCACTGCGCCGCCATTCAAGCCGGACCGGCTGTTTCCGGCGCTGCACGATAAGTTTGGATAGGCATATTTCGGGGGATTAATCCATGAGCAGCGAAGTGCATCCCGTCGACGAGGTCCTGCCGGTCCCGCGCCTGCTGGCGCTCGGGCTTCAGCATGTGCTGGTGATGTATGCCGGCGCGGTCGCGGTGCCCCTGATCATCGGGCGCGCGCTGAAGCTGCCGCCGGAGGATGTCGCCTTCCTGATCAGCGCCGACCTGTTCGCCTGCGGACTTGCGACGCTGGTGCAATGCCTCGGTCTTCCCGGTGTCGGCATCCGCCTGCCTGTGATGATGGGCGTGACGTTCGCATCCGTCGGTCCGATGCTGTCGATGGCGGCTTCACCTGAGATCGGCCTGCTCGGCATCTACGGTTCAGTGATCGCCGCCGGCCTGTTCGGCATCGTCGCGGCGCCGTTCGTCAGCCGGCTGCTACCGCTGTTCCCGCCCGTCGTCACCGGCAGCATCATTCTCGTCATCGGCATCTCCCTGATGCGGGTCGGCATCAACTGGGCCGGCGGCGGTCTGCCGACGCTGACCAGGATGGTCGACGGCGTCGCCGGCAGCTTTCCCAATCCGGCCTACGGACAGTTGAAGGGGCTCGGCATCTCGCTGTTCGTGTTGCTGTTCATTCTCGGCTTGATCAAATGGGGCACCGGCTTCCTCGCCAACGTCGCCGTGCTGCTTGGCATCATCGCCGGCGCCGTGCTCGCGACCATTCTGGGCGTGATGCATTTCGACAAGGTCGCTGCGGCCTCCTGGGGCGCGGTCGTGATCCCGTTCCGCTTCGGCATGCCGCAATTCCATCTGGTACCAGTTATCACCATGTGCGTCGTCATGATCGTGGTGATGATCGAATCACTCGGCATGTTCCTGGCGCTCGGCGACATCACCGGCAAGACGGTCGACCGCGAAGCCCTGAGCCGAGGCCTGCGCGCCGACGGCGTCGGCACGCTGCTCGGCGGCATCTTCAACACCTTCCCGTACACGTCGTTCTCGCAGAATGTCGGTCTCGTCTCGGTCACGGGCGTGCGTTCGCGATGGGTGACGGTCACGGGCGGCTGCATCATGCTCGTGGTCGGCCTGTTGCCGAAGCTCGCCGCATTGGTCGAGGCCGTGCCGCTGGTCGTGCTCGGCGGCGCCGGCCTCGTGATGTTCGGCATGGTCGCGGCGACAGGCGCACGTATCCTCACCTCGGTCGACTTCCGCACCAATCGCTACAATCTCTTCATCGTCGCGATCTCGATCGGCTTCGGCCTGATCCCGCTCGCCGCACCCGGCTTCTTCAGGAATTTGCCGCATGATCTGCAGCCGCTGCTGGAGTCCGGCATCCTGCTGTGTGCAATCGTCTCGGTGCTGCTCAACGCCTTCTTCAACGGGTTGAGCGGCGGCGCAGCGGCGGAAGCGGATGCAGCAGCGGTCGCCTCATCCGCGCAACATGTTTAACTGCCGCGATAGGTCGAATAGCTCCACGGCGTGACCAGCAGCGGCACGTGGTAGTGGCTTTCCGGCTCGCTGATCGCAAAGCGTAGCGGGATCTCGTCGAGGAACGGCGGGTCGGAGAGCTGCACGTTGCGCTCGGCGTAATATTTGGCCACGCTAAACCGGAGCTCGTAGCGGCCGATCGGCAGCGGGCGGCCGCCGATCAGCGGCTGGTCGGTGCGGCCGTCTGCGTTGGTGACGGTGCGCGCGATGACGCGGCTTTCCCCGAGCGCGGCGAGCTCGACCAGCTCGACCGGAATACCCGGCGCGGGCTTGCCGGCGTGATTGTCCAGTACATGGGTCGAAAGCCGGCCGTGCACCTTGAGCTTGTCATCGGCGATGACGAGCTGATCGAGACGCAGAGCAGCGATACGAGAGATTTCCTCAAGCGCGCGGCGTGTCTCGGTCTTGGCGATGTTCTGCAGCCGCGCCTCGAAGTCCCGCAGGATGGAATCCCTGGTATGCCGGCGCGCGCAGACGATATAGGGGATACCAAATTTTTCGCGATATGCATTGTTCGCCCGCTCGAAGGCCGCGTATTCGGCGTCCGACAGACGGTCGAGGCCGGCGCTATTCTGCTCGGCACTCGAGTCAGGCGTGAGTCCCGCTGCGCGCTGAGTCTTGTTGGCAAGGTCGGGGTGCGCACGTATCAGCGCCAGTTGCACCTCGGGCTCAGCGCTCGCGATCGCCGCCTTGATCGCGTCGAGCAGTGGATTGATGCCGGCAAACGGACGGCGCGCCGCGGCTTCTTGGGCAATCCAAGGCGAGTACTCGACCACGTTTTCAAGTACTGCGACGAAATCGTCGAAGCTCGCGACATTGAGATCGGACAGCGGTATCTGCGACATCGCCCTCACCCGATCTCGAATGCGTCGGCCGCAAGGTGCGCGAGCTTGTCGTGCCAATGCTGTGCGATCTGCAAACGCGTCGGCACCCAGACGCGCTCGTGCTTGCCGATGTAGTCGAGGAAGCGGATCAGCCCCGCCGCGCGGCCGGGGCGACCGGCGAGACGGCAGTGCAGGCCTACCGACATCATCTTCGGCGCGCTCTCGCCTTCGGCATAGAGCACGTCGAAGGCATCTTTCAGGTAGGTGAAGAACTGCTCGCCTTCGGCAAAGCCTTGTGGATTGATGAAGCGCATGTCGTTGGCGTCGAGCGTGTAGGGAATGACGAGCTGCTTGCCGCTCGCGCCCTTGACCCAATAGGGCAGATCATCTGCGTAGGAATCGCTGAGATAGAGGAAGCCGCCCTCCTCCATCACCAAACGGTTGGTGTTGATCGAGGAGCGTCCGGTGTACCAGCCGAGCGGCCGCGAGCCGGTCGCCGCGGTGTGGACGCGGATCGCTTCCGCGATCTCCGCGCGCTCCTGCGCCTCGGTCATGTCCTTGTGCTCGATCCACTTCAGGCTGTGGCTGGCGATGTCCCAGCCCGCCTCCTTCATGGCAGCAACGATTTCCGGATTGCGCTTCAGCGCTGTGGCGACGCCGAACACGGTGGTCGGCCACTTCCGCTGGCTGAATATCCGCCACAGCCGCCAGAAGCCGGCGCGCGAGCCATATTCGAACATCGATTCGATATTGGCGTGGCGCTGGCCGGGCCAAGGCTGTGCGCCGAGCACGTCGGACAGGAACGCTTCCGAGGCAGGGTCGCCATGCAGGATGTTGTTTTCGCTGCCCTCCTCGAAATTAACGACGAACTGCACCGCGACCCGCGCGTTGCCGGGCCATTGCGGGTGCGGCGGGTTGCGGCCGTAACCGCGGAGATCGCGCGGGTAGCGGGTACCAGTCACTCAGACTTCCTCGAAGCGGATCGGCAGCGCGCCCTTCCACAGCACGCTCTTGCCGAGCGTCGCCAGATTCTCCAGGCCGGACGTCAAGGTGATGAAATGGTTGCCGGCGAGCTGGCCCATCTTGCTCGCGAAGTGCACGCCGCCATAGGCCATCAGGATCTCCGTCTCGCTGATGCCGCCGGGATAGAGGATGATCTGGCCGGGCGCAGGATAGCTGGTGTGGTTCTCGTAGCCGACACCGAAATCGAGGTCGCCAAGCGGCATCCACACGCCCTCGCCGCTCCAGCGCACGTGGATGATGTGGCTTTCGAACGGCAGCGCCTTGCGGAACGCGGCGACAGTCTTGGGCGCCGCTTGCTCCTCGAAACGGGCATCGAAGGTGAAGTCGCCGGCGCGGATCACGAGTTTGGTCATCTCATCTCTCTGGATCGGGGGCGGTGGCCCCACGGGGAATTTTCAGGCAAAGAGCACTCCGTCGGGCTTCGCGCAAGGGGCGCGGCCGGTTACCTGCGGTCGTAGGACCAGCCGAAAACGCCGCTCCGCCGCGTCTCGGGCTCCGGCTCGGCGGCGGGCTGCGGCGCCTCCCTCAGTTCCGCCTGCGGCGGCGGAGGCGGCACCGGCAAATTCTCGCATTTCATGGAGTAGACCAGCTTGCCGTCCGCGGTCCGTCCGATCGGCGCGCAGGGGTCCGGATGCGCCGCCGAGGTTTTTGGGGTCAGCTTGACCTGCGCCACGGCCGGCGAGGCGATCAGCAGAAGGACCAGCAGATATTTCGACATCATTGTCGCCCAGAAACCAGATTTGGCCCATTGAACCGGATTGCGCAGGTCAAGTCCATCGGGGCTGCGGGCGCGATTGCCGAATATTTAGCCGAGGCTAGAAAATTGGCTCGCCCCAATGTGATGTCGCGAACGCTGATATCGGCTGGGCGCATCGCCATGTCAGCCGCAACGGCGACCACACAAACATCTCACAGCCGGGCGCCGTTACGGGAGAAAGTAACGATGCAAAAGACCTTTATCATTCTCGGCGCGACGCTGATTGCCGCCGCCATCATCCAGACTGCCGCGGCGAACGACCGCCGTCATGTCCGCAAGGCGCAACCCCATCCCATCACCCAGTCGGTGCGCGACTCCAACGCCGCGCTGTGGCCGTCGCAGCCGACCGAGCCCGACTGGTCGCGCTATTCCAACGGCGCGATGTCTGCACCAGCGGGACGGTGATGCGGGAAGCCTAGCGCGATCAAGCGAAACTGCCTCCACGTCGTCATTGCGAGGAGCTCTTGCGACGAAGCAATCCAGACATTTTCCACGGATGCATTTCTGGATTGCTTCGCTGCGCTCGCAATGACGGAGTATGACGCGGTAACGCGACGCTTCCAGCTCGCATTTTTGAATTGCAGACACAGCTTCGCAGCCTCGCGGCTGATCTCGCCCGAGCTTTGCTTGGTCATTCCACCCTCTTGTCCAAGAGGGCGCAGGGAAGGCCGGGTGCTGACCTGGCACCCGCGGTCCGCTGCGCGAAAAGCACACGCAGGAAAACCGCACAGCGGCATACAGGTGTAGCCAATCACTCGGCCTTCCCTGCGCGATGGTTGGACGGCTTATGCCGTGCTCTCCCGGGAGCCGAGTTCGTTCTGGCCTCCCTCACCCCAGCGAAAGTCACCGACACCGCGCCGGTTGACGCAGATGCCGCATTCGTCAGGGCTTGACCGTAGCAACGACGGCCAGGACCACACGTCTATATTTTGGCATTCGGTGAAACACGCCGAAACTAACAAAAGACTTTAAAATAAGGGCTTTTCGACTACCCTGATGCAGGCTGTTTCAGCGGGCTTCACCAACTTAAGGGCCCGGCCCTAAGTCTTTCAGCGTCCGCACGACAAACTGAAAGCCTTCAAGCCGAGCCCTTTGGTCCCAAGCCTTAGGAGCCGAAACCACATGGATAGTAGCATCGCCCCCTCCCCCGTCGGCAAGCGCGGCCGCAACAGCAGCGTCATCCTGACCGACCGCCTGTGCGAGAAGCGGGTTGCCAAGCGTACCAAGTTCTACGACCGCAAATGCGCCGGCCTCTATGTCAGTATCACTGCGGTTGGCGCAGCAACCTTCTCGTTCAAGTTCACCGACAGGCAGACCGGGAAGCAGCGCACCGGCTGGCTCGGCGTCTACAATGCGGAGACCTTCACGGTCGAGGACGCGCGCAGCAGGGTCTATGGCCTCAAGGCAAGGGGTGGCGAGGCTCTCGCCCAGACCTTCCGGGACCAGAAGGCCAACAATGCAAAGCGCGGCAAGACCGTCGCCGAGATCATCGAGGAGCGGATCGACTGGATGAAGAAGCCAGTCCGTAAGCCGGACGGCGAGATGCGGCCCCGGCTGGAGGCTTGGGAAAATACGGCGACCCACCTGCGCCGCTTCCTCGGTGCCCGGCTTGGTAAAACACTCGCGGGCGATGTCACAAAGCATGACATCGCGACGCTATCGAACGACATCGTCGCGGGGACGTTTGGCAGGCCCTCGGTCAGCAACGCGCGCCACATGCGCAAGGCAGCGTCGGGCCTGTTCAACTGGGCGGCGGAGGCAGGCCGCGACTATGTGACGGCCAGCCCTTGCATCAACCTGCCCAAGCTCGATCCCGAGCATCCGCGCACTCGGGTTCTCTCCGAGGACGAGATCAGGACTTTCTGGCATGGCCTCGACCGCAATGATCTGCCCTATGACCGCCGCACCCGCCTCGCGCTCAAGTTCGAGCTGGTGACCATGCTGAGATCACGCGAAGTGCTCGGTGCGCATCGCGACGAGCTGTTTGACATCAAAGGCAAATATCCGCGTTTTGACGTACCTCTCAAGCGGGTCAAGAAGCGGCGGGTGATCCAGCAGCCGTTGTCGGATCTGGCTCTTGAGATCATCAAGGAGGCGCTGACCTCGGATGATCCGCAGTTCGTATTCGAGAGCCCGATATACAAGGGCCAGCCGATCCACCGCAAAGCGATGGCCGACGCGTTGCGCGGCACGAAACACGAAACGAACAAGAACAAGACCAAGACCACCGGTCTCTGCGAGTTGCTCGGACTCAAGCGGTTCACGCCGCACGACCTGCGCCGGACAGCGGCAACATTGGCCGGCGATCTTGGCTTTGACGATGCTGCCATCGCCAAATGCCTTGACCACGCCGTGACAAAGAAGGGCGAGACCATCGTGCCGACCGTCACGGGCAAGGTCTACAACCACTCCCAACGGATGAAGGAAAAGCGGGCGGTGCTGGACGGAATCGCGACCGAGCTGCGGCGGATCGTCGGCGAGCCTGTCGCCGAGGGCCTGGAGCATGGAGGGCCACGGCTCGTCGCCTGACTGCGCCACCGACCAACTCTGAGCCCATCACAGGTCTCGGGCCAGACCATCCCCCTGCGTAGGGAAGGTTTAGGCCTAAAAAACTTAAGTATATCAAGGCAATGGCGATCATGTGTCTACATTTGTGTGCGATCCGGCGACGGCCGGCTGCGAGACAATATATTAATGTTCAGAAGCCCTGTGGGTAGCAGTGGAGGCCCGCTCGCGCTCCGGTCAGCGGATGACTAATACCAAGACCATGATCTCGATCAAAAGTATGATCAGTTGTTCTGAGCATCACAAGCGACCGGGGGAATTTTCAAGGTGAGGTCGTGGGGCAACTGTACAACTTCTACTTTCTCGTCATTTTCTCAATTGGCGCCGCCATTGTCTTTCTAGCGAGCGAATTTGGATGGCGACTGGGAATACGGACCGAGGGTCACGGCGCGAGCGCCAACATCTCTGCGCTGGAGCAATCGCTTTTGGGATTGCTAGCTTTGATTATTGGGTTCACTTTTCTGATGGCGCTCACACGTTTCGAAGCTCGGCGCGAAGCGGTTCTCGTTGAAGCGAACGCGATTGGCACGACGGCTCTGCGCGCACGCCTCCTGCCAGCACCTCATCGGGCCGAATCACTGAAGCTCCTTCGGGAATATGCCCAGATACGGATCGTTCCGGCCGGCAAGCCTTTTGCGGAACTTCCGACGCTTGTTGATCGTTCGAACACGATCCAAGAAGCGCTATGGCAGCAGGTAATAGCTCTTTCTGCCAAAGATAATAGTATGGTGCCAACAGGGTTATTTATCCAAGCGCTTAACGAGATGATCGACGACCAAGGAAAGCGTCTTGCGGCGTTGCAAAACTTCATTCCGCACATTGTCTTACTAATGCTTTCCGGCATGGCTGCTGTTGCGTGCGGCTTTGCGGGCTATGCAAGCGGGCTTGACCCGCTCCGGACTCGAACTCCTGTTCTCATTACGACTGCTCTAGTCTGTAGCGTAATATTCGTAATACTCGATCTGGACCGCCCAAATGTCGGCTTCATTACGATAAGTCAGCAACCATTGATCGACACATTAGCAAGCCTTTCAACCTTTAACGACTAGCGTTGGTGCCGAGTTGCGCGCTCAATTCCACGTCAAAGCAGAGCATAGCGTGATGGAGGCCGGGCAGCAGCGCTGCAACGGTTGAGCGTGCCTGCCCAGTTCGCATGCGAGCGAATGCAAGCTATGGGCCTGTTTGAACGCGCGGCGACGCATCACAGGCGGCAGAACGGCAGTCATTTCGCAGACTTCCAGCCCGGGGACTGCGATTCGACGGGGGGCGTGGAATGCCAAGCCGCTAGGGGTTGCCGCGGATAGTGTGCTGGCCACAATTGCAAGCGGCCTCTGCGCCTCGTTCGGAAGTCATGGCTGTTGCTCGCCGTCGGTCGCGAACGAACCAGCGTCAAAGTTGCGAGTCGATAGGTAGGAGCTTACATAGGTTGGCGGCCAAACGTCTTCGAAAGCCAGCGTCGGGCTCGTCCCGATAGCTCACCTTTTGACCGTCCCTCTCCGTCTCCCACACCAATTCCCCTTTCGGATCGAGGAGGACGCGGTAGCAATTTTCGGGAGCCACACCGGTCCCCATGTAGTCAGTCAGCCTTTTAGTCAGCTCTGCACTCTCGATGTAGAGGCCCGCTTCGGTGTTGATCACGGCAGAGCGCGGATCGAGATTGAAGCTACCGATGAACACGGCTTCACCGTCGAAGGCCATGGCCTTGGCATGCAATGCCGCTCGTGACCGCCCGGAAACGAGCGACCAACCAGACCGAAAAGCGTCAGTGTCCGGGCGCAGTTCGTATAGCTCCATACCATGCCCGAGCAGCCGCCGTCGGGTCTTGGCATAACCTGAGTGGGCCGGAAGCATGTCGTTCGAAGCGAGTGAGTTTGTCAGTACGCGCACACGAACATTCCGCTGCTGCAGCCCCGTAACGGTCGCCTGCGCTCCGGCCGGCAGGACGAAGTACGGCGATTCGACCAAAAGTTCCTTTTTCAGATGTGCGATCCGTTCCCGGATGAAAGCAATGACATTATCACTCTCCCTGCCGGGGGCGATGCTTTCCGGATCGTCGGCGACAATATAGCCGTTAGCCCATACGAGATTGTCGCGAAGCTCGCCGCTCTGGGTCGCCAACTGGTAGAGGTCATGGTCGATTGGATAAGGATAGTTGGCCGCCGCAATCGCCTCACGCAATCGAAACATGACGACATCGAGATCGTCTGCGCCATGCTCGCTGTCGACGATGGCTGAGATCGGCACGGTTGAGCAGCTGTTCCAGTACTGGTCGAAAACCCTCGAGAGATCTGGGACGACAGGCCCAACTGCCAACACGTCCAGATCGCGATAATTAGCAATGGTGTTCACCCCATAATAGATGTCACCGATGTTGCGGCCACCGACAATTGCGGCCGCGTTGTCAGCAACCATCAACTTGTTATGCATGCGTCGATTGACCCGGCCGAAATCAAAAATGAAATCGAGAATTGACCAGCGCCGGTTAGTGAGCGGGTTGAACAGACGGATCTCAACATTGGGGTGAGCGTCGAGGCACGCTTTGACGGAATCGCTGTCCTTGTAGAAGGGATCGTCGACGAGGAGGCGCACCCTGACGCCGCGATCGGCAGCCTTCATCACGTGGTCGACGACGATCCGACCGGTCGTATCGCCATCCCACATGTAGTACTGCATGTCGAGGCTACGCTCGGCCAAGTCGGCCAACGCCAGACGAACGATGAAAGCCTCGCGCCCGCCGCTCAAGAGGCTGAAGCCGGAAAGGCCAGGATGCTGATCGGCCGCCGACCCGAAGAATTGGCCCAGCCTCGTCGATGCAGGGTCGCTAAATGCTGTCGATGGCTTTCGGGGAAAGCCTGTCCGATCGGTGCTACCGGGGGTGAGAACTTCAGCAAGCCCTGCCGCGGTTGTAGACCTCTGGTTGATCTTCGGTGAGGAAGGTGAATACCTTGCGATCAGGCTTAATCGTTCCTCTGTGAATGCGCGGGAGAGTTTCCTCGAAGCGCTGCATCCACAGTTAGGCGAACGTTACTTGCGTCAGCTGAGCACTGAATTTGCCTTTAACCGTGGGAAATATCTCAATGTCAGCCGAGCGGACGTTTGCCGCGTACTGAAAGGGATCGACGAAACCGAGTACTTTGCTCCGCGACACTTTGGGCCCACTAAATCAATGCGTACACGCTCAGGGTGCAATGACAATAATCCTAACCGAGCGATACGGCTACGCTATGCGAAAACGGCAAAGAAATTTCTGTGAGATGCGCCGAAGTCGCATAGGCCGTGTGACAAGCCTGTGACAGCTTCTCAGCGCGCGCACAAAAGAAGCATTCGGAGCGCCCCGTTCTGAATTGGTTCAAATCAGACAGATTGGCGGAGGGGACCGGTGTGTGAAAAACCGCTGACCGCGGCTCAGTGCGATGAAGTTGAGAACGCGATGCGTGAGGACGCGGCCGCGCTGCCGCCGGGATCGCCGATGAAGGAGAAACTGTTGCAGATGGCGAATGACTACCGCCTTTTGGCAGACCTCAAAAAATCAGTACTGCGACAAGTGCAATGATCAGATCGGGACGTGGGCGGTTGGCTTCCTTCTAAAAACGTTTATCGGTAAGCCTTTCGCACATGCGTGCTCATCAGAGCCGAACGAACTGGCAAAAACCAAAATCACGGTGAACCGAGTCTAGTCCAACATGCCACAGTGAACGAAGCTCAAATGAATTGCGCTGTTACGCAGGAGCCACGCTAATGCAGCGCGCTCCGTTGCTCGCAAGCGGTTGCAAACTGGTTCGACCTAGGTAGCTCTATTCTGAATGGCCGTTGGTAGAGTCCGGGATTTGTTTTTCTTACAATACGCAACGACCGCACTGGAATTCCGCTGCAGGCGGTCGTAATCCAATACACTGTTGCTTGCCGCTGCGTTGTAATAGCCACTCATGAAGTATCTTACGAAATCTTGATCTGCTGGACCGTATGCCAGCCAAGTTCCGCAGGTGATCTTGTTAAAATCCAGCGTAGCAGTAGGCACAGCAGTTACGCCTATCGATTTTTCCAGCCCTACCATCACACTGGCATTTGGGTTGGATTGGCACCACCCTCTTACGCTTGTGACATTTGCCCGATGCAGGTCAAAATCTACAAACGTCCTCCGACTTTCATAACTAAACCAACCGGTCATCCAAGCCGAAAACTTGCTTGACGGGGCAGCCGACATGGCAAGATATTCGCCACAGGTGATGCTGCGAATATCGGCCGTCGTGGCGCGCGCCTCACTGGCGAAAGCTGAGGAGACTACGACCAGCGCAAGCAGAAGCAATCTGCACCTCATTATGATGACCTCCCGAGCAACGATTGGAAACCAGATCAAGCAACAGCATGATCACACATTCCGTGACGACAACTGTATTCGGGCGTCGTGGCGACTGCCTAGTTGATCTAGATCAACGCCGGCGAAGCAATGTCCCTGCCAACCATTCCGGCTCGAGCAAAGTATGTCCTCGCGAAGGAAGGATGGCGAGCACTGGCGCAAGAGACCGCGAAGGCGCTTACGCCTGCCGCGATTCGGGCGTAAAGTACTCACTCAAGAGTCGATCGATCACCAATTGGGTCTCAACTTCGGTTCGGAATCCTGCGAGCATCAAAATAGAACCTCGCCGCGGTTCTTGCGCCAGCGACGTCTCGCGGTCCTCGGTCGTGATTGACGGGTCCGGGAAGTGCCGTCGGATCGAGGCATGACAAGACATGATCTCCCCCTCTTCCAAGTGAACTGCTCCGGAGCAAGCTGCAGCAGGGCAGAGGGACTCGCAATTGCACCGAAGGGCATTGTCCTTGAGTACACTATGAATAGCACTTGAGCCGGCCTGCAAACCCGAGCGCCAATGACGTCACCCTTCTTCGCTCCACACGCAGGCAAGCACTGCGCTCGTCGAAAGTAATCAACGGCAATTAGGGTTTTGCGCTGCGACTCCGCCTGTGTGGAGACCTGGACCGGAACTGTCGTGGTGTCATTCCGGTCCATCGCTTGAACGCGTGTCTGAGTGAACTCAGCTCGCGATAGCCAAGCAGCCAAGCAACTTCGGATACGGGAAGCTGCTCCTGTTGTCCTCTAGGTCAATACGCAAATTTGCCTGTCGTGATTAGAATTGTAGAGTACCGACCCCAACGGTACTCAATGCCCCCCGGCCTCAGTCTTCCAGACTGAGGCCGTCTCATTTTCGGCGCGTGCGGTTTCTGCATAACAGGCTGACTAAGGGCCGTAGTCCGAAAGAGCCAGAGTGATTCCGGTGTCGCTGAGAGCCGCCGAGGTCGTTCGCGGCGACGCGCTCGTCGAACCATCTGCGGACTTCGATCGATGTTGCCGGCAGCCCGACAGCGACTCCGGTCGGCATTCACCCATTGGCACAAAGTGCAGTAGCCGCAGGCTGCAGATCTGCTTGTCTACGGTGCGCCTTGCCGATTCTTTCCAGCCCCCAAGCTTCTCAGAATTGGCGAGAACGTACAGGCCCCGGCGCGGCATCCGCTTCGCCGGGGCCACGGAGGCGGAGATAGTCCTGGACCATGGACGCAACGGCAGATCGGCAACGAGTTTGGCCTTGGGTCGCCGCTGGGCAGAGCATGCGTCGGCACACGAGCTCGCGACCATGGTGAGCGGGTCGTTTGATGATCTCAGCCCAAATGCTGCCAGCGGACCTGTCAGATCATTTCGTCGGCGGCTTTCGCGAAGGCGTGTTGCACGTCTGGCGCGGGTCTTAAGACCTCAGCATAAGGGCGCCCGGATGAGACTAGGCGCCCTTGCCCGCCATCGTTGGCGGATCCAAGCTGTGAGTTCTAAGGGATCGTTGGGCGACCTCGAGGAACGCTGGAATACCAAGCGAATCAATAGCCGAACCTCTCGTCACAACTGAAGCGGGCGCGGGTTGATAGGTCCTGCCGGTTACGCCAACTATATTGACCAGCCTGTTAGAGGCGTCTTCCCATGCTTCACCGAGGGATTATTGATTGGTCCGAAGATCGAGGGCGCTCGCCCCTTCGGTTCTGTTTTACGGAACTTTAATAGGTCCTTGCCAACGTTGAGACCATTGCGATCGTCGCGGCGGCGACACTCGTTTGAACTTACCATTATCAAGATCTGCTCGGTTGGCAGTCTCTTCATGGAGAGACCGTTATGCTCAAAGGCTTTATGATCGCCGTTGTCGCGCTGCTTTTTTTGTTGCTGTGTGATCAGCAAGTATCAAATGGAAAGTATACTGAGGCGGCTATGGTTATGGCGAAGCACATCAAGCGTTCGTTCGGCGTCTGACCGTCGTGGGCCATGAGCGAGACAGACATTCTTAAATCTCTAAACGTCGGAAAGTGTCCGGATTGCGGATCGGACCAATTGCGATCCGGACTGCGCGTTGATATCGCCGAGCACTTGTCCTGTGTGAGATGCGCAGCGCGTTTCTACGTCGCGCCGCGACCACCCCTTGCAACGGTGTTCATCCGGCAGTGACGGGTCGCGTTTTACCATAAGGAATTACCAAAGCCCCCTAAGCCTAGGCTCCTCCTGCGACTCGTCCTCAACGCGCATCGCCGCTCAACACCCTTGAGGTAGATCAAGCCAGTCTGGCCGCCTTTTCAGTTCCTCTGGGCGGCGATCTTCTTAAGCGTGGCAATCTGTCGGAAGAAGGTTTTTATCGACTGGGCAGGGCTTCCGAGAACCCTAGCACCGGGTGCTAGATCCGAAATGACGCCCGCTTGCGCGCCGATCTCCGAACCTCGCCCTATCCGGAGGTGCCCCGCCATAGCCGCCTGCCCTCCGACGCGGACGAAATCCTCAAGCACGGTTGAACCCGAGATCCCAACTTGTGCAACTACAACGCAACAGCGGCCGAGAGTAACATTGTGGCCGATTTGCACGAGGTTATCGAGGCGGGAGCCAGCGCCGATCACGGTGTCACGCGATGATCCGCGATCAATCGTCGAATTGGCACCAACTTCGACATCATCTTCCAGAATAACTCGCCCAAGCTGGGGGATCGAGAGAAACCCGCCGTTGGTGGATGCGAATCCGAACCCTTCCTGGCCAATCCGCGCACCCGGATATACGTAAACGCGTGCTCCCAATACCGCGTAACTCAGGCTCACATGTGTGCCAATCCGGCAGTCCCTACCGATGCTGACGCCGCTTCCGATGACTGCGCAAGGACCGATCCGACAGCCCGGCCCTATTTCCGCTCCGCTTCCGATCACACACAGGGGTCCAACTTCTGTTGAAGGATCAATTTGAGCGCCATCCGCTATTATTGCCGAAGGGTGAACACCAGGACATGGCGGTGGTACAGGGTAGAACAGGGCAGCAACGCGGGCCCAAGCCGCATACGGTTCGCTCGTTTGGATCGCCACAGTTGCCGCTGGTACTCGTGAAGCCATATCAGGGTGAACGAGCACCGCGCCGGCGGAGGTTTGATCCAGGGCGGAAGCGTAACGGCGATTGTCTAGAAAGCTCACTTGAGTCGGCCCGGCCGCTTGCAAAGGGGCCAAACCTTCCAGCAATAGTTCACGTTCGTCTGCCACACCCCGCGCCGTGCTAGCGACGAGCGCGAGTGGATGCGGACCAGTTCGCCGGAAGAACCTTGCACTGCCCAGCACTGTTTCGAGCATCACGTCCCCCTGCAGCAAACCGGGTTCGACTGGCATTCCTCCTACGCCTGTCCCGGCCCATCCATGTCTGTTGGTCAGTCGCAGCCGCGGCGAAAAGCGTTCCCTAGATGCCTTGGGCCAACAGCAATGTTGCTCTCTGCCGTCGGCAGAATTGATTCAGATCAAGCCGCATCTTCGGCTGAGCACTTCGCACTGGATAACGGGACCCGCAACGCGTTCAGAAAGCGGTTACAAGCCACTTGATAGTGGTAATATTGCTGGTGCCACCAAGCCGCCCTTGCCCCCTAGCATCTTGAAACGTCGGACCTGCCGGCTCTTCTCCAGGCACGTCAGAGTTGACTTAGATCAACCTTCCGCTCGGCGATCGCCCTTTTTTGATCGGGACAGGCTGGTAATTCTCGAGCTTTCCGGTTTCTGAGATGAAAAGATGACGCGAGCATTGCTCTTCATTGTGGTGGCAATCCTTTGCGCATCGTGCAGAACCGACGCGCAGCTTGACCCGATCCAGGCCACCGTGATTGTCGATGCGGCCGAAGTCACCGATAGAGAAGAATGCCTCTACCAAGAAGTCGCCCGACTATTGGAGCCAAAGGGCAGTTCACCCATCAGCCTGCAGAATGTTGCGGTGGCCGCCACTCGGTTTTGTAGCGCTGCTGTCAGAAAACGTCTCCAGAGGGCGGCCTCCGTATCCCCGTCTGATGCGCAAACTCTCGCACGCGATGATCAGATGAAGACGGAACATCGCGCGTTCGCCATCGGGTTGGAATTGCGCGAGAAAAGGACAAATGGAGGAGTGGCAGGGAACTGAACGGGGCGGCTCCCGCCGGTCTGTGCATCTTGCAACAGGTTTATCTCCGTAGCCAGCCCGGCAGTGTCTTCGCAGCGATCTATCGCGGAACATTCGAAGCTTGCCGCTCCTGTGCTTCGTAATATTCGGCTGAAAACTTGATCGACCACCGGGAGAAGAACGAACGCAATTTCTGCGTGGGTCTTTCCACGCCAAGATGTTCAGCGACGTGCGCATTGCGAAGCCATCCGGCGAGCGACGCAAAACAGGCTGAGCGCATCAACGCGTGAAGCACTGCGAGGCCGACCGTATCGGCCTGTCTATAACGGTAGCCTAGCTTTTTAATGACGTACTGACGCTGGATGTTTTCGTAGGCCCTGCCCATGAGTCGAGCGAACGAACTTTTCTTCGCCTGCGGCCACGCTGCCGGATAAACCGGCAATACCAGAAGCTTGCTCTTAGCGATCACCGTAGCCAACGGATGCAAAAGCTGCATCCAGGCTGGCCAAGACGCTAATTTGGCAAACAATACCGCATGCATCACTGTCGCGACCCCGAAAGAGATCGGAAGCCACACTACCGCAGCCACGATTACAAGCAATGCAGTGTTCGGGGTGAGATGACGACATTTTCGAAACACCCACGCCATACCTTTTGCAAAGGCAACGTGCAGGCTTCGCTCGAACGCCCGATAGCTAATTTTGCGCCGGAGCCACGACCAGCGACGGCGCATCGACACGATCCAATTTCGACGCCTCGCCTCAGACAGAGGAAGGATCCACAGCGCACCGGCGGTGACAGCGACCATTAGGTTACCCAGAACCTTGGCCGCGAAAAGCGGAAGCCAGACGATCTCCATGACCAGAGGGAAAGTATAGTCGAGCAATCGCATTAAAACCGCGATAGTGAAACGCAGGATCTTGTTCGCGGCGATCGCTATGAAAGCAAGTGGAACGATGATCACGTCGTCCAGTGCACCGCGCACGCGGTGCTCTTCAATCCATGCGGGGCTTTGCTCATTGGCCACGGCACTACCGGTCGAGACGCGTTTCTTCGCCTAATCAGCTACGCTGACCGCGAGAGAAACTACTGCTCTATTTGAGCCAGGCGCTAGCAGGTCATTCCGGTCGCACATCTGCGGACGGCTCGACGGGTTTGCCGGACGGTTGTTCGTGCCACGCAAACACCGTTCACCCGAGTTCTGCCCGCGCCGCAGGCAGCAGCGATTTCCGTGATTATGCTGTCCGGCTGCGCGAGCACAGGAGCAACGGGCGCGGCTTGCGCCGACACCGCGAGAGACAGAGCGAGCGCGCCAATTGCAACCAACCTGATCATTCTCACCTCCTCGAAGAGCGATGAACGGGCCAAGCTGACGTCGCACTTGCTTCCAAGACTTGAGATGGATCAAAGGTTCTTAACTGACCCGCTTCTTCAGCAGTGTTGGGACAAGTGCTCTCGGCTCCTCAGGCGATCTTCCCTATCGACTCAGTTGCAGTCTGCGTGGAGAGCCTTCCATCATCGGGTGCTGTGGCAGTTCTACTATTTCACCCGGTTGGCGTGTATCGGGGGACACTACGATCAGTTTGACCCGGGTTTTTGATGTCGCCGTGCTAGCGTTAGGCACGTTCAACCTCGTGCTGGTGGCACTGCTTGTCTTGTCTTTCTGAGGTGCTCCGCAGGCCAACGCGGATCGCCGTGCATACGCGGCGCTGTTTGCGCCTCAATTTCACCATCCGACTCAGGCTGTGGTTGCAATCGTTGCCGGCGTCTCGTCTGTGACGGTTCTCGATCCCGAACCGGCGCGCGACGAAGCGGAGCCAGAGGCCCGGAGAGAACCCCATCAAACCGGGCCTTTGCGCTGTCCTTTGAGCAAAGCGCACGGGCGCACCATGTATGGCATCGCCTGATCCCTCCGAGAACGTCTGCAACGGGGGGGCGGCGTGAACTTAAAGCGGGCGCGGCGTCCGGTTTGCCTCTGACAGTCGACGTGACACGTCTCCACCCGCACTTCCGCTTAGGGCCGATTTTGTTGCAAAAGTCGGCCACAATGGATTTGACCGCTAGACCTTTCGTTGAGCCGCGCTCTGAAGCGCTGGCCCTGAAGCATTTTAC
>NZ_JBEPQF010000048.1:0-47574 GCF_040547695.1 Bradyrhizobium sp. JR4.3 | reverse complement strand
ACTAGGCTGGAAAACGCCGGCGGAGGCGCTTGACGATCTTCTGTTATGAGTGAAAGTAACTGGTGTTGCGACGACCGTTTGAATCCGCCTTGGCTACCTCTATCGCTATGATGCACGAGCCCGCCGCGGTGGACCGGTCGGCGATCGTGCAGGGCCTGCTCCAGCGCATCGAGCACGAAGCTGGCGTGCGCCGTGCGCGAGGCCCGCCAGCCCACGATCCTGCGGGCATAGGCGTCGATGACGAAGGCGACGTAGACGAATCCGCTCCAGGTCGCGACATAGGTGAAGTAGCCAAAGGACGTTCGGCCTTGGCGCCCTGAACTGGCGGTTGACGTGATCCAGCGGGCATGGCGCGGCCTTGTCGCTGATCGTGGTCTTAACCGGTTTGCCGCGGATAACCCCCTGCAAACCCATGTCCTGCATCAATCGCGACACCGTGCAACGAGCAACATCGAAGCCTTCTCGCTTGAGCTGCCGCCACACCTTGCGCGCGCTGTAGACGGAGAAGTTCTCATCGAAGACGCGCCGAACCTCGATCTCCAGCGCGGCGTCCTGCCTGGCTCGCGCCGACAGCTTGGCGGGATCGCGCCGCTTGGCCACATGGGCATGGTAGGTCGAGGGGGCGATCGGCAACACCTTGCAGATCGGCTCGACCCCATGCGCCCCACGATGATCGTCGATGAAGGCGATCATGGCTTAACCGGCGGTCGAGCTCCGCCATCGCAAAATAAGCGCTTGCCTTGCGCAGGATCTCGTTGGCCTGCCGCAGCTCACGGTTCTCCCGTTCCAGGGCCTTCAGCTTCTCGGCCATCTCAGTCGGGACACCGGCCCGCTGCCCGCTGTCGATCTCGGCCTTCTTGACCCAGTCATGCAGCGTCTGCGGTGTGCAGCCGATCTTGGCCGCAATCGAGGTCACTGCCGCCCAGCGCGACGGGTGCTCGCCGGCGTGATCCAGAACCATCCGAACCGCACGGTCGCGGACTTCAGGCGAAAACTTGTTCGTGGTCTTGCTTGTCATGGCTCCATCCTCTCAGGAGTTGGAGCCTCCGGCAAACCCGGGGCGGTTCAATGGTGCATTCCGGCTCAATCGGAAGCTATGACTTGAGGGGAGCAACTGACGATGAGCTCAGCACGCTTGTCACAATCTTGAGTCGGCTGGAAGCTAGCACTGTCTGAGATTACTGTACTCATGGTGCTGGGCGCTCGGCGGCGAAGCATCGCAAATAAGTAACCTCCCAGCTTGCTTCTATAGCGGGAGCTCTACAGCATTCTGTGGCCATATCTAGCTGCGTGTTGACGAACTGCCCTCCGGCGTGATCTCGCATGGAGCGCGCTGGCGAACCGTCAGGGTTCCTTCCGTAGTTCTCCGGCCGACAACATACTTTCGCCTCCTCGGCTGCGTTAAAAGCGCCAGTATAGCTCTGAGGTGAGCTGGAAAAAAAGACGACGTGACGTGCAGCTGCATGCTCATCCCCTGGGAAATGCTCAAAACCATCTGCGTCCCGTTGAAGGTTAACTCGCCGTAGCGCAGATGCGCGAATCGCTCTCCGGCGGGTGCTATTGCATTTCATATGGAGCGCCAAATGGCTTCCACGTTAGGCGACAAGCTCGCGGAAGAGCAGATCACGAAAAGCTTGGACGAGCATTTTTCTAGCCTGGCGAGCTTGGCCCGCGAAAAGGGAGTCGGCCCTTTGGCCCGACCGACCAGGATGAAGACGTCACGCGCCCCGCCGGGCACGGGTCATCGATTGGCCGGTTGGCGCTATTTGGCTTTCATCGGTTCGCTATTTGTAGCATCGATTACTGTCGTCGGGTGGCGATGGTCATCGTCCGTTGATTCGACAATGATGGTCGCCGCAGTACCGCCCCCTCCGGTACAAACCGCGCCGAATGACGTTGCGCCGACTGCCGTTTCCGTGTCTTCCGAGATTGCGCAGCAGCTCCAACCGATGGCGCGCGATTTAGCTGCCTTGAGGCAAACGGTGGAACAGCTCGAAATGAGGCAAGAACAATTGGTCCGCGGCAATGAAAATCTCGCAAGCCAACTCAAGGCGAGCCAGGAAGAAATGGCGCGGAACCACAGTACCATCGACCAGATCAAGGCGACCCAGATCCAGATGGCGCGCGAAAGCCAGACACTCACCGAGCAACTCAACGCGAGCCAGGAACAACTCGCCCACGTCATCGCCAACGCCTCAGCGCCAAAGGCGATGCCTGAGGTGAGCTCCGGAGAACCAAAGGTGATGCCCGAAATACCATTGCCTCGTCCGCGTCAGTCGGCCAATGTCGCCCAGACGCAGAAGCCGGCGCCGCCGCAAGCCAAAAAACCGCAACCGTCATTGGCATGGCCATGGTCAGTGCACTAATGCAGCGCACATCCCCTACCCTCAGATGGCGACCTGGGTTTGGTCTGAGCCCGGTTTCGTTTCCGCCTCGTCGAGGCCAGCGGACCTGGTGAAGCGTCGCGCGACTTACGTGTGCGGCTCGAGATCCAGCCGCCCACGTAAGTGGCCCTAGAGGCTCGGCTACGCAGCGCGCTGCATCCGTTCGACGCTCTGAGCTATATGGTCGCCCGCATCGTCTGCTACCTTGAGGGACATGTCGGCCATCCGACGGCTGCTGTCCATCGCGCTGCGGATCGTGTCGCGCACTAGATCCGTCTGAACGGCTGCCAAGTCGTGATGAGTTCGACAGCGCCAGAGTTCATTCATTCTGTCCATGCGCCGCTCAATCTGTTGTCGAACGAACTCAAAGTACTCGCGCGAAACCCCGTTCATACCTTTAGCGACGGCTGTCGCGGAATACATGATGGTTTCGGCGTTGCGGGCTGAGCGTTCCGTCGCCCGCTGCGCTTGGGGACTGATCGGCCGTGCGCCCTGTGGCTGTGCCGCGGAACGCGTAAAGTTCGGCTGGTAGCTTTCAATGTACGCGAAGGTCAGGTCTGATGTCCGCGTTGCTGTCAGAGAGCCGAATGTCACAGCCGTTCTTTAGTCGAAGACCTGCTCCCTTCGCGTGATCCTGCGGCCGTCGTCCCTTCAACCGTGGTGGTCTCACAGTGGCAGCGGTGCCGGGGCCCGATACCAGAACCTTCTTTCTTTAATCGTGCCCTTGGCCTTCTCGGTGACACCTCCATGTGCTTGCGATCCATACCGCGCTCCTTCATTTTCGGTGATGCATAACGCACGAGAGAGTTCGCCGCCATCGAACCGGTTCAGGGGCCGCATCCTATCGAAAAGATAGCGGGCCGTTCCTGCATCAGCTCAAGGCGACCTGCGGAGTTCAGATGGGAGCTAGCTCGGCTTCACGCGGGCTTTCGGAGCTGCCGTGAGGAAATCATCTCGGCTTCGGTCTCCTTGATTGTGCTAAGGACGTTTTTCACGGACGCTTCCAGACTAGATAAGGAATTCGGATCGGCTTCGATTTGCGGTGGACACCGTAAGTTGACTGGGCGACCATGGTCCGCTCCCGCTTCGCAGCTGCGCATCGCGGCAAAAGCTAAGACACGTTCGGCATGCCTACGGCGAAATGGCAGTGACATCATAAAGCCAAGTGCCACGAGCACCATCATCATCACTAGCGACCCGTCGAGTGATCTGGTTATCGACGCCTCGTTGTGTTCGATAATGCGCGGCGGGGTGACCTGAACAACATCTGCCAAGACATCTTCCAGTGCCGTGCCGATCGCTTGCTCGCCTTTGCGCTCGATTACGGGTGGCGGAGTGACCTGAACGATATCCGCCGCGGCATCCACCGGTGCCGTACCGATCGCTTGCACGTCTTTGCCCTCGACGGATGGTGGCGTGACTTGAACGTCATCCGGCGCGCGATTTACCGGTGGACTGGCAGCCGTCGCATCATCATTTCCCGCGCGATGCGCGCCCAATGAGGTACGCGCCCCAAGCGGCTGCACAGGTTTCTGATCCGATAGCATCTTCCGCGTTGGTTCGTGCGGTTTGAGCTTCGTCCGCTGAGCTTTGTGAACCTTGTGGAGATCAGGCGCGGGCGTCGCGTGTCTCCACATATCCCACCGAGGGCGCGGCGCGCGTTCGCGGAACGGATAAAAAGCACCGTCAGGAAGCCAGCCGTCACCAGACCACGCGACTCTTCGGCTGGCGTGCCTGGTCTTTAGCTCCGGCCCCGGTGCACTGCTCTTCGACAGCCGCCGCAGCTGCATTCTTTCAAAGGAATGGCTCCCGATTGGGAGCCATTTTTCGATTAGTCGTCCCAGTCGTGGTAATGGTGACGCCTAATCACTACCGTGCGGTCGCCATCGCGATCATACCATCCGTGATGCCAGCCTCGATCATGTGCATAAAAGTGAGCACGCGGACTGTAGTAGTGGTCGGAATAGTCCGGGCCACTTCCGATCCGGAAACCGAATTCCTCAGCGCTTGCGATGGTCGGCGCTGCCACCGCGATGGTCGCTAACGCGGCGAGAACGTAAGAAAGCTTCTTCATCTATCTCTCCATTCGTTGGTTTCCCCGCGGGGAAAAACGAATAGTGCGTGGCGACGTTCCGGTTTCTCTTTGGAAACTTTCTTGAACAGATATTCATTGTGATCCCAAGCGCTCGTCTGCCTCCTGAATGTGATCATCCCTGCTCACGTTGCGTTCCATCGGGCGACGTCTACCGCGGCCGTCTCGCGCGCCCAATTTGGCGACGGGGAGCTTGCATCAGCTCATTCCGAATCAGGAACGCGCGGTAAAGCAAAAGTCACGGTCGTTGCAGATTTACAAACTGCACGCCCGTTCGAGACACTAAGCTCGTCCATTGAGACAACCGAAAAATATTTCGTGCTTACTTCAATATGATTAGGCGGGGCGAAATGTATGATGTCTATCGCAATGACAAGCGCTTATAGGGCGCGGCGTGGCTCCGTCATGATAGGCCGAGAAGCGCTGTTAGAGGCACAGCATATCTAAGAATATCGAGTCAATGGAGTCATGGGCGGCGGCTTTCCGCTCGGTGTTCGCGGTAGTTGCTGCTAAGTCGGACCTCCATGCGCTGCGGAGCCGACGCCATGAGGCGGTGCTGCACGCCTTCAGGCTCGGGCTGGAGGCATCGTGTCAAAGCCGCGCAAAGACGCATCAGCGGGGCTCGGACTTTGGCGGCGGCGATGCTCATCGGGTTTTTACCGCCGCGCAGAACTGTTCCGTGACCGCCGTCGTTTCCTCGGCGACGTTCCAGCCGTTCGTCTCGGCGTTTTCCTTGGCCAGCTTATGCTCAATCTCAAGCATCTTCTTGGTAAGCGCGTACGGCTTCCAGTCGGCCTTGGACAGCTTGGCGTAGGTGTTCGCTCCACAGACGTTGTAGGCAATCGCTTTCTGCGCATTAGTGCTGACGTGGCTCATGTGGTCCTCGACCACGGCGGCGACGCGCGCCTTGGCGTATTGGCTGTTGGCTGCGATGAAGTCTTTGCAGAAGGCGACCCGTTGACCTCCGTCGCGGGCCTTGATGTAGGCCGTCTGCGTTTCGTAATGGAGGCGGTAGGCGAATTTCTCAGCATTCGGCTCAGATTTCACCGCTTCAAGCGTGGCGCGGTGGTCACCCGAGGTGGCGTCATTGATCGTGATGTCACATACTCTGGCGAGGGAGAAGACCGGAACGTAGGCCCGCAACTTGGCTTCCAAGACATCGTTGGCGTGCGCAACTGGTGCGAACAGGCTGGCGGCGATTGCGAAAGCAACGAGACAGCGTTTCATTGGTGACATGCTCCAGATCACCGGGCAGTAAACGGCGGCGGGGGTGGGGATCGTCGCGGCCCACCACACTCACCAGCGCAGCGATCCAACCGCAAAGCGTCCAGCCCAGAAAACGGGTTGAGCAACTTACTGCGCGAATTCCTTGGGCGGCAGTCAAGCGGCAGCGTTGATCTGGATCATGCCTTCCGGCCTCCCTCGAAGGGGCCTTTACCGCTGCGGCGTCAACGACTTGAGGACGCGAGCAGTAACGCCCTGTCCTCGGTCATCGAGCGGTCGATCGCCGCCGATACCGTCTTCCAACCTGCCAGAGGCAATTGTCCGGCGAAAACTCGGCAGTCGGATCGGCGCGCACGAGCAGGTGCCGCCATGACGGTTTCGGATGAACATCGCGGTAGAAGGCCCGGAAGTTGGCCCAGCGTGTAAATCGGCGTGGCGTCCCGACGCCGATCGGCGAGCTAAAGCATTGATCCAGCAAGCGGCGAAGGGGTTAATCTTGAACGCTTGTTCACACTTGTTCTTTGAGACGGCCCTTACGCTCGGCAACATTTGGCAACATCTGTTCGACCTGACCGCGGTCTGGCAAGGTTTCATCAACCGCGTCGACGGCACGCTTAAGGCGCATAAACGCGACGGTACTGTCATCAGCGGGCACTGCCAGCTGGTCGGCTGAACCTGCCCATGTCGCAGATGGGTCAAAAGCGGCGGTCCGGCGCTCGCATACGGCAAGGTCTGATCTACCCTAGATAGCGGACCTGCCTACACCCACGACGCCAACTATTCGTGCGCCGATCCGATCCCCAACAGAGTTCGCGCTAATCGGGACGCCGCACACGCCCATCTCGCGAGCGCCACGGCCGCCGCACCGCTGAGCCTCGTGGTGGGCAGACACCACCCGTAAATTTCCCAAGTGTTGGCAACCAGGCGCACTGGTTGAGTGGAGCGCCGCACCATGAAAGCACCGAAGCCAAGGCAATGGGCCGAGCGCGAGGTCAAGCTGGCCCCGGGCAGGAGCTGGCGTATCGAAGATAGCAGCCGAGCTGGGCCGTCACGCCGGATCAGTGAGGCGAATGGCAAGAGCGATGGGGATACTGCTGAAGAAGTAGCCCCGCGCCTCCCTGCCGGTGGATCAGATCGTCCGGCGATAAAAAACGCGCGCGACACATCATCCCGTTTGTGCGGTGCGGAAGGATTTGCCGCTCGCGTTGTGCGTAATCTTACGGACGTTGCACATCCGCGATCTTTGGCATCTACTTCAGATTGTTTTTATGACGGGTCTAATTTTCAGGCGAGGTCCCATGAGCGTCAAAGCCATGATGGCGACCATTCTCCAAGATCAGATGACGTTGCGCGGTATGAGTTCGCTATCGCCCTCCGACTACGAGGATATCGTAGAACTGCTGATAGAACGGCTTCGAGAGCTGGAGCTTAGCTTGGCGGTGCGAGAACTGACGGACAAGCACGAGCCGCAGTAGCGTAATACCGAGGCTGGCAGCGGACTTTCGACGATCCGATCCTACTGCCAGATGGCTGCAAGCTGATCACCCTGCACGACGCCGCGACGTTCATCACCAAGCTGCCAAAGCGCGAGCATGACGCGCCGGAATGGCAGGCCGCGATCGAGGCGCTGATGCTGGTGGCCGACCTCGGTGGCCCGACGATGTTCGCCCGCATCGGCGTTGTGCGCGCGCTCAATCGGCATCGCGAGCCGGTCGCAAAGCCCGCAAGAAGCGAGCGAAGGCGTACCGGCTTGCGGGGTCATTTAGCGGGAGCGCTTCGGCAGTTTGGGAAGTTTGTTCGGGTTGAACGTTGGCGTCGACTCGCTCGCCTTTAGCGAAGGCGGCTCCTCCTCGGTGAGGATGAGCGTTCCCTCGAAGAGCACTCCCGGCACCTCTTCTGCCGTCCCGACATAACGACCTATCTTGCCGGAGCACGTTCCCTCAAGCTTCAGCGTGAGGTCATCGGCGCCGAAGATAGTTACATGCTCATCGGTATGCCGTTTGATCGATACGATTGCGGTGAATCGATCTCCATCGACTTCGCAGGTGCCGTTGTAGGTCATAATGCTGCTGCGGCCCCAGATTCTGCCCGTTGCAACATGGGCAATGCCGGTGCCTTGGCCGAGCGGGGTCTTGAGCCACGCCCTGTAAGTGCCGTCTTTCAGCATCTGGAGGAAGCCTCTCCCTCGGTGTTCGCGCGAGAGCCCGATGATCGGCACAACCAGCGTTAAGACTGGGTAAAGGCCGGTGGCTGTGCGAATCCAGTACACGCCAAGCGTGCCTGTAATCTCGCAGGCCCGTCTCACCCAGAGGCTCCCCACGGCGAAGGAAATGTGGGTCGATCATCCCACGTCACATATCCGCACTGCCTGCACTGGAACATTGTCACGGTCCGGCCCGTGTGCGGATTGAACATTTCAGACACGATCGGCACGCGGTCGCTGCCGACGCAGTCGCAGATCGGCAAGTTTGCCGCCGTTCGGTCGATCTCGCTCATGGCGCAGGCCGTAGTTTTCCGGGCGGCACCCGCCGTTTCCAGTTAAGTTTTATCGGATATACCCGCTCTCCGTGAGTCGGAATTTTGATCATCCAGCCGAGGCTGAAGAGGCAATGAGGCGAGCCGTAGCGGCTACGAGCGCGCTTGATCGCTTGAAGTGGCTGCGCGTTGCATTGGCATGGATTGACCTAGCAGGCGACGAGACATCGCATGGTGTGCACAAGCGGGACTCCGCCGCATGAAGTACGCCGCCGAAGGTCCATTCGTCGACCCCGACGCGGCAGCCCGCAAGCTGGTCGAGATCGCCAGCGGCATCGAGCCGCTGCAGGACGGCCGCATTTAACCTCGGCCCAATTCGAGGCGTGCATCAATGCGTTTGAGTTACTCCGGCTGTTATCCACCAGAACGAAGAAATGGATCCACGGACCCAGCTAACCGGTCCGCCAGTTGCACGGCGACCGCCGTGGACTGCTTTTCGGAAGGCAGGGAGCCGATAGAATCGACTGCCAGCCAGGTACCAGCGGAAAGAACAGCTATCACAATCGCCGCGAGATATTCGGTCCTCATGGAGATGGTCCCTTCATCACCCCCAGAAGCTAACCGGACACTCTCAGAAATGGTTCCGACCAGCCGCGCGGCTCGATGTCTTCGTCCGCAGCGGAAGTTGCTACCCACGGCGCCAGCGCGCCTAGTCGCTCCTAGGTTCCCTCCTTCCGAGTGGAACATTGGCGTCGCGATTAGAAAACGGGAACGAAAGCCGTCTGCGAGCTTTAGAAATGTGAGACCGCCGCTCGCCGGTACTAACACGGCGCATGTCGCGGATAGCCAAAGGTTGCTGACCCGCTTTTCTCTACAAGCGCTCGCGCAAGATAGCCAAAAGCGGCGGTCTCCGGTTCCATTCAAAATCGCCAGCCGCGCCCCGATCGGTTGCGGGGAATCGCATTGGGCTGATGTCGGCGTGCCGGTGGCGTTGTTCTTACCGAGGCTCCGTCATGCCCAACCATATCGACATCGACTATGTACACAGCCCGGCCATGGTTCGAGAGATCGGCGAGAGGCTACGAGCGTCGCTGAAACCGGAGCCGGAATTACCGGCGAACCTTAGGATGCAGATTCGGCTCCGCGAACTGGAAGAGACGTCACCATCGATCATTCCAGCGGCCAAGCGCTGGAACAAGCTGCGCGGTTGAGCCGCAAACGGCTCGGCCGAACATGGACGAGCGCTGTCACCGGTGAAGCTTCGTGCGTCAAGGATTTTGAGTGAGTACGGTGAGGCGCACTCCGAATTGATCGGCAAAGCCGTCGTCCTTAGCGACGGAAAGGCAGGCACGGTCGAGAACGTTTGGCTGGATGAATTGCACGGGCTCCGGATTTCGATTACAGGCCATGATGGAAGATGGCCGGTCTCAACCATCAAGTTCGTGGAGAGCTAGACCATTCGCATCGGCGCGCGCTGCCCAGCAGCGCGCTCCTTTCAGATCATTCCAATCAAGATGAAAAGAGCGATCTCGGTCAGGAAAGTGACGCTCATAATGGCGACCGTAAGGAACGCGTCGCCCGCTGGTAGAGGGGTCATAGATGCCTCGCGCGTTGCGAAGCCCCGAAGCCAAGAGCCAAACTCCCCGACCTTGGGGAATGTTTCAGTTCCAAGCAGGGCGGCGATCGGAAATTAAAAGTCGCATGAGGCGACTTTGGTCGCGCCGCCATCCGGTGGAACGAGATGCCCTACCGCAGTTCTAGTTCCTTGATCGCCAGAGCCGAACTCTGTGCGGCGTCATGAGCGCCGGTTTGCGCGATCTTGATTATCGCCTTAGCGATCATTTCCGTTAGCGGACCCTTTTAAGCATTGGCGTAGTGGCTACTCTGCGCGAACACTCGCGCATTGCTGGGAAGCCGCAGAAGGACTGCCGCCGGAAATCGCCGGGATGTTCGGATTGGCCACCGAGTTGCTCATCGCGATCCCAGAGCACAAGGTATCACTTCGCGATAACGGACGAGAAAGTCAGACGGACGTTTTCGCTCTGATAAAATCGAACAATCGCACCGTCGCCGTCGCGGTGGAGGGCAAGGTCAATGAGTCCTTTGGGCCGACCATAAAAGATTGGTATGTGGACCCATCCGCGAGGAAGCAACAGCGGCTGGCGTTCTTGTGTGATCTGATCGACGTTGCGTGTCCACCACCCGATGATCTCCACTACCAGTTATTTCACCGCACCGCCTCGGCAGTTCTCGAAGCCGCTCGCTTCAAGACCGACGACGCCGCGATGATCATCCATTAGTTCTCGCAAGATTACAAATGGTTTGACGCTTAGAGGAGCTGAAATAAAATGATCGAGCCCTGGAAGGGTGTTGCAACCCGACGCGCCCAGATATTCCGAGTGGTGAATCGTCGCGGCGGCTGTATCGTTTGCGCCAACAGTGATTGAGGGGTTGTTCCGGCGCTCATCAAGTGAGCCCTCCAAATCAACCCGTTCGCTGATACCGTCTGTCATGCAAAGAAGTCCATGCTCAAGACCGAGCAAGAATACAACAGTGCAATCATTGAAGGGTGCATCAAAGAAGGCATCGAGGCTGGCTTTGGAGTTGCCACCGGACGATCATTCCCAGCGACCACTTGGTTTCGTTCGCGCGGCGATCGTCGTCTCGATTTCCTGAACCATCTCTCGCACCCGTTCGGCGAGCCGTTCGAACAGCGCTCGCGTCTGCCTATCCGGTGCAGTTCTCGCCAACCGAGCACAATAGCCTGCCTCCGCTCGAAACTTCTCAAGTTGAGCAATAAGCTCTTCCATTCTCGCTCTTCTACTCGCCCACGTTCCAATAGCTGTTTAGCGGGGACCTACCGGCCGGACACCTGGGAAATTTCCCAGGGTCCCAAGGCTTACAATGGCGGTTGCGCTCCAGGGAGAAAGACGGCTCAAGGGGGCGGGAGCTTAGAGCTTCTAGCGCGACGCTCGACGACGGAGTCACGGTTGCGCTGCTTTTTGAAGCGAGACAGGCGCCAGATGCGGCGCCGTAGAACTACTGTGCCAAGTTGTTGCTGTGCTTAGCCCGCGGCTGTGTTCATCCCGAACGCCGGGTCGCGCTCCTGATCGGCACTCCGCCTATAAAAGCGTTCCCCCGCTCGCGAACCCGGTGAACGATGCCACTCTTGTCGGAGGCATGTTTACAAAGGACCGGCGATCGCACGTCAGCTAGCAACCTCCTCGCGCGCAGATGCGGGCAGCGCCCTCTGAGACCTGTCGCCGTCACGCCGCACGCTGCGTTCCGTTTGTGACTATTATGCAGCCTGGCTTCGACCGCCGTCGATGACCATGAACAGCGCGCGCCGATCAATTGGTGAGCTACTCGGCTGATCAGGCTTTTCAGCGGACCCTACAGGTGGCGTACACTTTTCCAGCAAGCTATCCGACGTTGCCGCTTCTGCTTCGACATTAGCGACGGGAGCTCTCACCTTCTGTTCCATAAGTTCGAGTGCGGCTGCGCCCTTTGCTGTCAATCGCCAACCGAACGAATACCTTTGCACAAAGCCTAAGGAGAAGACGTCCAACGAGGGGAGCGTAGCACCCAGCCGCTTGCTGTAGCTTGCCCAATCAGCGCCGCTCGTTGCCAAAAATGCGAGGTCGCGTTTGATATCCGTAAGCGTCGCCAGCCCATTGGGGTAGCTAGCAAGTACCTTCAAAATGGATACCTGGAAATTCACGACTGCCACTCACCCGGCTATGCCGACCATTTTGTCAGCAGTTCGTGGCACAATGCAATGACTTTGAATGTACAATACGGCTTACTGATCTAGCAGAACTCCGTTAGGCGCGGCATGAGCGATGCCGGATGAGAAGGAAGTCCACGATAGCCTGGCACGAATGTGCTCTGCATACTGGAGGGTGACGAGTTGGCGCCCCTATTGCACGCACGGGAGAGGTACTCGAAGCCGCGCAACATCAGGTCATTAATGGTGACTGACTTCTTCTCTCCAAGCATACCGGCGCATCTACGTTCTCGGTCCAGCGCCGCGTGACTCGACGCAGCCGTGGAGAGCCGGGCAGCAGCGAACTGGGCCGCGATTTTACGAAGATTGAGCGACGGACTTCCCGAGATGCCCCTTACCTCTGATCCATCTGGCGAGTTCGCTGCTGCGAACAATGAAGCGTTGTTCTTCGCGATGTTCGCGGGCGACGACCGCCGCGATGAAGATCAGCGTCCCGCTTCTCGACATGCGCCACATAGTGCGCCGCCTGTACGTCGATGGCCCTGCCGTGGCGAATTTGCACCAGCGCCGCCGGGTCGTGAACGATCAGGACAGCGCGAACGCGCGCTGCCTGCCGCCGTCGTCAACCGCTTTCCAGTCATTGGGTCGGGACGCCGTCCGCTATCGTCTCCGGGTCGGCACGAGCATGGTCACGACCACCGCCACCAGAACAAAAACAAGGACGATGGCGAGTGCTTCAAAGGACCCCATAGCGCTGATCTCCGTCAGGCCAGCCATCTTCCCTAACGTTAACTCATCAGAAGGACGGTCCCGTGCGGCAAATCGCATCGGAGGCGACTACTGTGCGCTTCCGTCTCCGCGCACCCGCCACGTTTCGGGTCCCTCTGGGTGCATAGATAAACGCGGGGACCGCGCGACCGCGCCCCTTCGGCATATTTGCGTTTTTCGTTTTTTGTGTTTCCTTTGCTGCATCTGCTTTTGAAAGGCACGCCGAGATGCGGCGCATCGATCTGTTCGAGGCCACGATGCAGGGCTGGGCGCGGCTCGACGCGGCGCAGCGCGAGCGGTTTTTCCAAGCGGGCCTGAATGCGGCTCAGGCGAGAATTCCGCGCGTGGCTCCTGCGGCGCGTCAGGACCGCGCCGCTCGCGACTCCGGTCGATGCGGCGCGCTAGCAATCTGGGACGGCGACTTGGCGCTGATGCTGAAGAACTGGCCCTTAATGGCGAACGATGCCGATCGCGGGACGCAGCCGTAGGACGCTGCTGCCCGTGTTCGCCGTCCGGTCGGCGAGCGCCACAGCGGTCACCAGCGCCAGCCAACCGCCGTCGGCATGGGCTCGGCGCGTTTCAATCCAATTGCCGTACGCATCGTAACAGTTGTTGTAAGCACCGTAAGCGCCATAGGCCGCGGCACCAACGGCTGCGGCTCCCACTGCTGCCCTGCCGTATCCGCGATAATACCCTCGGCCTGCGACCGGGTAGCCCGGACGACCGGCGAGTTGTACTTGTGTACCGATTCCGACATCTGGCGTGACCCGTACACTCATTGCCACGCAGAACAACTCGAATCGGGCACCTGGTACGTGCACCGTCCCCACTACTCCCTTCAACGAGAGGCTGGAACAGCAAGATCGCGGCCCCCCAGGAGGTCCGGGATTGATATTACCTGCGGTTCAAAGCCGAGGGCCATACATGGCGGTCTCTTGGTGAGGCAGATTTGCAAGCACAAGGGACCAGGAACGGCGTTCACGAGCATTGTGCGCGCTGGGAAGCAGTTTCACTTTCAGAAATGGTCCGATGACGACAGAGAGATTATTAAGTCGATAGATGGCAAGCGAATTGATAGCGGTGACATCCGGCTAGTCGCTCTACCAAGACAAAGGGACGAAGCTATTTGGGTCGGCCCTCGGGTGGGGCTCCGAGCGCGAGAGCCGGATCCAAATAATCTCGAAGGTATTTCATTCCGAAGCGCACCTCTGAGAGCCGCAACCTGGCAGATGGATGGGCGGATGAAGGTTGTGGGTGACTAGGACCGTGCAAGACCCACGCGGCGCACGTTATCCTTCCAGTCCTTCGATCGAAGGTATGGGCTCGGATATGGGCCGCCAAATAGTCCGCTTCAGGAAGCACTGAAGGATAAAGACTTTTTCGGCGTGCATGGCGGAGGGAGAGAATCTGCAAAAAAACTTGCTCGAACGCTGCAGCTCAGGTTCTCTCGGTAGGGGAGAGACGGCATTCTCCGACGGGCACGCGTTGAGGACGGACTACGGTACGCCGTAGCGCGCGAATTCCTCGGCGATGTCGCCCCGGACGGCTTTCGCGGCCGCGACATCGGCTTCTCCCGAAGCCGTCTCGCCGCGGCGGATCTTTGCCCGGCCGCGACCGTACAGCGCGGCGGCGAGCGTGGGGTCGATGCGTAGCGCGGCGTCGTAGTCGGCGATGGCCGCATCGGTCCGTCCAGCCTTGAGGTGGGCGAGCGCGCGGGAATCGTAGGTCGCAGCCGTATGCGCGCCCGACCCGATCGCCTTGTCGCAGGCTTCCACCGCGCCTTGCGGGTCGCCCGTGCTCGCCCGGATCCAGCAAAGGCCGCTCCAAGCCACTTCCATGTCGGCGTTCAGACGAGTCGCGGCGGTGTAGTCGCTTTCGGCGCGTACGAGATCGCCCTTCTTCAGCCAGGCCTCGGCGCGGTTGACGAAGGCCCCGGGGTATGCCGGCTGGAGGGCGATGGCTCGGTCGAAATCCTCCATCGCGGCGTCGTAGTCGCCCGTCCTCAGTCTCGCCGCGCCGCGGTTGTTGACGGGCTTGGCGAAGGTCGGATCGATGCCTATGGCCGCGTCGAAGTCGGCGACAGCGCGGTCGTAGTCGACCTTCGCCGCGTAGGCGATGCCGCGGTTGTTGTGGGCCATGGCCAGGGCCTGTGGCCCGCCACGGCCGGCAGCGATGAAGGCAGAGCAGGCCTCGATCCTCCGGTCGGGGGACGAGGCGGCGTTGCAGAGCTCGACGTTCCGGAATTGACCTTCCGGCTTCCGCGCCGACGCGGGGGCGGCCAGCAGCAGGATCATAACTGGCGCCGTCCCGAAGACCTTCAGCATCCCCGGCAGATGCCGAGAGCGCGGTCGGCCCTCCGCTGCCGGGGAGGCGCAACGGTCGGACCGGCCTTCCGCTTCATGACGGCATCCTTGCCCTCCTCGATCAGGGTGGCGAACTTGACCGTGCCGTCGTCCAAAATCTCGATGTGGGGCGTGGTGCCCCGGATCCCCAACGTCGCCACCGGCGTGTCCACCTTCATGCTCCCGGTCTTGGCGACGCTGCCGGCGACGAAGGTGAAGGTGCCTCTGGTCAGGCTGATCAGGGTTGAATTGTCCTTGCCGTCCGGATCGTAGACGAACTCGCTCATTTCCATGCTGGCGTTACTCGACAGGCTGAAGGAGCTGCCGTCGGCGAAGTTGATACCGAGGCGGCCGTCGGCGCCCGTCCTGACGACGTCGCCCCGATAGACTGGATCGCCGACCTTCGCGCTGCCCCCCTCGTCGGACAGTCTCGCCTGCACAACCGCGGCATCGATATGCTCGATCGTTGCCTTGCCAGCAACGGCCACGACTTTGCCGATTGGCTTGACGTCCTGCGCCCGAACCGGCGCAGGCGGATACGCCACTGCAACGAGCAAAAGGCAGAGAAGTCCTGCGACCGTCCTTTGTCCATGCATGCGTCCGCTCCCGTCCGTGAAGAGCCGCTTCGGCGGAATGATGGCAGAGCGCGCCCGGCGCACCATACCGCATGTCGCGACCGCCACTTTTTAGTCGCAGCGGACGATGGTCCCGACCGCTCAGCGCCAACAAAAGAGCGCATTTGCGCACACCCAGTCAACATTTCGTGAAGGAGCCTGGGGACGACAAAGCGTAGTCTGGTGCGCGGAACCGGAACGTGGGCGGGTGGACTTACACTCGATCGGTCCGGCCGCTTCGGCGGAAGCGGGCAGCATGCGAGGCGTAGGATGTCGCTCGCACGTGTCTTCGCCGGTCTTTGGCCGGCGCAGCACCAACGCAGTCCGCCGTCCGTCCGCGGCGGGCGCGCTGTGGAGTCGCCGGTCGTCGCGGGACTCGGATGGGCCGGAGGGCTGTCCTTCGTCGCGTTGATCCTGACGGCGCTGAAAGAAGCGTGGGCCGCCGATCCCGATCTCGCCTTGTTCGACGACGCTTCCATCACCTACAAGGGGTTCGAGCATGGCACCTTCGAACTCATCACGAAGGAGGCGGTGCCGCGCCACATCATCGTCGACGATCCCGGGCAGACGGTCATCCTGAGCAAGACCGGATCGTCCGTCAGCTTCGCGCAGATCGCCAACAACGCCTCGCGGATGGAGGACCTGCAAAGCCGGCAGCAGGACGTGCTTGACAACTACTCGAAGGAGCATGGGCCGTCCGGATCCGGCACGCCTCCGGGCGAAGCGGTCGATCAGACGCTGCAGCCGATCGATTTCCAGGCGCCGGAGGGGCCCAATCCACAACATGCCCTTCCCGGGCTGGTGGTGCCGGCCAGCTTCGTGCCGGATGGGCCGTTGATCCATTCGCCACCGACACTGACGCTCGGGTCGGGCCCGGTCGAGATCGACACAGTCGCGTTCGATGAGTTCTCGGCGAGCAGCGGCAGCTTCTCGACCACGAGCTTCGGCTCCGGCGCGACCCCGACCTTCGGCATCGCGGGCGGCGCGATCGGCCCTTTCACCGTCGCGGGCGCAAGCTACGACGTCGAGAAGGCCGGCTCCTTCGGAATCCTGTACTTGAACAGCGCGACCGGCGCCTACGCCTACGTACCGAACAACGACGCTATCAACGCGCTGAAGGCGCCGAACGCCGACAGCTTCACGATCACGGCGTCCGACGGCTTTGCCTCGGCAAGCCAAACCTTCACGATCGACATCGCCGGCACCGACGACGCGGCAGCGATAAGCGGCGGGACCGGTGGATCCGTCGCCGCGGTTACAATGGACGCCGCCGCGATTGCGGCGGCGTTCATGGCGCACGACGTCCCGACCGCGACCGGCAAGCTCGCCAACACCGACGTCGACGATCCGACCAACACGTTCACTGCGGTAAGCTCTCCGCATGCTAGCGACAAAGGCTACGGCAGCTTCACGATGACGGCCGACGGGTACTGGACCTACGCGCTGGATCCCGCCAGCGCCGCGGTGCTGGCGCTTACGGCGTGCCAGAACCTGACAGACACCTTCACCGTGACCACGATCGGCGGCACGCCGCAGGTCGTCACGATGACCATCCAGGGCGCCGACGATCCGGCCGTCATCTCTGGGGACACGCATGGTCGCGTGGTCGAAGCGGGCGGAGTCCACAATTCCGCGCAGGGCGTCCCAACCGCGTGCGGCCTTCTGACCGCCACCGACGTCGACGGCCCGTCGAACGCGTTCGATCCCGTCAAATGTCCAGAGTCGAGCGGCCACGGTTACGGCAGCTTCACCATGACCGCGGACGGGCACTGGACCTTCGCGCTCGACAACGGCAATTGCGCTGTGCAGGCGCTGAACGCAGGTCAGTCGCTGATTGACGATTTCACGGTGAGGGCCGCGGACGGTACGGCACAGACGGTGACCGTCACCATCGAGGGCAGCAACGACGCCGCGGTCGTCTGCGGCGATATTTGCGGACGCGTGACCGAGCCAAGCAATTCCTGCGACGACCCCCCACACGCGAGCGGCACCTTGTCCGACAAAGACGTCGACAATCCCGACGACACCTTCACGGCCACGACATGCCCACAGGCGAGCGACCACGGCTACGGCAGTTTCACGATGACGACCTGCGGCACGTGGACATACGTGCTCAACTCCGAGACCCCCGAGGTCCAGGCTTTGAGGCCTTGCGACGCGCTGACCGATACCTTCACCGTGACCACGATCGACGGCACGCCGCAGATCGTGACCGTGGTCATTCAGGGCGCCGACGACGAAGGCTTTCACAACCGGGCCGAGCCCGCGTTCCATTTCGAGGCGGGTGCGGAACTGCAGCATGCCAGCTCGACGGCCCCGGCAGTCGCTTCCTCGGTACCCGTCGCCGCGCTCAATCCGGAGCACGATTCCGCCGCGGCCGCATGGCCCCATCCGGCCGATGAGGCGCCGGAGGGTTGGCGTTTCGACCAGGAGGCTGCTGGCCAGGGCGGACACCTACCCTTCCAACACGATCTGATCCTCTGAGAGCCGCCGACGCCTTCGTCGCGTCCGGACGGATTGGCGTTTTCCGGAGGCGCTCCCATGGTTGCGCCGATCACATTCACGGACCCGCACAACGCGCGCTACTTCATGTCCGCTCCCAGGCACCATAATAATGAATCTTGTAACCTCCAAGGTCATACTCGGAAGGCGACAGGAGCAGCACTTGCAGGATTCGCGATGTCCGTTCCGGGTCAAGGTGCGAAGAACCCGGCCTGAGCAAAACCAGTCCGCTTCCACCCACGAAGCTGACCTCATGAGACGGTTCGCCACTTCGCTGATGGGCCAGCAGCGTTGCATAGGACGCCAGAGGGCGATGCCCCAAGGCCGGTGCTGGGCTGATCTGTGCTAGGCTTCTTCAAAACATGGTTGGTTGGCTTTGGCGGAGGCGATTGTGAGGCGACGTGAGTTCATCGCGCTCCTCGGCGGCGCGGCGGCAATCCGACCACTCGGCGCGCATGCGGAGCGTCCGCCAGAGCGCATCCTCTATTTCACATACTCCGCCGGCTACCGGCATGATGTCATACCGCTTTCCAAGGTAATCCTGACCCAGCTCGGAAGCAATTCGGGTGTCTTTGAAGTCATTCCAACGGAAGACACGTCCGAATTTTCTACCGAAAACCTCGAGCGCTACGCGGCGGTGATGTTCTACACAACCGGAGAACTTCCGATGAGCGAGGCACAAAAGAGAGCTCTTCTCAACTTTGTGCGCTCGGGCCGCGGGTTCCTCGGCGTTCATTCGGCGACGGACACATTCTACACTTGGCCAGACTATCTCGATCTGGTCGGCGGCTACTTTAATGGTCATCCTTGGCATCAGGCCGTGAAGATCGAGGTGGTTGATCCTGGTGATCCCCTGGTGGCTTTTCTCGGGAATTCGTTGCAAGTCGAGGACGAAATCTACCAAATCAGCGATTTCGACTATCGTGGTTCACGCGTGCTCCTGCGCCTCGACCCGAGCTCGGTGGACCTTGGCAAGACCGGCGTGCATCAACGATTCTATGGCTGGCCTCTCACCTGGACCCGGTTCTATGGCGAGGGACGAGTATTTTATTCGGCGCTAGGCCACGAGCCGTCAGTTTGGCAGGACGCCCGCTACCAGCGAATCCTCACGAACGCTATCCTCTGGTCTATGCGAAGGTCGCCCTAGGAGACGCCGCCGCACTTCGCATTTGCGCCACCGCCGGATTCGTCGGGTGGTGTCCGTGCCAGAGGTTCGGAGGGTCTTGGTCTGCGACCTTCCGTTCCGGGTCAAAAGCGGCTGGCGAGCCAAGTTCAGCTCGGCGTCCGGTTCACCAGCGATATTGTTGCAAAAGTCGTTTTTCGCCGATGACCAAAATTCCGCGGGCCGTGGGCGCGACTTTCGCGTACAAGATGCGGGGGACCTCACGGCCTCACGCAAAATTCACAGGCGACTTCGGTAACGCGATTGAGGTCATACGAATCAGCGGTCGCTCGCTGCGTAGTGGTTTCGCGAAAAATCTTGAGCCCTGCAACTTTCGACTTTTGCAACACAATCCCAGCGATAGCGGACATCACGGCGGCTGAACTGCTCTTCGGCTTAGGGACCAGAACCGGACCTTCGTTGCTGGCTTTTTCGCGGATCACAGGTAACGCACAGTATGCCGTATCGCTATCTCGACCTATCAAGCATCCTGCCGCCGTTCGATGCCCGGAAAGCAACATAGCACGGACGACATGGCAGGCGCCCTGCGCGGCTGCACTTGGGGTGATCCATAGGGCCGAGCTGAACGATCTCTCGTTCATCCACCATACATCCGACACGGCACAATACTTGCTACAGTGCGGGAGGCCGATTAGTGCTTGCGGAGTTGTTCCCAGATGGGACGAAAGGTCCGGGCTTCAAAGAAGCAAAAGCGTGTTACGCCGGACCTACTGATCCTGGCTGCTGAGCTTGAGAGGCTGAAACGAAAGCACGCATCAGCAACCGACCTCGAAAAACTTTGGGACGAAGTGCAAGCACTCCGAGAGCAAGTTAGGAAAGCGGAAATCCAACGCCGGCATTGAACGGGCTACGTCGCGGTCCGATCAATACGTAAGTCATCGATCCGTTTTCCAGACTTCAATAGGTTTGTTACCCAGCGAGGCTGCTTACCGCGTCCGGCCCAAGTCTCCGATCCATTTAGTGGGTTTCGATACTTTGGAAGGACCTTGGGATAGCGCCGTCGGGCGCGAACAGTTTGCCGCGTAAGAGACCCAACCGCGCCGCCGAGCTTAGCCAACCGCTCTTCTAGAGCCTTTTGTTTCGCCGCAAGTTTTCCTGGGAGAATGGCCTCGGTCTGGCGGTAGAGATCCCAAAGCTGGTCGATGGACATCTGCGCCAAGGTGTCCCTAGACGGTTTCATATCTTGCTCCCTTTACAGAGGAAACAACGGAAAATTAGGTTCCAGCATTGGAACTTTTTTGTGGTTTCTTAGCGCCTGATCCTCGTTGAGAAATTGACCCTTCGGCGACGACCTGCTTGCGTTCCGCGACATTGCTTCAGCAGCGCTTGTTGCCTACACACAATGGATCGTGACGCCTTGATTTAACACAAGACGATGCCCGCGTTCAGGGCGCGTCGACACGCTGGAGCCCGCAATGGGTCAGGATGCGAAAAACTCAACGTGAGCAAATCTGGTCCGTCATGCCTCGGTGAGCGGACCTCGTGGAGGGGCGCGACTTTGCCGATTGGCCAACACCCAAAACGGCCGCCCTATCCAATCGCTTCTCAGCGCACGCGAGACTTATGTCGAAACATGAGCGAAGGATGCTCAGAGCGGCAGCACATGATTGGTAGTCAAGCCGCACCACGTTGTGGTGTTGCTGCAATCATTCGCCAATTTCGGCGAGCTGCGGCGCAGGACGAAGCACACGCCGCAAAGTGTCTCCTTCCTCCACATGACGCGGCAGGTGAAGGTTTCGGAATGTTCGTCGAACGATAGCGCAAATTCGCTGGCGAATATGTAGTACGGCGTGGAGATGCAGGCTCCCAGGGTGCTGATGTCGCGCACCACGCACGGATGGGTCCCACTCAATCCACCAAACGATAGCCGCGCCGCCCGCTTGATCGGTATCCGCTCCATTGCCCGACGTTCGACCATGGCGAGATTCTCCAAATGAAGAGGTAACTTCCAATCGAGCGATCGCAGCGATCGCGATTGCACCTCTACGTTTTCCGATCCCGCCGAGCCCGGAAAACGGCAATATCTGCACGTTGATCTGCACGGCCCAGGGTAACAAGCAGTATTATTGTCTCATTAAAATTAAACCAGACCGCGTGGTTAATCCGCCGACGTTGGTGCCCACCTTACAAGCAAATGAAACCGCTCAAGGACACGTCTTTTTCCGCGAAAGTGAAGTATTTCACAGCACTTTCACAAACCTGAGCTACTATTAGTTGAACTTAATAGATCATTTTATGTCTCTCGGCCTGACAACGGTGGTTTTTAAATATTCATAATAAGGGGCGTTGATGAGTAGGCGTGGTCAGGGGCACAACCGCATGACGGTTCTGCACGAACGCGTTTGGTTTCTAAGATCTCAGCTGACAGAGCTTCAGAACCTTCGCAGCCGGGTTGAGCAAGCCGAGGAACGAAAAGTCGGCAAACGTTCAAAAGTCACAGGTGTCTCGGCGATGCGTCGCCGATTACGGCGACAGCGGCGTTTTGTTTTCTAGCCGCAAACCGTGGCGACGAACGTGCCGTGGGCTCGCAGCCACGGAAAGCCTTCATCAGAGATCGCTCTGGCCGAAAAAAGCGACCGCGTTGACTTGTTCGGCTTTGGGTCAAAAGCAGGCGGTCGCGGCAAGTGCAGCTCGGCGTCGGTTTACCTTTGTCAGCGGACATCACGCCGCTGAAGCGCTCTTCGGGTTAAGTCATGAACGGACCACCCTTCTCGCTCGGAGACGTAGTCGGACCTCCACTCGGAGAGGTCGCTGTTCTATCCGCGGTTGGTCGGCGGCTAGACCCGTCGGGTGCAACAAATGTTCTTGTTTAGGCGCGGTAGCATCGGCAGTAGTGTGCGTTTGCGCGCCCTGCGTGCGCTCTATCAAAGCTTCATCGAGCAAAATGGCCCGGAAGCGCGTGCGCAACGTCTTCTGCGCGATTGGTTATCTCCACAGCAGCGTGCGCAATATGATGCCGAGGGTTTTTTCGAAGTCACCGGCTCTCACACCGGCCGACGATATCGAATTCATCAGGGCACCATGAGCAATGTTTTGGAGCTTGATGAAGAAAAGCAGCCTAAGATCGGCTGGTGTTTCGTTCCCGAACGGGCTCTGGCTAGGTGGCGACGTGATGCTCGCCCAGAAGATCGCGCTCGAAACCGACGAAGCCGCGGTGCTCGCGCTTGCCCACCGGTTTTCTCCGAGACTGCCCTCTCTGCCCCGAGTAGCGCGGCGCGCTTACTAGGCCTCTCATGGGGGGGGCCACCGCTTGCGACAGCGGCAGCCCTAGCGACGAAGGCGGCGTTTACCTCCGCGGCTACAGGTAGCCTCAACCCGGCGATCGCTTTGTGCAATGTGATCTACCTGTTAGGCCTTACCCGGCGGCTTGCCGGCGTGTTTCGTGACGCGCTTCTGGATATCGGCCATCGTCCTGGCAAACGCTTCGCGCAGATGCTCTGCGTGAGCTGCGTTCTCCGGTTCACTGAGATATGCAATCTTGATCAGCAGCCTATTCAACGGATAGGTGATGCGTAGATTTTCCGAGTGCCGGGACCGCAAGGCCGTGATCTGCCGACGCATCTCGGCGAGATCGAGCGTTTCGTGTTTCGATGGCCTCTTCAATATGAACTCGCGCATGGCCAGCAGAGGCCGACGCGCCGAGTATAATGGCGCGAGGGCTTCGCCTGCGTGGACCCGAACGGGACAATGTCCGGTGCGCAAAGCTAACGCTCCAATGCGCCGCCGCAAGCAAAGCCTGAGATTAAGATTGATGTCAGCGCTGCGAGTTAATTCTGGATCTGGTCAGCCCTGATCTGCTCATGATACTTCTGCCGGGCGGCTGAATTCCGTCGGTTGTTGCGAGCGGTACGTAGTGACGATCGCCCGATTCATCCGAGATGACTAAAACTCCGGAATTGCTGGGCCCGTTCTCTTCATCGATTCGGCCATGAGCTCACGTCAGCGCGTTCAGCGTCATTCAGCCTCAGCGCATCTGGCATATTTCTATGCCTCCGTCATCTAGCGCTATCGTCGTCTCAAGGCAGGGATCCGATTGAACAGAAATCTGTTTGGGAAGCAGATTTGCAAAGTCGCTAGCATGCTAGGCAGGAAGCCGTGAGCACGGCTACTATCAAGTCCGACTCACGTTCCTGCCGCCCGCCGCCCGTTAACCAAGACTATCGAGGCGCCTTAATCTGGACTGATTTGATCAGAACGCTCTGCGGCTCCCGCATAGGAGCGTGCCACGTGATCAGGACCGTCGCGCTTGGAGTAGTTTGCCTGGCTGGCCTCGGTGCAATTGCCGCGGCCGCAAAGAAATCACCGCCGCCGCCACCTGCTGAGATCGTTTTCCCAGTCGCAGCCGGCGACAGGACGTCCGCAATCTCAGCTGAGGCGACCCTGCGCACGCTGTTCAGCAAGTAACGACTTGCATCGAGAACGAAACACTGGGTCGCTCACTCTGCCGCCTCAGCGGCCTGGCTCTTAAGCTCGGCAAATTTGGCCGCCATCGTAGGGTTACCCCGGGTCAGCTTCTTGATCGTCACGTCCTGCGCCTTGTCATTCGCGAGGCGCAGGTTGCGGTCAGCCCCGATCAACGCATCCTTAGTCTTCTGCAGGTGATCGATGGACTTATCGATCTCCGTGATCGCGGTGTGGAAGTGCCGGGAAGCGAGATCAGTGTTCTTCAAGAATCCGTTCTTGAACGTCTCCAGCTGGCTTTCGAACTGGGTAATGTCGATATTCTGGGCCTTTACGAGTGCCAGTTCGGTCCGGTACTTTAGGGAATTGAGCGAGGCGTTCCGCAGGAGGGTAATCATCGGCAGGAAGAACTGCGGCCGGATGACGTACATTTTGGGATAGCGGTGGAAGACGTCTACGATGCCGGTATTGTAGAGTTCGTTGTCGGGTTCAAGCAATGAGACCAGGATCGCGTACTCGCAGCCCTTCTCGGTACGATCGCGGTCAAGCTCCTTGAGGAAATCCTCGTTCTTGCTCTTCGTCGCGGTTTTGTCGCTCTCGTTCTTCATCTCGAACATGATCGAGATGAGCTCGGTGCCGGCTTCGTCGGAATCGCGGAAGATGTAATCGCCCTTGCTGCCGGTCCGCGCGTCGTTGTCCTTCTCGAAATAGGCCCGCGGAAACGCCATCGAGCGCACCCGGTTGAACTCGGTCTCGCAGTGCTGTTCGAGGGTCTCGCCGACCATCTTGGTCGAGAGGCGGGCCTTCATATCTTTGAGGCGTTCAATCGCGTCATCCCGATCCTTGATCTGGGTTTCGTATTTGTCCTTGAGCGACTGCTCGGAAAGCTGCTTTTCAAGCTGGACTTGCTTGATGCCGTTTTTCAGCTCATCGCGCTCTTTTTCAATGGCGCCGACGGCTTCGGTCACGGCGAGCTTCTTCTCAAGCTCGACGGCTTGAAGCTTAGCCTTCAGCTCCTGGATTTCTTTTTCCTTGGCGGCTGTGATCTTGTGCTGCTCGCTGGCCAGAAGCGCCTCTGCAAGCTCTGAGGCAGCCTTCTTCTCGCGTTCCGCTTGCGCGAGGGCGTTCGCAAGCCTGTCCCGCTCTTTTTCCACGGCACCGAGCGCTTCGGTGACGGCAAGCTTTTGAGAGATCTCACCCGCCTCCAGCTTGGACTTCAATTCCTGGATTTCGGCATCCTTGGCAGCGGCGGTCTTCTGCAGATCGCCGCCAACCTGGGCTTTGGCCAATTCAACAGCGCCCTGCTTGTCGCGCTCGGCCAACTCCAGCCGTTCGTGCAGTTGCTTGGCGAAATCGGCGTCGCGGACCTGCTTCAGAATCTCGGCATAGCCGGATTCATCAACCTTGAAGGCCTTGGTACAGTGGGGGCAGATGATCTCGTGCATGGTCCTGGTCGCCTGGGGCGCTGCTGTTGTCATTCAAACAAGGCAAGGGGCCGACAGAATCGATCCTGCTCATTGAGAACAAAATTAGAACATGAAGGTTTTGACGGTCAAGTAAAGCGCCGGAATTCCGGGCATTTTCAGCCGGAAATCCACTGGTTTCCCGCTATCGGCAGGCGTGGCCTGCTTATCCATCCAGCCTAAAAACGGCAAATATCGATTTCCTTGCGATGGGCCGTCCTGCGGAGAACAAGGTGGCCTACGTGCTAAGCTATGGCAAATCAGCAAATGCGATTTTGCGCTTTCACGGCGGTGATGGACTAAGGAAAGGAAAACCGATTTTCCCTTCCCTAGGCGAACTGTGTGGGTGCTGCTGAATACGATTCTACGTTTCAGACCGCCGGGTACACGACGACCTGATCGCAGCGCCGGTGTTCGCTTGCGGGATAAACGCCTCCGCCGCGGCCTCAGTCGGTGCTTCGATCGACCAATGCCAATAAATCGGCTATCGGGCTCCATGTAATTGATCCAGGGGGACGTCTCTCGGACGGTAAAGCGACGCATCGAAACCTTCTGAAAGTAAAACCGGCGAATCATCAGATTCAATCGCCGGCCTTTCAAGCGGAATTGTCCCGCGTTGAGAAAATGGCTCGTGGGCTGTTCGATGATCCCACGTTGAGCAAGCGGATCTGCGAGATGCAGAAGCTAAGTGGCACCCTCGCCAAGCTTCAGAGACGTGTTCAGACCGGCCCTGTGTATTCGCCTCTCGCCGGGTAGTCATTTTTGATGATGTAATCGACGGCTTGCACCATCTCGCCGAAATTTGGTCGAACGAACGGCATCGACTGTACTGAAAGATAGTAGATCGTCTGATCGGGTTCGATCAAAAAAACGCCGGGCTCCGAAAATTTCGGCGGCTCCTGTATGTCGATTGAGCTTTTCCCACGCGAGGCCGAGATATAGAGACCCCATTCGCGGGCCGCTCTTAATTCCAAACCATAACCAACTCGCAGGTTCTTCGCCGCGATCTTTTCCGCCATCTGACGCGCCCGCACTTCCCCGTCTGAGCTGATGGCGATCGTTTCGACGCCGCGCTGAGCAAAAGCAGGCGTCAGGCGCTCCAACTCCTTCAGGTAGTTTGCGCAAATGGGGCAGTGCAGACCGCGATAAAAGCAGACGAGAGTCAGGCGCTCTGGTTTTTCCGCAGCAAGATTGAAGCGTCCATGGTCAAGAGTTTCGATGATCAGCTCCGGGGCTTTCTGGCGTGGTACGATCATGGAAATTCCTTCGCGGAGATTCAGTGAATCTGATGGAACGGACGGGCTTACGATCTGGGGCATCGCCATCTGCCTCAGAGGAAGAGTGGATGAACGGCCAGTTCAAGGCCAAGAACTGCGAGGAGAATAAGGAACCAGCGTCGAAAGGTTGCGGCGCTTATGCGCTCGCGGACTATTGTCCCGACCTGCATGCCCAGCAACGCGGGAATGACCGCGAGGGCGGACAAGGTAACATTTCCAAGATGAAAAGCTCCGCCACGAGCCAAGCCCGCTGCAAGTGCAATTGTTGACACTGTGAACGACAGCCCCAGGGCCTGGATAAGATCGTCTTTGGAAAGCCCGAGAGCCTGAAGATAAGGAACGGCGGGAAGCGTGAAAACCCCGGTTCCTCCATTGATCAACCCGGTTGTCAACCCAATGACAGGCGCCAATAGACCCTCGAAGCGCACAGGAACCGACAATGGCTTCGCAGACAAGCCGTGCACCGCATAGACAATAAGGGCGGCGCCCAATCCAACACTTGCGAATACCGTATTGGCGCTCGTCAGAAGCCATGAGCCGGCGAGTGTGCCAACCATGATGCCGAGCATCATCACCCAAAATCTTTTCATCAGCGCCAGGAAATTCGGCCCCGTAAAGAGCTGCCAAAAATTAGTGACAAAGGATGGAATGACCAGCAGCGAAGCGGCGCTGACTGGCGACATGATCGCACTGAGGACGCCCATAGCCACGGTTGGCAGGCCCATGCCGGCCACCCCCTTGACGAACCCGGCGACGAAAAACGTCAGCGCGATAGCCAGAACATGCGACGAAAGATAATCACTCATTCTGAGCCACTCGGTCTGGGCCGTATTGCGGTTGAAGGCTTCGTGCGGGCCGATGGCATCCGCGCTAATATCGCCTGATGGGATGGTGATAAACCCCGTTCGGGCCGAGACGCCACCCTCCAATCGCTTGTGCTCTCGTCACAAATCGGCAAAAATGGCGTCGCATGGTGTAGAGTACGCGCACCGGCCGAACCTCACAATTGGCCATTTCCGATGGGTGGTTTCGGCCGGGACGAAGGCAAAGAATGCGCTTCGATTTGACGGACATGCGGTTGTTCCTGACCGTGGTGGAGCAAGGCAGCCTCACCAAGGGCTCAGAGACCATGAACTTGGCGCTCGCTTCCGTGAGCGAACGCATTTCCGGAATGGAATCTTCGCTTGGCGCGCAGCTCCTGGAACGAAATAGGCGGGGGGTCACTACGACTGCGGCCGGTAACGCCCTCGTTCGCCATGCCCGCTTGATCCTGGACCAGGTCGAGCAGATGCGTGGAGAACTGCGCACCTATGGCACTGGCCTGAAAGGGCGCATCAGGCTGTTGTCCAACACGGCTGGGTTGGCTGCTTTTCTACCGCATCAACTCGGCCAGTTCTTGGTGGCCTATGGAGATCTTTCTATCGACCTCCATGAACGGCCAAGCACTGAGATTGCACTGGCCATCGCGGAAGGTCGTGCTGATTTGGGAGTTGTGGCCGACATCGCAGATTTGACAGCATTGCAAACTCGCCTAATCGCTCAAGACCAACTCGTCGTTGTGACGAGTGAAACTCATCGCATCAGCGATCAACGATCGATAGCCTTTGCGGAAATCGTTGGTGAGCCGTTCGTCGGCTTGTCCGATGCGGCGCTGGAAGCTCATTTAGGAGAGCGCGCAGCCCGTCTAGGTCGTCAGATTTACTATCGCATTCAACTCAGGCGGATCGAGAACATCGCGATGATGGTTGAATCAGGTGTAGGGATCGCAATCTTATCGGAGGCGTCAGCAAAAGATTTGAGGCATCCTGGTTTGGCGATAGTACCGCTGCAAGAACCATGGGCGCTTAGGAAACTTTATCTTTGCGCGCGTGATTTCTCTGCGCTCACGCCGCACGCCGGTTTGCTCGCGCAAAAGCTTATGGAGCCGGAGCGATTATAAACTAACCAAACTTATGCGTATTTATCAACAATCTAGAGGCGCTAGACAGTCTATGCCATGAAAACTGCCATGCTCCACGACTTTCCTGCGCGATTCTTCGCTTCGTCGGTCACGCAGCGCCTCGTGCGGCCAGCGCGAAAAGATACCATCACCGCTTATCGCACACGGCCTACGGACCCGTCGTGCTTGTTGCTTCTCGCCCTTAATTCAAGATCAGCCCTCTTGCGTTTGATAAGACGCTATCGAATGAGTGCGCTTCGCTGCGGCGGTGTGGTAAGGCACACAGCCAGCAAAGATCCGAGATGGTGACGAGAAGACAACGGCGTCATGGCTCGATGCGCCAAGCCCATCCACCAGCTGGTATCGAGTCCGGCCCGTTCAGGTCCAGCGATTCGATCACAGCCAGGCGACTCGTCGAAAGCCTATGCGCGCCCGCTTTCGCGGGCGACATTGTTGCAGCTTTGACTCCGGCGGACGTCACGAGCGAACGCGGATGATCGTTTTCCCCGCGCGCCGCTCAGTCGAATTGAACGTGGCGACCGCGTCGTCCAGGGATGAGACCTTGCCGATATTTGTCTGCAGTCTTTCATCCCGCACTCGCTGAACGATCTCGGTCACTTGGGCACGATCAGCCTCGACGACGAAGTCGATTGCTAAGCCATCGGCAGGTCGAATATCCGTCGGTCCGACGAAGTCACAAGCGTGCCGCCTGCACGGATCAGCGCTGCCGATCGCTTCTGCATATCCCCGCCAATGACGTCAAACACGAGATCGACGCCGCCGACGTCCTCCAGGGTGTCATTCACAAGATCGACGAATTCATTTGCACCGAAGTCGAGAGCCTTCTGGCGGTCGGCGGCGCGTCCAGTGCCGATCACATAGGCACCCGCCTCTCGGGCAAGCTGCGTCACCATCGAACCGACGGCACCGGCCGCGCCGTGCGCAAGCACGCTCTGCCCCGCCTGAAGGCGGCCGTGCTGAAACAATCCCTGCCACGCGGTCAGTCCCGAGATCGGCAGGCTCGCCCCCACGGTGAAATCGACATCGCCCGGCAGCGGCGCGAGGTTGCGTGCCTCCATGGCTACATACTCCGCCAGTGCGCCGTCGCGATGCCAGTCCGACAGGCCGAATACCCGTTGACCGATTGGCAGCCCCGTGGTGCCGTAGCCTAGCGCGGTGACCACACCGGCCAGTTCGTGACCGAGGATCGACGGCGTCCGGTCGCGGAAAGCCCGATCTGCCCAGGTCGAAGGCCACTCCAGTTCGGTGTTGACGAACCCCGCCGCGTGAACCTGTACGACGACATCATTTATCGCCGCCTGCGGCTCAGGCCGCTCCACCAGTTGCATCCCGGCCGCTCCCGCAGCCTGGTCTGTTACCACAATTGTTTTCATCGAATTGTTTCCTCAAGTTATATTGCAGGCGCGGAGGTCATCTTCGATCTCTCACTCAATTAGTCGCCAGCCCGATGCCTTCCGCGACGAGCTTGATGTCGAATTGCTGTGTGATATCGGCGAGACCGCCGCTCGCGTTCCTAGGAGCCACCGCGCGGCGAACTAGCATTTTCGTGAACTTCACCCGCGCGACGGTGGCGGGCGCTTCATAGCCAAAAGCTCCGTCACATCATGCAGATCATTTTCCGACGAGATGGCAATCGTCAGCCATTTCCCGTCTATGTATGTTGTGGCTTCATCGTAGAGCTTGACCAATTGCGGTCGCCAGACATAACGCCGCTCCTCAAACTTCTCTCGTTCTGCTCCGCCCATGACCACCACGGCCGAAACCCGCTTGTATTCCGGCAGCAAGGTGCAGAACGCCTTGGTCTTCTTGTAGCGCAGGGACCAACCGCGGTTCTTGCCGCCGTAGAGCCAGTCCGGCGCGAAAACTCCAGGGTAGAACTCGTCGATCCAGTTCCGCAGCTCGGCCCAATGCTCGAACGCATCTGGTCCGATCCATTCGCGGACGGTGCCGTCATCGGGTGGTGCTGATTTGTCGGTGATCCTGTCGCCGATTTGGGGAATTGTCTCGCCAGCGGCTGTTACTCTCGTACCTGTACGTAACATCATCAAAAGACCTCGTGTTGATAGTCCGGCGGAGGCCGGAGGATTATGATGCGGGCGTGCCATGAACTTGCGGCGCGCCATCAGAATGCTGCTAGCGCGACGCTCCCAAGAGCAGGGCGTCTTGCATTGCGATACGGTCTACCGATGTCTGAGAGCACGGCAGGGCAACCATGGAGGGGTCGAAGTTCTCGTATGACCGTCAGATCGATCTCTGCCAGGGCCTTCTCTCTCGCGAATGTGGCCTGCTCCCGGTCAATGAACCCGGTGGCTTGTACCGAGAGAAATTGCAGGGCTTTTAGCCCAATGGAGCCAAATGCCAGAGACAGATATGGCGTGAGAAAATCGGGCTGGTTTGCTCGGTCCCCGGAAAAGACGCCACCGGAAGCGACGCCGATAAACACCGGACGGTCCGGGAGCATTCCGACCTTCCCGGCGGGCGTCGACATCATCGTGCGATCGACGCGCAAGATTTGATCGATCCACGCTTTGAGAACCGAGGGAATAGTAAAGTTGTGCATGGGCGTCCCGATGACAATCACATCGGCCGCTTCGACTTCCTGAACAAGCGCTTCGGAAACATCCAGAGCGCCCTTCGGTGGGGCCGCCAAGGCGGCCGGCGACGACAGTGCGACCGCGTAATCAGCCATGGCGTGAGGCAAGGGTTCAGTCCCTAAATCACGCCGAGTGATACCCGCCCTGGGCGCAACCTCGAGAAGCCTTTCGACGATCGCCGCTGAAAGCTGGCGGCTATGCGATTCCAGGCGCGGACTGACATCAATATGCAGGATGTTCATGTGATTGTTCCAATAGCTTCACGAGGGTGCGGGACCGAGCTCAGATCGAGCCGGCCGGCGTAACGGTGGGAAAGTCCTTCTCGTGATCGAACACGTTGTTGAAGAAGTTCGTCAGCGAGTACATGGCCACAAGCGCGACGATCTCGATGATGTTCGCATCGGTGTAACCAGCATCGCGGACGGCTTTCAGATCAGCGTCGTGGACGTGGCCGCGGGTCTCAATGACTTTGCGTGCGAACTGGACGGCAGCGTCCCGCTTCCGATCCTTGGCGTGACCCCTTCGGGCCAGAACGATGTCATCGGCCTCCAGCTTGGCCATATGTTCGGCTGTAAAGCTGTGAACGGTCAGGCAGTAGTTGCAGCCGTTCACTTCGGAAACGGCGAGCCCGATGCTGTCTCGCGTCTTTACGTCGAGCGCTTTGCTCAGGGATCCGAGCAGGGTTGCCCAGGAGTTGAACGCGATCGGGCTCTGCGCGAAGGCTGCCATCATATTTGGGGTGAACCCGATGTTCTTAGTGAACGCATCGAGAGTCGGTTTCGATTCAGGCGGCACCTGTTCCGGCTTCAGAGCGGCAATTCTTGACATCATTGTCTCCATAAGATCTCGAGTTGATTATTGATTATGCAAAGTCCAAGACATCAACCATGGGCAAGCGGGGCTTCTGCGGCCAGTTGCCAGCTCGCTCCGGCCCAACGGTCAATAGCATGACCGGCACTTCGTCTTCGGCCAGGCCGAACTCGCGGTGCACCGCATCGGAGTCGAAACCGATCATCGGCGTTGAACCCAAGCCCAGCGAACGGGCCGCGTAGATGATCGCCGCGCTGCCAAAGGTCGCGGAGCGCACGGCTTCGTCGCGCTGGCGCTGCGGCTGATCGTCATACAGACCGCGAGCTGGGATTTCCCACTCCGGCACCAGGTGCGCCGGCATGATGCCGGCTTCCACCACGGGCGCCAGACGGTCGGGGACGGTGCTGGCATCGGCCAGCCTACCGATGATGATGAAGGTCACAGCCGCGTCGGTGATCGCGGGCTGATTCCAGGCGATCGGACGCAGCCGTGCCTTGGCTTCTGACGAGCGTACGGCTATGAAGCGCCAGTTCTGCAAGTGGAAGGAGGTTGGCGCGGACGTGCCGATACGCACCAGGTCGCGGATCTGGTCGTCGCTCAGCGTGGCGGTAGGTTCGTAGTACTTGGCGGCACTGCGGCTCAGGATCGTTTCGATGACGGCGTTCGTCGCGAAAGCGTTTTCGCTCTTCCGGGTCTCCCCGATGACTTCGACGGCTACGCGGGTTGCGGGTCCGGTGGTGGCAAGGCTGATGCAGTTCATTGGATGGCTCCCTCATCAAGTGATTACGGAGCCTAATCTACGGGGACGAATGATAATTTCGAGGCTGGATTGGCGCAAAATGATGCGCGAAAGGATCAGACTGCGCCTTCTGAATCCCAAGGCGCCCGCCTTACTCGCCCTTGTGCGCCAGTCGCCGCCACTCCCCGGGCGTCATCCCCATCCTTTCGGCGAAGACATGCCGGAATGCCGAAACGGATTGATACCCAACGATCTCGGCCACGGCCTCAGTGCTGATCCCTGGCTTCTTCAACTCGTTGGCGGCCAGACTCATGCGGAGATCGGTCAACAAATCGAGGGCGGAGCGACCCAGCTTGTCCTGGAACTGGCGCATGAACGTAGCGCGCGACATCCCGCACAAATCGGCCAGATCGGGCAGTTTCCAAGGCCGCGCTGGATCCGCAAACATCGCCGCAACGGCTGGAGCCAGTCGCGGATTACCAGCCACGGCCAACAAGCCCTCGGCCGATTTTCCGGATTCGCTCGCGGCGCGCAGGACGAGAGTGAATAGGACCGAAGAGAGCGCGTTGAGAATGGCGCGCCCTCCCGCCCTGTTACCAGCGGACTCCATTCGCATCAGCCCGACAAGTCCGGCAAGTTGGTTGGATGCGGACCCGATGCCCTCTTCTCCACGGCTGTCCACAGCCCGTGTCACCACATTAGCGGGCAGGTAGTTGCGGATCAGTCGATCATGGGGTGGCGCGACGAAAAACCGTCCGCACAGCAGATCCAGTTGCTCACCCCGCCCATCGTTCTCGCTCAACATCCATCCGGCAGAGCCCCGGCTCTCGTGAGTACGGACCGGCGTTTGGCCGCTGCCGTCGTGCAGCACATGCGCAGCACCATGAGGGAGCAGCACGATATCCCCGTTCACTAGCTCCCACGCTGTTCTCGACTCCGGATCCTCGAGAATGGCCCGGCCTCCGACAATAACGTGATAGGGAATTTCATTCGGCGCTGCCCTGGCCCAGGTAGCACGCCATGGCGCGCCGTACGCGCAACGGACTTCGAGCTGGCCGGTAACGGTCACGATTTGCAGGAGATGGCTAAGCCAGTCCACTTCAGACATTGGACCTCGAACACTGGAGATGGTGAAACAGCTTATCGTAACTGTGCATTAGTTCCAGCTCTCCATGCCTTGGCGGTTGGCGCGATCGGCCGAGCCGTGTGGATGCATAAGCGTTTCGGGGATCCTCGGGCCAACGAACCGTCAAGCATCTTCACCTAGCCGCCGCACGTTCTAAGGTCTTGGAAATAGACTCAATGCATTCTTCCTTATCGTTGTTCATTGTCAATTTTCTGCTTCTGCAATGGAGAAGCCCCGCCGCTAATCTGCGACGGGCAATCCAAATCAATTCTGGACGTCGGCTGCGAGCATGCCGAAATATGTCTCAAAGTCCGACGCGACTTTCCGGTCCGCAATGATGTCGGCATTCAAGTGCATGACGGCCAACTGCAGTTTTGCTGCGAACGGTTCGTACAGGGGCGAGATGCGCGCCCGATGGCCATCTGAAACATTGTCATCTGCCGAACGCACGATCTGATTGAGCCGACCGGCTGTCTCGGTGTTTCGCGGGTCCGCGGTAAGCAGCTTCGTGGAAGCGGCCGGTAAGGGTTGATTTGAGATAAACGTTGAAATCTAGCTTGTTACTCACAATCGATTCTTTCTAGTTTGCGCACGAAAACACCCAGCGTGCGCTGCCGGGTGACATCACAGAACGTGATTTGTAAAGCGGATTAGCTGTCGCGCGGTAGGTTCGCGATGGCCCGTCGAAGCATGATTTCGATGCAGCGAGCGCAGATAGACTCGCCGCGCCCGGCCGGTGGGTCGACGACAGTCAACTCTTCTGGCGCGAACTCTTCTTCGCAGTGATCGCAGCGGACGCTTTCAAGCATCCTGTATTTGCTCACGCGCTTGTGGCAGAATTTTGCAAACGCTCGTCCGATTGTTCCCGGGACTTTAACTTCCTGCTCATCCCTTGTTCATGTCCAACTTCCTACTGTGCAGCACGTTCTAGCGCTCCCCGGGAGGACATCATGAAACTCAAGTTCGCACTCGTTGGACTAATCGCGCTCAACGGCGCCGCGTTCACCGCTAGTGCGGCATCGGCTATGCCGCTCGCTCCTCTCGGACAAACATCAAACGTTGAGAGCGTCGCGTTGGTTTGTGGTCCGAACGGCTGTGTCCGCACGGCACCTGCCTATCGACGGTATGGCTATGGCGTAGGTCGCTATGGCTATGGCGTGCGTCGGGTCTACGGATATCATCGTGCGTATGGCTATCACCGGGGCCATCGCCGGTATTGACTGTTAACGGGAGGCCGCCTCAAAGGGGCGGCCTCAAGTTTGTCAGTCTAATTTAGTGTGGGGAGACGATAGCCGCCACGCTAAACGCCAATACACAGGCGGCGGCTAGTGACCAAAGCGCTATTGCGATCTCCTTGGGCATGCGGCTCAACGTCCGATCGGATATCGGGTTCCTCCAAGGCGCCGAACTATTTTATATCCGGGGCACAATGGCGAAGATCTCGATTTCTAAGGCCTCAAGTGCCTGCTTTGTGTAGTCAAGAGAGACACAGGCCGCAAGGCAGTGGCGTCGAATGAACTCACGTCTAAGATGCTTTGCAATCTGCGCATCGTGCGGCATGTGGCCGGTCGATTTTCTGTCGCGCCACATTCGGCCGATGTTGTAGTTGCACACGAGCTCGTGACTACACTCTTCGCTTCCGTCGACGTGACGACTGTAGATCCGATACTCGGAATGAATTGAACCGCCCCGGGTTTGCCGGAGGCTATTTGGTTTAAGTTATGCCGCCATGGCCGGTTGTTCCAGCATGGCGTAGTAGCGTTGCTCGGCTTCGGCTGGCGGGATGTTGCCGATGGGCTCCAGGAGCCGTCGGTTGAGCGGAGAAGCTTTAGCAACATCGTGGCGGAGTAGGCGCCGCTGATATCGGCTATGGATCCGCCCAGAAAAGCGCGGAAATCGGCAACTACGGACGCTCCTGATCGTTGGTGCGACCTCTATCATCAAGCTTGCTAAACGAGGCTTGAAAGTCCCACTCTGGATTCGGACCATGCTGCAAAGACGGCCGGTCAAGGTCGTATCGGTCGCGCTCGCTAATAAGATTGCGCGCACGATCTGGGCCTTGCTGGTCAGAGGCGGCAACTATCAGGCGCCGGCCGCAATGCTGAAATCCTAATCTCAAGAGCTCTCCGGCGGAAGAAGAACGCTGCCGAGGAGGCAAGGTGCAAATCTGGATGAACCCCGAATGACGTCATTCCCGGTAGCAATCAGACCGCCTGACTCACTGCGCTTCGAGCGCGAGAAATTGATTGGGCGATTGCTTCCGCGGATATCATCGTGGCCAGCGGCCAGGCGCCGCGTTCACAGGCCGAACATATGACCGCACCGTCATCCCTTGTTCAACCAGAGAAAGATCTTGCAGCCCGGGCCGTTCCACATATGAGTCAGAGCCAATTTTGAACGCCGATTGACAGATTCGGATATCTCAGCACAGCGCGCATCTTGATCAATTCGAAAAGCCGCTGCAGCAGGTCGCGGCAACCGCGATAGCGGTCGGGGCTTGCTCTGGCCTGCCATCCCGATCATGCGAATGGCTCAGGGACTGAGCGGCGTGAGGGCGCTGCGCAGCGGCGCGCTGGAAATTTGCATCAAACCCGCAAATGGCTGACCCAGCTCCAGGACCAGGTAGATCGCCCCGGCAGCCGACAGTGCAAAAACGAACAGCGAGCCGAAAACGGTTGCGCTGGGTTTGGCAAACAGGCCGAAGCTTCCAAAGATGATGGTGAGCCAGACAATCAGCACCACCAGGAACGGCATCGGGATCGAGTTGTTCGTCTGTGCGAACAGCAGCAGGCGGGTTTGCGCAATGTCGGTGGCGATCTGTATGGCCCTGGCTGGCAGGGAGCGCTGGGAATCGTTCTGCGGCGAAAGCTGCTGAAGCTTCGCAAAGAATGCGTCGCTTGCGGCGCTCGCCTCGAAGGGGTTCGCCCTGGCAACCTCGGAACTTTTCTCGCGCCACATTCGATCGGCTAATACAACGATGCTGCGCCGCAATAGATTGCGTAGGTCGTTCGTCTCCGGTCCGTACTCCGCCAAGAGATTGTCGAGCACGACAACATTACTCGTCATCTGCATGACTTGAGTGCTCTGCGTGTCGTAGGAGCCCTTCGCCGAGCCGATCAGCAGCCCGAGCACAAGCGCGGCTATCGTCCCGATGAGGCCCGTGCCCAGCCTGACCACATCCTTGTCATCAGGGCTCAGGTGATGCCCAGGAAGGAACATACCGAGCAAGGCGCCGCCTGAGATGCATACAAACGTGATGCACGATAACGCGATTGCATTCATGATTCACCCGTCTCGCGAGGCAGCGGCCGTCTCTCTGTTGGTCGTCCAGTTTAACAACAGAGCGACGAGCCTGACAGGCCGTTCAAGCTCGTTCGCCTGAGCGCAGCCTCGGTCTCTGCCGCGTATCGTTGACGGGGTATCCTGACGCGTCGTGGCCCCTCATCAGTACACCCTGCGCCGAACAACGGACGCCCGCGGCGCGGCGACCGCACCGGCCGGACTACGGAAATCATCAGATGTTTCATGACGGCTTTCCCCTTGGGTGGTTATTCTGTGGGTTCCAGCAATCGCGGTACCGCGGCGTGTTGCGGCTTAGCGGTGTGTCGCCTTGGCCGCGGAGGCAACTGCGGGTCCCGTAGCGATCAATGTGCGTCGGTCGTGAATCAAGCTCTCCAGCCGGTGCGCTGCCACGGTCAATGTGGCATCATCCACCGCGCTCTCGTCCCCACCAGCGGATTTGGCACGCTCCGCCTTTAGAAGGCCGTCGATTTCTTCTTCGATATCCGAAAGCTCAGCCTCCGTATCGACTTTCCGAATCCGGCGCGCCAGGGCGTAGAGAGAGTCGAGCGGGCCTTCGGTTGCACGGTTGCCGATACCCAGGAATTTCCACGCCGCCGCAAGCATGGTAATCGCACCACCCAGTACCATCGGCGTCAAATAGATCCAGTTGCCGTATTCATCCATGAAGCTCTGCGTGGTGCTGTTGTAGACGGCTGCCGCGCCAGGGTGCAGCGGAAGGTAGGCATCCTGGTCGGTGCTGGGCGCCGTGATCTGCGCGAAAATCGGCTGCTCGCGCAGAAGATTCCTGCGGGCGCTCATGATCGCCTGCGTGAGGCTGGTTATAAGATCAGTGCCGAGCTTCTTTTGCGCAACCAGGTACAGCGAGGTCCTCAGGGTTGTCAGGTCATCATCCGGGACCGGCGGCGATCCCCGCAGCGTGCCCTTTGGGACGTCGAAGCTTTCAAAGGCGCGTTCATTCTCTGCAATTGCCCCCGCGGACTCGATTGCGATCAGTATCGGGACCTTTTTATGGTCGAGTTGAAAAAATCCGCGAACGAGCGAGAGGTATTTTTCGGCGAGCGGGATGGCGACAAGCAGGGCACTGACCTGTTTTGACTGAATGGCTTGCCGGACATCCGTCAAAGCAACGTTCTTGAATACAACTTTTGCGCTCGCAAGATCATATTCCTTGGTCAACACATCGACAATCTTGGCGTTCGCTGCTCCGCCGACCACACCGACCGTGCGTCCCTTCAAGCTGGCAATGCTATCGATGGACGATCCCGGCGGCGCGATGATCAGTACGACCATGTGGCTGACGACGACGACGGCTTGCGCCTGGGACAAGTCGCCGACATCGCCGCGAACCACAGCGAGATCTACCTTACCCGCGGAGAAAGCGGCAGCGGCCTCAAGCGCGGTGCCGCTGTCGACGACCTTGAGCCGGACCGGCGCGTTCGTTGAAACGAACTCGCTTGCCATCGCGGACATTGCCTTGGCGGCCTCGCCGTCGATCGAGCCCACCGCCACGGTCAGCGTTACCGGGCGAGTGTAGTACCGATAGGCAAGGAGACCTGCGCCCGCCGCAAAGCCAGCGACGCCGATGAGCAGGAGAAAGCGAAGCCAGAGCGGCAATCTTATCGACATCATATCCGTCACTCCAGACGCGCCTCAGCGTCCTGAAAATTTTCGTTCGTCACCTCAAAAAACTTATTCAACAAAATCGGCTAGTAGCGGACATCGGCATCTCCGAAGATACAACGCTTTCGCCAGCGACAATCACCACTCCGGAGGCCGGACTGTCGGCCCGATGTCCTCAGAACCTGGCAGGCCCGGCGCCGGCGGTTGCGGCGCATTCGCGGGCGGAAGCAAGTTGCCCCAGTCCGTTCGCGCACGCATCTGGTCAACCGTTGCCGGGCTCACGAAGTTGCCGCCTTCCCGTATCTGCCACCCGCCGCCGAGGGCCCGAAACACCGCGGTGAGGCCGAGCGGAACGCTGGCCGTTGCGCTGGCCAGGCTGTTCTGCGCCTGAAAGAGATTCTGTTCCGCGGTCAGTACTGTGGTGAATGACGTCGCACCCTGCTCATATTGCTCAAGCGCGATTCTGAGGGCACCATTTGCCGCGTCAACGCTGCGACGCAGATACGCGGCTTGGTTCTGTGATTGCAGATATGCCGCAAGACCGTTGTCCACCTCCTGCTGGGCACTCAACACGGTGTTCTGATAGTCGATCAGCAATTGCTGGAGCTTGGCATCCTGCAAACGAATGTTGTTGGTGATTTGCCCGTAGTTCAGGAGATTCCATTGAAACGACGGGCCCGCAGCATACGCCACGCCCTTCCAACTGACGACTTGGCCAAGGGTATGGCCGTTGGCGGTACTGGCCGAACCGCCGAACGTGCCCGTGATGCTGATGGCCGGATAGAGCTGCGTCGTGGCAATTCCAATCTGCGCACTCTGCGCCAGCGCGGCGAGTTCAGCGGCGCGGACGTCCGGTCTGCGGCGCAACAAATCCGCAGGGATTCCAACAACGACTGTGCGAGGTGGCGATGGTATTCGCCCCACCGAGCGTGAAAGCATCATACCGAGTGACTGCGGCGGAACGCCGAGCAGGACGCAGAGCGCGTTTTGCCCCTGCTGCAATTGTATCGTCAACTGCGGTATTGCCGCACGTGTCTGCTCGAGGACGTTTGTCGCCTGGAAGACGTCAAGCTCCGAAGTCCCGCCGCCCGTAAACTTTGCCTTTGCGATGCTAAGCGCCTGTTCCTGCCTGCTGACATTGGCCCGTGCAATTCCGAGCAACTGCTCAGTTGTGCGGATACCGATATAAGTTGCGGTAACATCGGCGAGAAGCGACACCAGAACGCCGTCATAAGTCGCGATCGACGCCAGGTACACGCCATCGGCGGATTCAACTCCGCGACGAAACTTGCCCCAGAAGTCCAGCTCCCAGGCTGCCTGCGCAGCAAGAGCATCGGTCCAGAAATATGCAGGCGTCGCATTCGGACCGGCCAGCGGCGTCGCCGCGCTGGTTCGATTGTAGATGACCGAGCCCACTCCTTGCTGCACCTGCGGATAGGTTATGCCGATAGCTATTCCCAGCGCCGCACGTGCCTGCAACACCCGCGTCCCTGCGCTCTCCAGCGTCAGGTTTTGGTTGTACGCAATCTGGATCAGCCTGTTAAGGGTCGGATCACGAAAGCCTGTCCACCAGTGTTCGTACTCAAGTGGCCCGGATTTAACTGAGTGATTGTCTGCGCCACGAAACTCTTCGGCAAGCGGAGCGACAGGCGATGTAAAATTCGGCCCGATCGTACATGCCACGGTTGGCAGGAGAAGCGCGGCCACAAGCAACCATTGAATTGACAAACCAAGACCGGCGCCGATATCGCGCTGCCGCCCAAATGTTACTTGGTACAACGCCTCCAAAGCTTTCTTCCCCCGCGTTGAGCCTAACTCGTGTACACCCATTCATTGTCGGTTGCAGTCTACGATGGCGGCTTTTCCACTGAAGGCATGACATACAACAGCCACTTCTTCATCCGGATCGCGACCTTCGAAATGACGTGCGTGGCCTTGCCCTTCTGGGTGTAAATCACCGCCGATCCACCTGCCCCCAGGGACAGCTTGCGGGCTACGGCATCGTCGCTGAAATTGATCCGCACAGCATAAAGCCCGTCGGATCCGATCCGGGCCGCGTTCGGAATTGTGCCGCTGGTTGTGAATTGACCACCTCCCGTGGCCGGGATCACGTAGTCCACTTTTCCAAGGAAGAGACGGCCCGGGTACGGGTTGAGCACCATCTCCACGTCGTCGCCTGGCTCGACATTCGAGAGCCAGTTCTGCGGGAATACCGCGGCGACCGCGGTATCGGACACGTTCACGAATGTTCCAGCGGCCGCAAGCGGCATCGGCACCAGCATGGTTCCGACCTGCACCTGCCAGTTCGTGACGTAGCCATCGCCAGGTGCCATCATCTTGCACTGCGAGAGGTTAAAGCGCGCGTCATCCAGTTGAGCTTCGACAGCGGGAACATTGCTCTGGGCCGTCACCAGCGCGGCGGCAGCCTGCTGAGCCGAAGCCTGCGCTTGCGCGAGGCCCGCTTCGGCCTGCTGAACGGCGGCGTCCGCTTCCTGACGTTCTTGCGTCGCCTTGGCTACGTTAAGCTGGCTAATGGCAGCCTTGTCCGCGCGCTGAATGTTGAGGGCGATTTGTTCCTGGGTCTTGGCCAGTTCGTCCGCGGCCTTCGCCTTCGCGAGACTGGCCTGCGCATTCGGTATGGCCGCTTTTGCGGTCGCGAGCGCAGCCTCGGCCTGTTTTACGTTTGCCTTCGCTGCCGTTAATTGCGCCTCGACCTGGTTGACCGTGTACTGGTAGGGAGCCGGATCGACCTCCAGCAGCAAATCACCTTTCTTCAACGGTTGATTTGCCTGCGCGTAGATCGTCTTGACCTGCCCTTTGACGTAAGGGACGAGTTGCACCACGTATTGGCTGGTCACCATCTTTTCCGTAATCGGCGCCGACTGCGTCCAGACCACCACGACGCCGCCGATCATGAATACGCCCGCGACGATCATGCCTGCGATTATATAAGCCGTGGGCTTGATGCGCAGCACCTTGAACAGCACGAGCACGACGGCAACGTAGACAATGATCAGAAATGCGATCATGGGCGCGTCTCCTTGTCCGGAGCTATGCGCAGTACCGCTAAAGGCGTTGCTGCGACCTCGGATTCAGCCGCGCGACCCGGCTGTCTCCCGTCCCCGACCGGGGATTTGGTGCCAAAGGGCGTCGTGAACGCCCATATGAACGCCACCGGCCACAGCAACCCGCCGGTCGCGATCCCGATCCAGCTCATGGCATTGATCGCGCCGGCCTGCGGATGATTCCATTTGTGTGCGAGCTGACCTGGAAGTTTGCCCAGATTGACGACAATGATGACGCCAACAAGGATCAGAACAGCAAACACGACAAACGCGAACGCATCCAACGCGCCGAATGAAGAATCCACCGCCAGCACTCCATGTAAAAGCTGTGTGGTTATATTTCGCGCACGTGCTCGCTGCTCAGTCTATTCTGTCCAAGATGTAGGGCAAGCATTGTGTGAGCTTGTCTCGCTCAGTCCCTCGCTTTTTCGAGTGCATGACGCATAAGCTTTTGATCATCACCAGACAGCTGCGTTGGTCCAAGCTTGAACGTCAGCTTGTCGATCTTCCCGGTGAACTGGAACGGCAGCTTGTAGCTGTCATCCACTCCGGTGCGGCTGTCGAGGCCGACGTCGAAGGACTCGTCGATCGCCATCAGGAACGCAATCGAGTGCGGGATCGACTGGCGGGAAACCTCCTTGCCGTCCACCGAGAGTACCCCGGTGCCACCCTTGCCAAAGCCCGGCCCGTCATATTTGAAATCGAACACGATGGTGTGCTTGCCCGGTTTCAGCGCCGAGCCCAACCAGTCCCGCGCGCCCACGCCGGCTTCCCAGCGGTAGCGTTTCAAATCCAGCATGTTGTAGACAAAGACCGGCTTGCCCTTCAGCAGATAGAGGCCATAGCCGCTGAATCGGCCGCCGAGGGTCACGATCATTCCTTCAGCGCCACCGTTTGAGACCGTTATATCGGCGGTGATCTTGTAGTCCTTGTTCATGATGCTGGGTGCGTTCTCGGCGGGGATGCCGGGATTTACGCCCTTGTAGGTAAATTCAGTTCGCCCGGCGGTCGCACTCGGACGCGGCGTGACGAGTCGCGGCAGGACCGAATTGTCCAACGGCAAGACCTGGTATTTTGCAGCCTCACTTATGAACACTGCTTGCAGCTCCTTCAGCTTGTCGGGATTCTTGGCTGCGAGGTCGTTGGATTGCGAGAAGTCCTCGGCGATATTGTAAAGCTCCCATTTGTAATTGTTGATGTCAGGCAGCTTTGCCGTTCCCAGAAGCCATGGCGGCGCAGGCGGCGTCGTGCATGCATACCAGCCATCGTGGTAGATGCCGCGATTTGCAAACATCTCGAAATACTGCGTATCGCGCTTTGACGGTGCGTTGGCGTTGGCCCGGTCAAACGTATAGGCCATGCTGATGCCCTCGATGGGCTTTTGCGTTATGCCATTCACCGTCGTCGGCGCCGGGATGCCCGCGGCCTCTAGGATGGTCGGTACGATGTCGATGATGTGATGGAATTGGCTGCGGAGACCGCCGACGTCCTTGATGTGGTCGGGCCACGAGATGGCCATGCCTTGCCGGGTGCCGCCGAAATGCGAGGCCACCTGCTTGGTCCACATGAAGGGCGCATCGAATGCCCATGACCACGCCACCGACATATGCGGGTACGTCTTGTCGGAGCCCCAATTCTCATAATGTAGCATCAGCTCGGCCTCAGGGAGTTTCAGAACGCCGTTGTAGGCCGTCATCTGGTTCGGGGTGCCCTCAAGCGTACCCTCGGCGCTAGTACCGTTGTCGCCGCTGATATAGATGATCAGCGTGTTGTCGAGCTTGCCCATGTCCTCGACCGCCTGGATGACGCGGCCGATTTCGTTGTCGGTATAGGCCGCGTAGCCGGCAAACACTTCGGCTTCGCGCGCATACAGCTTCTTTTGTATCAATGAGAGCGAGTCCCATTTCGGCAGGGTATCCGGCCAGGCCGTGAGCTGGGTGTTCGCCGGGATGACTCCAAGCCGCTTCTGGTTGGCGAAGATTTGATCGCGCAACTTCTCCCAACCCATGTCGAACTTACCCTTGAATTTGTCGATCCATTCCTTCTTTGGCTGATGTGGCGAATGGGTGCCGCCAGGCACGTAATAGACGAAGAACGGCTTGTCGGGCGCGGCCGCGTTCAGGCTGTTCATGTAGCCGATGGCCTCGTCCGCCATGTCGGTGATTAGGTTGTAGCCGGGCTTGCCAAGCCATGGAGAAATCTGAGTCGTGTTGCGGAAGAGATAAGGCGTCCACTGGTCGGTCTCGCCGCCCATGAATCCGTAAAAGTACTGGAACCCCATTCCGACTGGCCATTGATCGAAGGGGCCCGCGGCACTGTACAGGTAGCTCGGGGTGTTGTGGTTCTTGCCAAACCACGACGTGGCATATCCGTTGTCGCGAAGAATCGTTCCGATCGTCGCGCTCTCGGGGCCGATGACGGAATCATAGCCCGGATAGCCGGTGGACATCTCGCCGATCACGCCAAATCCGACCGAATGGTGGTTGCGGCCGGTGATCAGCGCTGCCCGCGTCGGCGAGCAAAGCGCCGTCGAGTGAAACTGGGTATAGCGCAGGCCCGCGTTGGCAATGCGATCCATGCTCGGCGTCGGAATGACGCCGCCGAACGTGCCGGACACGCCATAACCTTGGTCGTCTGTCATGATCAACAGCACGTTTGGCGCGCCTTTAGGCGGCACGACCGACGGTGGCCAGTATGGCTTGGAATCCGTGGCATCCTCCTTGATCACGCCACCGAATTTCGGAGGCTCGGGCGGAAGCTGCTTGCCGTCGAGTGTCATCGTGGCGCCGGGTGTGCCCGGCGTACCCGTAATTTGCTGGGCCGCTGCCGTCACTGCGAGGAGGCTCGGCAAAGTGATGAGCAGGCTCGCAAGACCGGTGGCCAACAGCCACCTCTGTTTCAATCGGAGCCTGTTTTGTTCATCGATCATGGGATTTGCCCTCTCGTTTGATGCAGCGGAATCCAACGTGACTTGCCGATGTGTCGACCGGCTCGGGATGGCGTGCCGCCGGCCGGTAGCGACGGCAATAGTTGGGCGCGCAGAGATGCGACCCGCCCTTGAGCACCTTGCGCGGGATCTTGATATTGGGCGTGCAGCGATCGTAGCTCTGATCTTCGCGCCCGCCGCGCGGGTTCTCCGGGATGCAGCAGGCTTTCAGCGCATCGGCCTTATGCTTCGCCACGTACCAATCGCTCGTCCACTCCCAGACATTGCCGATCAGGTCGTGGAGGCCATAGCCGTTCGGCGGAAACGCCGTCACCGGTGACGTGCGCTCATAGCCGTCGGTCGCCAGATTCTCGTGCGGAAACTCACCCTGCCAGGTGTTGGACATCTGGCGTCCGCCGGGCATGAGTTCGTCGCCCCAGGCGTACTCCGCGCCGTCGAGACCGCCGCGCGCCGCGAATTCCCACTCGGCCTCGGTGGGTAGCTCCTTGCCTGCCCACTTGGCATAAGCCTCGGCGTCCTTGAAAGCCACATGCACGACCGGATGCTCGTCCAGTTCGCGGATCGAGCTGCCGGGTCCGTAAGGCCGCCGCCAATTGGCGCCAAATTTGAACGTCCACCACTCGCCCCAATTCCGCAGATCAACGCGCCGCTTGGGCGGCGCAAATGCGAGGGAGCCCGCTTTGAGCATATGCGGCAGCGCGCCCGGATAGTCCTTGGGGTCCGGTGCTGTTTCGGCAAAAGTGACATAGCCCGTCGCTTCGACGAACTGCCGGAATTGCCGATTGGTCACCGGCGTACGGTCCATCCAGAATCCGTCTACCGTCACGCGATGGACAGGCATCTCCTCCGGATAGTGTCGATCCGAACCCATGCGGAACGTGCCGCCTGGGACGTAGAGCATGCCCAAATCGGTCGAACGCTCCAGCAGCTGTTCGCGGCTCGACGACGAGATCGCATCGGCGATTGTCATGACGCCTCCGTCTCAGTTCACCTTGACCACCAGTGGAAGTTTCCAGCTTCCGCTCAGGATCCTTCAGTCGCGGATCGAAAGTGAATCGGTCGATTGAATGCGGGGAAGCGCGCGCCTCTCCGTGTATTCATTCGTTTTAGTAACAGGGTGGATAAGGATAATAGCCGCAGGCCGGACGGGCGTAGCCATAAGGTGCAGGGTAGGCAGCCGCTCCATAAGCGGCGGCACCGGCGGCGCCGGCATACATGGCGCCGCGAAACGCCGAACGGCGAGCGACGCCGGCAAACGACATCGGCGTGAACGGCCGGCCGATGATATCAATAAAGAGTGCTGCCCCACCATCCGCGCCGGTGATGTCTCCCTCTAGGGTCTGAACGTTGAACGTCAGCTTGTCACCTTCGAGCTTCGGGTTTTTCAGCACAACGACGGCGTCCTTCACCGAACCGTCCTTGCCGAACACGGACAAGGTTGCGTTCGGCGGGTTCTTGGCGAAGCTGTCGTCGCCCGATCCCCATTCTGCGATCACATCAGCGGTGGGCTGGTGGCCTGCGGATCTTACCGGACGGTCGGCGAATATGATCGAACTGGGTGTTACGCCGGTCAAGGTGAGAGTGTCGCCCTGCAACGTCGCGCCGCGGGAGTTGAGCACGAACAGCGAGGGCACGATTTCAGGTTTGGCCGAAGCAGATGGCGTGCCGATCGTTTTCATGGAAGGCGGAGCAGCCGCGTTTTGAGCAAGCGCTGTTTCGCCCCCGCACAGCGTTGCGGTCACGGCCAGCATTCCGAAGATCTGATTCAATATTGTGATACGCATGACATCATTCCCCGTCAAAAACCGTCGGAACGACTTGAAGCACTCGCGCTTGGTCGCACGAGGGAGCGCATATGCACGAGCTTGGGCGCGCATTTGCAAGAGAACGCGCAACGTGGCTGGATCAAACGCCTGACGGCGTATGTGGAATCGAAATTAGGCGCGGTGAAAAACGTTGCTATGAGGCGATATTAGATATTTCTTGAAACCTCCTCGCGAATGGAACGCTAGCACAACCAAATGATGAGGGCCAGCCATGATCATTATTTTGTGCCTCTATGTCGTTCGCGCTGTGGGCCCCTGCTCTCGAAATTCAAACTGGTGCGATGGGGCTGGCTGTCCGGGACAATCTCCCTGCTGGTTGGCGAGTTGATCCTCGCGACATTTCTTGCGCTTTTTAGTGCGATCAACGGAAGTGTACATGCGTAAGCCACACCTGCGTTCGCGCCTAGTCCTACGCTAGTGCCTCTACAGGCGACGATCCGTTCGTCTTAGGTTCATTGCGGACTCGATTCCATTGATCCAGATCAACGTTTGGCCGACCCCTTTTGGGGGCCATCTACGGCCTAAGGGCTGGACACGGATATGATGGCGCAGCAGACATTCGTGATCGTGATCGATGACGATCTGGGCCTTCTGAAGAGCGTGGCGCGGCTGTTAGCGCACCACGGCATCGAGAGCCGTACGTTCGCCTCGGCCGAGGCGTTGCTTGAGAGCGACTGCGTGCAGACGGCAACTTGCTTGCTGCTTGACATTCACCTCGGGGGAATTTCGGGAATTGAGCTGCAGCGTCGGCTTACGGCATCGGGATCGAAGTGGCCCGTCATCTTCATGACCGCGAACGACGACGAGGCCACGCGCAGTGAGGCGATGGACGCCGGGTGCATCGCCTATTTGCGCAAGCCGTTCGCTCAGCATGTCTTGCTGGATGCCATTTCGAAAGCTGTGGCTTAGCCGGCGCAGCCAAAACAAGAACGCGCGGGGTCGTCACGTCCGTTTGGGTAAAAGGCACCGATCAGACGTTCCTGAGAGAAATCTGAGTCCGTCGCGGTGGTTAGGCCGGGACGGTGAGTGAGTTATAATGAGCGACCCGAGACATAGGTGACAGTTCGTACCGGACACATGGGTTACACTTTCCGCTTTTGTTCTGCGGGAGGTGTAGATGCCGTGGAAAGCG
>NZ_JBEPQF010000047.1:0-48025 GCF_040547695.1 Bradyrhizobium sp. JR4.3 | reverse complement strand
GCTCGGTTGCCCCACCTGCCGATATGCCATCCCCAGATCCTCTTCAGATGTCTCTTAGAGAATCGCAGATTCGCGATTTACGCAAAGCCCTCGCAAGCGGGAGAGGTTACAGCCAGTCCGGAGGTCCGCTGTCCAGCCACAAGTCCTACCCGGCCGACAGCGCTTCGACGGTGACGTTGCGGTTGGTGTAAACGCAGATGTCGGCGGCGATGTCGAGGGAGCGGCGGACGATGGTCTCGGCGTCCTTGTCGGTGTCGAGCAGGGCGCGGGCCGCCGCCAGCGCGTAATTGCCGCCGGAGCCGATCGCCATCACGCCGGCTTCGGGCTCCAGCACGTCGCCGGTGCCTGTCAGCACCAGGGAGACGTCCTTGTCGGCCACGATCATCATGGCCTCCAGCCGCCGCAAATAACGGTCGGTGCGCCAATCCTTGGCGAGCTCGACGGCGGCCCGGGTCAATTGCCCCGGATATTGCTCGAGCTTGGCTTCCAGACGCTCGAACAGCGTGAAGGCGTCGGCCGTAGCGCCGGCAAAGCCGCCGATGACATCGCCCTTGCCGAGTTTCCGGACCTTCCTGGCGTTGGACTTGATCACGGTCTGGCCGATCGAGACCTGGCCGTCGCCGCCGACCACCACCGTGCCGCCCTTGCGGACCGTCAAAATCGTGGTGCCGTGCCAGACCGGCGAGCTGTTCTGGGAAGCCTGCATGAATGATCCTCGTTGTCCGGGCTGATTTAGGCGGTCGGGAGCGGGGGCACAACGGGCCGCTCCGGGCCCAATTTCGCTCACCATAGGCAGAAGTAGAGGCCGGGCCGGCCGTTGCCGCAGTAGCGAAGGCGTCATTTGGCTGTTAAAAGACCGGCGTTTTCGGCCCCGAACGAGGATGAAAGCCAGTTTTGATGCGCACCGCGACGATCAAGCGCAAGACCAAGGAAACCGACATCGAGGTCACCGTGAACCTCGATGGCACCGGCGTGTCCAATATCGCGACCGGCATCGGCTTTTTCGACCATATGCTCGATCTCCTCGCCCGCCATTCCCGCATCGACCTCACGGTCAAGGCGGTCGGCGATTTGCACATTGATCATCACCATACCACCGAAGACACCGGCATCGCGCTCGGCCAGGCCATCAAGCAGGCGCTCGGCAACATGGCGGGCATCACCCGCTATGCTGGCGTGCACATGCCCATGGACGAGACGCTGTCACGCGTGGTGATCGACATCTCGGGCCGCCCTTTCCTGGTGTTCAAGGCCGACTTCCCTCGCGACAAGATCGGCGAGTTCGACACCGAGCTGGTGCGCGAGTGGTTCCAGGCCTTTGCCATGAACGCCGGCGTGACTCTTCACGTCGAAACCCTATATGGCGATAACAGCCACCATATCGCCGAGTCCTGCTTCAAGGGTCTGGCACGGGCGCTGCGCACCGCCGTCGCGATCGATCCGAAGGCGGTGGGCGAAATCCCGTCCACCAAGGGCTCGCTCGGCGGCTGACGTCTTTCGGCCCGCGGCACGCGCCGTTTGCGGTATCACTGAATTCTTGGGAACGGGGCATCGCCATGTCCGTCTACACAGTTCATGCTCCCTCCCCTGCCGGAGCGGATCTGCGCGCGACCGACAAGTTCGTCTTCGTGCGCGACGGCTTCCATTTCTGGGCGATGATCTTCGGCCCGCTCTGGCTGCTGTGGAATCGGCTGTGGCTGGCGCTGATTGGCTGGCTGATCTTCGTTGCCGCGTTCAACGTCGGGCTATCCAGCCTCGGCGTCGGCCGTTCCTCGATCTTCTTCGCCGACGTCATCGTCGCGCTCCTGATGGGATTCGAGGCCTCGAGCCTGCGCCGCTGGACGCTGTCGCGCGGTAAATGGCGGCAGCTCGACGTGGTGATTTCCGACGACGAGGACACCGCCGAGCGCCGTTTCTTCGAGCGCTGGAGCCAGAAGCAGCGCGGCATCGTCAACGATCAATGGGCCGTCGATCGCGGCGGCCCGCCGCCGACCCGCAACGTGCCGGGTCAGCAATTCTCCAACCCGCCGCCGATGCCGGCAGGTGGCATCATTGGTTTGTTTCCAGAACCGGGAGGGTCAAGATGAGCGTCGCCATCATCGATTACGGTTCCGGCAATCTGCATTCGGCCGCCAAGGCGTTCGAGTGCGCCGCGCGCAGCATGGACAATCCGCAAAAGGTGTTCGTCACCAGCGATCCGGACCAGGCCTACGGCGCCGACCGTCTGGTGCTGCCGGGCGTCGGCGCCTTCGCCGATTGCCGGCGTGGGCTCGATGCCGTCAACGGCATGGTCGAGGCGATCACCGAGGCGGTGCGCGTCAAGGCGCGGCCGATGTTCGGCATCTGCGTCGGCATGCAGCTGTTCGCCACCCGCGGCAAAGAGCACGTGATCACGCAAGGCCTGAACTGGATCGGCGGCGACGTCGAGAAGATCACGCCGCGCGACGAGAGCCTCAAGATCCCGCACATGGGTTGGAATACGCTTGATGTGCTGCGCGAGCATCCGGTGCTGGACGGGCTGCCGCTCGGCCCCAAGGGCCAGCACGCCTATTTCGTGCACTCCTACCACCTCAACGCCGCCAACGAAGCGGACGTGCTTGCGCGCGCCGATTACGGCGGGCCCGTCACCGCGATCGTCGGCAAGGACACGGCGATCGGAACGCAGTTTCACCCCGAGAAGAGCCAGCGCTTTGGTCTGGCCCTGATCTCGAACTTCTTGCGATGGAAACCGTGATGGCCGCTGCTCTTGTTACCTCCCCCCTTGTGGGGGAGGTCGAATGCGAAGCATTCGGGAGGGGGGTAGCCGCAACGGTGGTGCCCGTGGCTTACCCCTCTCCCCAGCCCTCCCCCACAAGGGGGGAGGGAGCGCACCGTTCGCGCAGAAAAATCCTGGCTCAATCATGATTCTCTTTCCTGCGATCGACCTCAAGAACGGCCAATGCGTGCGCCTCGAACAGGGCGACATGGCGCGTGCGACCGTATTCAATCTCAATCCCGCCGCGCAGGCCGAGAGCTTCGTCGCGCAGGGCTTTGAGTATCTCCACGTTGTCGATCTCGACGGCGCCTTTGCCGGCAAGCCTGTGAACGCGCAGGCCGTCGAGGCGATGCTGAAGACGATCACGATTCCGGTGCAGCTCGGTGGCGGCATTCGCGATCTCGCGACTGTCGAAGCCTGGCTCGACAAGGGCATCACCCGTGTCATCATCGGCACCGCCGCGGTGCGCGACCCAGAATTGGTGAAGGCTGCTGCCAGGAAATTCCCCGGCCGCGTCGCGGTCGGGCTCGACGCACGTGACGGCAAGGTCGCGGTCGAAGGCTGGGCCGAGACCTCGCAGGTAACGGTGCTGGAGATCGCACGGCGTTTCGAGGATGCCGGCGTCGCCGCCATCATCTTCACCGACATCGCGCGCGACGGCCTGCTCAAGGGCCTGAATCTCGATGCGACCATTGCGCTGGCGGATGCGATCTCGATTCCCGTGATCGCCTCCGGCGGCCTCGCCTCGATCGAGGACGTCAAGGCGATGCTGACGCCGCGCGCGAAAAAGCTCGCCGGCGCGATCGCCGGTCGCGCGCTTTACGATGGCCGGCTCGATCCCTCAGCCGCCCTCACCCTGATCCGCGCCGCGGCCTAGGAGACATCCGATGTTCAAGGTGCGCGTGATCCCCTGCCTCGACGTCAAGGACGGCCGGGTCGTCAAGGGCGTCAACTTCGTCGACCTGCGTGATGCCGGTGACCCCGTCGAAGCGGCGATCGCCTACGACGCTGCCGGCGCCGACGAGCTCACTTTCCTCGACATCACCGCGACCCATGAGAATCGCGGCATCATGCTGGACGTGGTCCGGCGCACCGCGGAAGCCTGCTTCATGCCCGTCACCGTGGGCGGCGGCGTGCGTGAGGTCAACGACATCAAGACCCTCCTGCGCGCGGGCGCCGACAAGGTCTCGATCAACAGCGCCGCGGTGTCGCGGCGCGAGTTCGTCAAGGAAGCCGCCGAGAAATTCGGCGGGCAGTGCGTAGTGGTCGCGATCGACGCCAAGCGGGTCAAGCGCGCCGGTGGCGGGGAGCGCTGGGAGATCTTCACCCATGGCGGCCGCAACTCGACCGGCATCGACGCCATCGAATATGCCCAGGAGGTGGTCTCGCTCGGCGCCGGTGAAATCCTGCTCACCTCGATGGACCGCGACGGCACGCGGCAGGGTTTTGACATCCCGCTGACCCGGGCGATCGCCGACAGCATTCCCGTTCCCGTGATCGCTTCGGGCGGCGTCGGCAATCTCGACCACCTCGTCGACGGTATTCGCGACGGCCACGCCACCGCCGTGTTGGCCGCCTCGATCTTCCACTTCGGGGAATTCACCGTCCGCGAAGCCAAGGAGCACATGTCCCGGCGCGGGTTGCCCATGCGCCTCGATGCCTGACGACTCCCGTTCCTAAAAATGCTACATGATTGGCGGGGATCGGCTTATCCCGCCAGATAACCGGCCAATCATCGGCCAAGGCGCGTTTTCCGAGTATTTTGTATGCCGCGTTTCACGATCCACGATCTGGCCGAGACCATCGACGCCCGCGCGGCAGCGGGTGGCGAGGCGTCCTATACCCGCAAGCTCCTCGACAAGGGCGCCGAACATTGCGCCAAGAAGTTCGGTGAGGAAGCAGTCGAAACCGTAATCGCAGCAGTCGAAAACGATCGCGCGCATCTGATCGCCGAAGGCGCCGACCTGCTCTATCATTTCCTTGTGCTGCTCAAGGCCCGCGGCGTAAAGCTGGAAGAGGTCGAGGCCGCATTGGACAAGCGGACCAATATGTCAGGGTTGGAAGAAAAGGCGTCGCGCAAGGGCGGCAGCTAGCCGAGGTGGAGAGTCGCGTCATGGATATCCGCGCACCCGAGCAGCAGTATAATCCTTACCGCGTCTATACGCGTGAGGAGTGGTCGCGACTGCGCGACGACACGCCGATGACGCTGGAGCCGGGCGAGTTCGACCGGCTGCGCTCGCTGCACGACCGCCTCGACTTGCAGGAGGTCGAGGACATCTACCTGCCGCTGTCGCGCCTGCTGTCGATCTATGTCGATGCGATGCAGCGGCTTTATTACGCGGAGCGCCAGTTCCTCAACATCCGCGACCGCAAGATGCCCTACATCATCGGCGTCGCCGGTTCGGTCGCGGTTGGAAAATCCACCACGGCCCGCGTGCTTCAGGCGCTGCTGGCGCGCTGGTCGCCGCGTCCAAAAGTCGAGCTGATCACCACCGACGGATTTCTGTATCCCAACGCCGTGCTGGAGCGGCAGGGCATCATGCAGAAGAAGGGTTTTCCGGAAAGCTACGACCTGCCGCTGCTGCTCAGCTTCCTCTCCGACATCAAGGCCGGCCGCCGCCATGTGCGCGCGCCGGTCTATTCGCATTTGACCTACGACATCGTGCCGAACCAATGGGCCGAGATCGACCAGCCCGACATCCTGATCGTCGAGGGCGTCAACGTGCTGCAGACCGGCAAGCTGCCGCGCGACGGCAAGGCCGTGCCCGTGGTGTCCGACTTCTTCGATTTCTCGGTCTATATCGACGCCGACGAGGCCGCGCTGCGGCAGTGGTACATCAGGCGCTTCCTGTCGCTGCGCGACACCGCGTTCACCAATCCAAAATCGTACTTCAACCGCTACGCGCTGTTGTCGGACGAGGAAGCCACCGCCACCGCGATCGCGATCTGGGAACGCACCAACCTCGCCAATCTCGAGGACAATATCCTTCCGACCCGCCCCCGCGCGACCCTGATTCTGAAGAAGGGCGCCGACCACACGGTGGCGAGCGTGGCGCTGCGCAGGCTGTAGGCCTCCCACTCGTCATTGCGAGCGAAGCGAAGCAATCCAGAAATCTTTCCGCGGAGACAGTCTGGATTGCTTCGTCGCAAGGGCTCCTCGCAATGACGGCGGAGGGATTCCCCTAGACCGTCAGCTGCCGCGCCGCCGCCAGTCCGGCCAGCGCCTCTTCCAGCTTCTCGCGATCGAGCGGCTTGATCAGAAACCCGTTCATGCCCGCTTCAAAGCAGGCGTAGCGATCTTCCACCAGCGTATTGGCGGTGAGCGCGAGGATCGGCGTGTGGTGGCCGCCTTTGGCCGCCTCATGCGCACGGATGCGTTTTGTCGTTTCGATGCCGTCGAGCTGCGGCATCTGGATGTCCATCAGCACGAGATCATAGGGCGTGCCGGCCGAGGACGCGCCGAGCCAGGATTCCAGCGCGGCCTCGCCATTGATCGCGATGATGACGCGGTGACCGAGTTTCGTTAGCAGCGAGCGCATCAACAGCGCATTGATCTCGTTGTCCTCGGCGACGAGAACCGAGAGGCCTTTCGCCGGTACCGCGCCGGTGGATGGGGCCGATGGCTCCGGCGCGAGATCGGGCGAGGCGACCTCCGGGGCCAGCGCGAGGCGTGCGGCGAGTGAGGCCGCGCGCAGCGGCTTCACCAGGAAGCCGGTGAAGGCCGGCGAGAGTTTCTCGTGGCGCGAGCCGGACGTCAGCAGCACGAGGCGTTGCGTTGCATGGCTGCGTGCGGCTTCGCCGAGGCGGTCGGCGATGGCAGCGCCGAACGCGCGATCGATCAGCACCGAATGCCATGAGCGTTCCGGCAGCAGCGCTTCCGCCACCGCGGCGTCCGTCACCATGCAGGTCTGGCCGCCCCAGCGCTCCAGCCGCCGCGCGATCAGTGACGCCTCGATGCCGTCGGCAATCAGCAGGATCGACTTGCCTGTGAGGTCGGGACTCGGGAACGCCGTCTGCTCCGCGCCGGCGGAGGATGATGCCAGCGGGACTGAGACCTCGAAGGTCGAACCCTTGCCCGGCTCGCTCGCGAGTGTGATGCGGCCGCCCATGCGCTTGACGATGCGCTCGCTGATGGCGAGACCGAGGCCGGTGCCGCCATAGGTGCGGGCGACGCGTTCGTCGGCCTGCTCGAATTCGCGGAAGATGCGCTGTTGCGCGTCGGCTGCGATGCCGATCCCGGTGTCGCGCACCAGAAAGCTGATTTCGTTCGGCCAGATGCCGGGCTCGACGATCAGCGCGACGCCGCCGCTCGCCGTGAACTTGATGGCGTTGCCGGCGAGGTTGAGCAGCACCTGGCGCAGCCGCGCGGCGTCGCCGACCACTTCGAGCGGCAGCCGCTCGTCGACATAGGCGGCGATCTCGAGCTGTTTCGCCTGCGCGCGCGGCGCGAGCAGCTCGGTGATGTCCTCGATCAGGGCCGAGAGCGCGAAAGGACGCTGCTCGAGATCGAGCTTGCCGGCTTCAATCTTGGAATAGTCGAGCAACTCCTCGATCAGCGCCATCAGCGCTTCGCCCGAGGTCTTCACGGCCCTGGCGTAGGTCGACTGCTCCGGCGTCAGCGTGGTGTCGAGCAGCAGCCCGCCCATACCGATGATGCCGTTGAGCGGCGTGCGGATCTCGTGCGACGCCATCGCCAGGAAGCGCGATTTGGCCCGGTTGGCGGCGTCGGCCTGATCGCGGGCCTCGGACAGCGCACGCTCGGTCTCGGTGCGGTCGGTGACGTCGCGTCCGACGCTTTGCAATTCGGCGGCCTGGCCGGCGTCGAGGCGGACATAGCCTTCGCGCCAGGCGATCCAGCGCGCGCCGAGCGGGGTTGCGATCTTCTGGTCGTGAATCCGCGTTCCGTTGCTCTCGCGGGCGCTGTCGCCCTGCTCCAGTACGTCGAAATCAAAGCACGTGCCGACCAGCGCGCCGCGCGCCTGTCCGGCAAGCGCGCAATAGGCGTCGTTGGCGAAGGTGATGCGGCCGCTTGTGTCGCGCAGCACGATCAGATCGCCCTGCTGTTCGAACAGGCTGCGAGCGCGCTCCTCGGCCTCCTTCAGCTCCCAATTGCGGTCGATCAGCGTTTCGTTGTGGGCAGCCAGCGCACGCATCCGCTTGTTGACGAAGCGCAGGCGCATGCTCAGCGTGGCGAGGCCGAGGCAGGCGAGCGCGAACAGGAAGCTGACGCCGATCGCAAACGCATTGGGATCGTAGCCGGACGTCTCGGACCGGCTGCCGGAGACAAACCCATAGGCGCCGCCGAAGGTCGCCGAGAAGATCATGAAGGAGCGGATCGCGAAGGCGATTCGTGGGTACTGTCGCCTGAAGCGACGCATGCGCACCTTGATCCGGAACGTCCGATCCATCGCCACCGACCCGACTCTTTTCGTAAAAACCTGTGCTCGCTGTAAACGACGATGTGCCGCCGACCTTGCGAACAGTTTGAGGCCCTGCGACCGCCTCCAAACAGGGTTGACGAGACGTTAACGGCGCAAAGCGAGGCGGTTCAAAGCGAGGCCGCCTGGAGATGGCGGTGGCCGTCGCGGGCGCCGACGATCAGCGCCGCCGCCTCGCGCTGCGAGAAGGTTTTCGAGCGCACATAGACCCGGTAATCCGCCGGCCCCTCGGTGGAGAGATAGACCACCTGACCGCCGTCGACGGGCTGCGCGGCAATCGAGATCAGGCGAGTCGAAGGGTTGGCCTGGCAGGACTCCGATTCCGAACCGGGGCCATCGTCGACAACGGCGAAGTCGGCAGCGTCCGCATCCTCGGTGATCTGAACCCGCACCGTGGCGCGCGCGGGATCATCGGTGAAGGCGACATGCACGCCGGCGGTCCAGAACAGCGACGTCAGCTCGACCGAGGTGTCGCCGAGGGCGATGCAGGGATGCGAGACCGATCCGATCTCGCTCCGCGCGAACACCGCGGCCGCCAACAGGGGAACGACCGAGGCCAGGATCTTGAAACGCAACATGACACGCTACTCGCCAGGCCCTGTACGGGGAACTGATGGGCCTTATGGTTTGCAGAGCGTAAAGGAAACTCGTTACCGCCGGGTTGATGCCGGTATCGGGGGATGAGAATCTCAGTCGGTTAAGCGCTTCTGTTCGTTTTTCGCTCGACTTCAGTGAGAACCAAATAGCTGTTCTTGCCGAAGCTGATCGCCCACAGCGCTGCCCAGGCGCCCCACCTGTTCCTGACCTCGATCTCGACGGTTTGGCCGGGAGTGGTGCGAACGATGAGCGGCTGGCTCCTGCCCCAATCGATGGTCGCCTCGATCGTGCAGGCACCGGCCGGCAGCGTGATCTCCAACGCGCCGTTGCGCGCAAGCTTCCCAACGCTGGTCCCGTTGACCCACAACTCGTACGACCTCAGCCGATCGGCATATTGGGACGGGCGGACAAATCTGATGGTGCAGGCATTGACGTCGGTCATGGTTCAATCTCGGGCATGGTGATGTTGTCGAGAACGCTGCGGCGGCGCATCGCTCAGGCCAACTGGCGCACATCCTCCGCGAGTGCGCGGTAGGACAAAGCCTCGGCGAGATGCAGCCGGCCGATCCTGTCGGCGCCGTCGAGATCGGCCAGCGTGCGCGCCACCCGCAGCACGCGGTGATAGCCGCGCGCCGACAGCCGCATGGTCTCGGCGGCGTCGCGCAGCAGCTTCTGGCCTTGCGCATCCGGCTTAGCGATCTCCTCCAGCACCGAGGCCGGCGCTTCGGCATTGGTGCGGACCTTCGGCAGGCCGGCGTCCGCGTAGCGTGCGAGCTGGATGTCGCGCGCGGCGGCCACGCGCGCGGCGACTTCGGCCGAGCCCTCCGCCGGCGGCGGCAGGATCAAATCGGCCGCGGTCACCGCGGGAACCTCGATGCGCAAATCGATGCGGTCCATCAGTGGTCCCGAGATGCAAGCCTGGTAGTCGCCGGTGCAGCGATCGATGCGGCCGCGCTTGCAGGCATAGCCGGGCTCGAACGCATTGCCGCAGCGGCACGGATTCATCGCCGCGACCAGCATGAAGCGTGCGGGATAGGTGACGCGGTGATTGGCGCGGGACACCGAGACCTCGCCGTTCTCCAGCGGTTGGCGCAGCGAATCCAGCACGCGCGGATCGAATTCGGGGAGCTCGTCGAGGAACAGCACGCCCTGATGCGCGAGCGAGATCTCGCCTGGCCGTGCGCGCATGCCGCCGCCAGTGAGCGCGGCCATGCTGGCGGAATGATGCGGCGATCGAAACGGCCGCCGCGCCGTCAGTGCGCCGCCCTCGATCTCGCCGGCGACAGAGGCGATCATCGAGACTTCGAGCAACTCGCCCGGTGACAGCGGCGGCAGGATCGAGGGCAGGCGTGCCGCCAGCATCGATTTGCCGGCGCCGGGCGCGCCGATCATGAGCAGGTGATGACCGCCGGCGGCCGCGATCTCCAGCGCCCGCTTGGCGCTCTCCTGGCCCTTGATGTCGCGCAGGTCGAGCGGCGAGGCGGCGGCTTCGTGCACCTTCGGCACCGGCCGCGACAGCACCTGCGTGCCCTTGAAATGGTTGGCGATCTGGATCAGCGAACTTGCGGCGATGATCTGGATGTCCGGGCTCGCCCATGCCGCTTCCGAGCCGCAAGCCGCCGGACAGATCAGCCCCTCCTCGCGCACATTGGCGCCGATCGCGGCGGGAAGAACGCCGGCCACCGGCGCGATCGATCCGTCGAGACCAAGCTCGCCCAGAACGGTGAAGCCGCTCAGCGCATCCGGTGGGATCGCGCCGATCGCCCCCATCAGCCCGAGCGCGATCGGCAGGTCATAATGGCTGCCCTCCTTGGGCAGATCGGCGGGCGCGAGATTGACGGTGATCCGCCGCGCCGGCAGCGCCAGCCCAGAGGCGATCAGCGCCGAGCGGACCCGCTCGCGCGCCTCCGACACCGCCTTGTCCGGGAGACCGACGATCGCGAAGGCCGGCAGACCGGGCGCGACCTGCACCTGCACGTCGACCGCACGGGCCTCGATCCCCTCAAAGGCGACGGTAGAAACCCGCTGAACCATGCCCGAACCAGCCTGCCCTTTTGCACAATTAGGGGTAGCAGAGCGGGCCAGTTCTTGCAAGAACAATACGGGAACGGGTCGAGAGGGCCGGAAGGTCCTAACCGATCGTAAACACGTCGAAGACACTACGCCTCGAATGCAAGCTGCTCTGCTCAGCACATTCCAACGAATGTCCGCTACTCCTAGGGCTGCGGGATGGGCCGTGGTCTAACGGGTGAACAATTCAGATGCTTGCAAATCGCCGGAGAAGCGAACGACGGATGTGCACGCGGCTCGCCAAAATTCATTTTGGCGCGGGTTCGCTGCCGCGGGACTGCACGATCACGGATATTTCGGACGGCGGCGTGAAAGTGGTGGCGGAATTTCTGGAAGTGCCGCCGCAATTCACCATCATCTTCGCGCCCGACTATTCCCGCCAGTGCCGCCTGCGCTGGCGCATCGGCTGCGAGTTCGGCGCTGAATTCACCGACTGAGCTTTCGGAAGCGCCCCGCCTTAACGGGACTTTAGCGTTAATCGGTAAGCATCTCTGATCAGTCGCCGAGTGATCAGAGTATGTCCAAGCGTTTGTCCGTCGCCTCTCCTCCGGCGAGATATCTGTTTTCCGCGCTTCTGATCCTGGCCCTGGGCGGCTGTCAGACCACCGGCATCGAGGACATCACCGGCGCGCTCGGCGGAAAGTCGGACTCGGCTGTCAGGGCCGAGGCCAAGCCAGACGTGAGGCCGGACATGGACGCGCTGCGCGAGCGCTATCGTGCCAAGCCTGGCGATCCCAACGTCGCGCTCGAATATGGCAAGGCGTTGCGCCAGACCGGCCAGCGCGCGCAGGCGCTCGCGGTGCTGGAGCAGGCCGTGCTCGCCCATTCCAGCAACAAGGCGCTGCTCGCCGGCTATGGCCGCGCGCTCGCCGACAGCGGCAGTTTCCAGCAGGCGTTCGACGTCCTCGGTCGCGCGCATTCGCCCGAGGATCCCGACTGGCATATCCTGTCGGCGCAGGGCGCCGCGCTCGATCAGCTCGGTCGCAACGAGGAGGCGCAGCAATACTACGCCGCCGCACTGAAAATCGTGCCGGACGAACCGTCGGTGCTGTCCAATCTCGGACTGTCCTACATGCTGCAGAACAATCTGCCGCGGGCAGAGGAAACGATGCGCCGCGCGCACGAGCGCAATCCCGCCGATTCCCGCGTGCGCGCCAATCTCGCGCTCGTGCTGGGACTGGAAGGAAAGCAGGCCGAGGCCGAAACCATCGTGAAGGCGGACCTGCCGCCGGATCAAGCGGCGGCAAAGGTCACGGCGCTGCGGCAGTTGCTGGTGAAGAAGCAGCAGCGGGCGGAGAAGTAACCCGCCCGCGCGCGTCAGGAAGCCTTGCTTAGGAAGCCTTGCTCAGGACGCCTTGCGATGCGGGGCTGACGCGCGCCCCGACCTGCCCTTCAGCTTCTTCAACAGCGGCCCGAGCAGCGAGCGCTTCGGCTTCTTCACCTCGCCCCGCCCGGCGAGGCGGTTCGCCACGTTCTGGAACAGCTCGGTGGTGCGGTGGCTCTTGGAGACCTCCGCGATCATCTGGCCATTGTTGGCCGCGGTCGAGAACAGCTTTGAATCGAACGGGATCACCGCGATCGGCTGGCTCTCCATGGTCTTGGCGAATGCCTTGACCTCGATCTCCGCCCGCTTGGGCATGCCGACCTGGTTGATGCAGTAGAGCGGTGGCCGGTCGTTCGGCCGCGCCGCCTTCAACACGTTCAGCATGTTCTTGGTGTTGCGCAGGTTCGCAAGATCGGGCTCGGCCACGATCACGATGTCGTCCGCGTTGACCAGCGCACGCCGCGTCCAGCCCGACCATTGGTGGGGAACGTCGAGCACGATGCAGGGCGTCGTCATGCGCAGCGTGTCGAACACCGCATCGAAGGCCTCCGCGCCGAAATCGTAGACGCGGTCAAGCGTGGCAGGCGCAGCAAGCAGGCTAAGACGCTCGGTGCATTTGGAGAGCAGGCGCTCCATCAGGGCCGTGTCCGGCCGATCCTGCGACAGCACGGCATTGGCGATGCCCTGTACCGGGTCCTGGTTGTAGTCGAGACCTGCAGTGCCGAAGGCGAGGTCGAGATCGATCACGACGGAATCGAGCGCGAGGTCGCGGGCGATGGTCCAGGCCACATTGTGCGCGACGGTAGAGGCACCGACACCGCCCTTGGCGCCGACCACCGCGATGACGCGGCCGGTGATAATGGTTTCGGACGCCGAGAACAGGCTGCAGATCGAGCGGACGACGTCGAGCGTTTCGACCGGTCCCACCACATAGTCGTTGACGCCGCGGCGGACCAGCTCGCGATAGGGCGCGGTGTCGCTGGGATTGCCGATCACCACCACACGAGTGCCGGGATCGCAGACGCCGGCGAGGTCGTCGAGGCCCTCGAGAATGTCGCGCGTGCCGTCGGATTCGATCACGATGACGTTCGGCGTCGGCATCGTTTCATAGACTTCGATGGCCGCCGCGAGGCCGCCGTCCTTGGCGGTGAGATGCGCCTTGGCGAGACGGCGATCCTGCCCGGCCGCGGTCACCGCGGCGAGCGTCTGCTCGGTCTCGCAAAAGGCTTGCACGGAGATGCGAGGAACCGGCGCAATGTGTTCCTCGGGGTGCTGCGGATCGTCCGCTTCTTCGTCGTGGACGCGTGTCATCTGCCTGTATCGCTGAGTTTGGCCTTGTCGGCGTCTGAATTGGTGGTCGCGATCGGCATGCCCTTGCGATAGCGCTCGAAGGCGATGTCACGCCGTGCGTTATAGGCTGGCGTCTCGGACCGCGGCTGCTCGAGGTCGGCTGGATTGTCGATCATTGCCGCGAGGTTGCGCTGGCTGGCGCAGCCCAGATTGAAATAAGGCTGGTTCTCGTTGTAGCCGGGGTCGAGGATGGAGGGGCCGATATCTTCCGGCCACAGCCCGCAGGGGCCGGCGACTGCGGCGATCCGGGAATAGCTCAGGCGGATGGTGGGCAGTAGTCCGGGATCCTCCGGCCGATAGGGATGCTGGACGATGGCACGCGAGGGCACGCCGACGGATGCGAGCACGGAACGGATCTCGTGATAGGTCGCTGCCGCCGCCCGCGAATTCGCGGCGTTGGCGGGGACGTCGACGACGACCGAGCCGGTGCCTTCGCGCACCCAGTCCCGGGCAATGCCGGCGACGTCCGCGTGCTGCGCGGCCGAGAGGCCGCCGCGAGCCTTGCCGACGAAGATGACGATCGACTTCTTGGCTTCCTCGACCGCGATCGGGTGACGCTGGCGATAGTCGGTCGGCACCGTCTGAGTGACGATCTCGCCGGTGGTGTTGCAGGCGCCCAACATGACGGAGAGCCCCGTCAGCGCCAGCGCGACGCTCAACCTGCGACGTCGATCGGCCATGGTCTTCGTCATCGCTTCATCCCCTCGTGCCCCGTCTCTCGCCCGTCTCTGCCGCTTGCCCCAAGTCGTCCGTTCGTCATCAGTCGATGATGAAGCCGAAATCACCGGGCGTGCCCGCGATCGGATCGACGCGGCGCGCGATGCCATAGAGGCGGTTCATGCGGCCGAGCAGCGCCGTCTGGGCGTCAGAGGCCGGCGCGAAGCCGTCGTCGGGCCGGGACAGTTCCTTCTGAGCCACCGCGCGCACCACATAGGGCGTCACGATCACCATCAGCTCGGTCTCGTTGTTGACGAAGTCCTGGCTGCGGAACAGCGCACCGATGATCGGCACCTGGTCGACGCCAGGCAGGCCGTTGATCGCCTGTTTGGTCTGCTGCTGGATCAGGCCGGCCATCGCCATCGAACCGCCCGAGGGAATTTCCAGCGTCGTTTCGGCGCGGCGGGTCTGGATCGAGGGGATGGTGATCGAGTTGCTCGAGCTCGAGGACAGCGCCTGGGTCACCGTGATGGCGCTCTGGTTCGACAGCTCCGACACCTCGGTCATCACGCGCAGGCTGATCCGGCCCTCGCTCAGTACGACGGGGGTAAAGTTCAGGGAGATGCCGAACTTCTTGTAGGTGATCTGGGTGGTACAAACGTGGGTGACGGGATCGCAGGCGTAGCCCGACGGAATGGGGAATTCGCCGCCGGCGATGAAGGTGGCGGATTCGCCGGAGATCGCGGTCAGGCTCGGCTCGGCGAGCGTGCGCATGACACCGGCGCTTTCCATCGCGCGCATCGTGGCGCTGACGGTCGCGAAGCCCTTGGTGATGCCGGCCACACCTAATCCGTTGTTGCTGACGATCGGTCCGCCGCTGACCGAGAACGGGTTGGAATTGTTGAAGTTCACCACCGCGGTGCCGGCGTTCAGGCTGGCACTGAGATCGACGCCCAGCTGCTTGACGATATCGCGGCGCACTTCGCCGACGACGACCTTGAGCATCACCTGGTCGCGGCCGCGCACGACGATGTTGTTGACCACCTTCTCGGAGCCGCCGACCAGTTTGGCGGCGACGTCGCCGGCCTGCTGGGCCTCGACCGGGCTCGACACCGAGCCGGTCAGCATCACGCTGTCGCCGACGCCTTCGATCTGCACGCCCGGCAGCGCCTGACGCAGCGCCGTGCGCATGCCGTTGAGATCGCGCTTCACCGCGATGTCGTAGGCGGCCACCTGCTGGCCGTCGGCAGCGAAGAACACGACGTTGGTCTGGCCGACCTGTCCGCCGATGATATAGGCGCGTTGGGCCGAGCGGATCACGGCATTGGCGATCTTGGGATCGGCGACCAGCACGTCCTTGACGTCGCGCGGCAGGTCGATGACGGCGGACTTGCCGACGCCGAGCGACAGGAAGCGCGTCTTCGCCGGCACGATCGTCCCGACCGGCGACACATCGAGATCCGCTGCCTGCATCGGCGCCTGGTCGCCGACCGGCGCATCTGCGGCGCTGACGACATCGGGGGCTGCGATGAGCCCCAGGATCAGCATCGTCCCCGTCCAGACTGAGCGCGCGCGATTCCCCCGAATGCGCATGCCCGTCCGATCATCCCCATAGTTCATCATGTCCCCATCACTTCTGTGACGTCAGTTGCCGCGCCTGTACGCCGTAGCGGATCACGTTGATCCCGGCGGACCGCTTGCTCGCCTGGTCCTCGGGCGTACTGTCGACCGAGTTGGCATCGACGATGCTGCGCAGCGCGAGTGTCAGCGTGCCGCCCTGGCGCGCTGCCGATAGCGCGGCGACCTGGTCGGGTTTGAGCTCGAGCGTGACGGTCCTGCCGACGACGGCGTTCTGGCCGTCCTTTTCCTTCGGCGCCTGGTCGATCGCGAGCACGCGGATATTGGTCAGGATCGCTTCGGACAGGATGAGGTCGTTACCGCCGGCCCCGTCAGGATTCTTCAAGCGGCGGGTCAGCACGATGTCGACGCGGTCATTCGGCAGGATGAAGCCGCCGGCGGCAGTCTCGGCCGAAATCTCGGTGGAGACCGCGCGCATGCCCGACGGCAGGATCGCGGCCATGAAGCCGGAGCCGTCGGCCTTGACCAGCTTCTGCTCGCGGATCGGCTCGCCCTGCATCAACGGCACGCGTGCGATCGAGCCTGCGATCTGGATCTGCGCCTCGGGCCTGTTGTCGCGGCGGATGAAGGCGCTGCTCGCGGTCGCCGCCGGCCAGACCTGCCATTGCAGGTCCTCGGGCTTTACGGCCTGACCGAGCTGGATGTCGTTCTTGGCGACCAGGACCTCGACCGTCGGCAGCTTTTCGGCGACAGGAAGAACGGGCGCGGGCTTGTTGTCATAGCCGCTCGCCAGATACGCAGCGACGCCGCCGGCGCCCAGTGCGATGACGAGAACGACAATGCGTGCGGTGTTCATACGCTTCTACTCTTACGCGGGGCACTCGAACCGCACCTGGCGGGTTCCCCGTGTCGATGAGTAGGCAGTAAAAGTATAAGCGGTGTTGCGAGGCCGAATGTGATCGACGGCCGCGCTGTGGTCTTTCGGCGGATGGTGAACGTCGCGTTAGCCGGTCGGCCACTGGCCCCGTAGTTTCACGCAGTGCGGCCACTGCGTTCGAACGATGCGCGCCGCGTCGTGGTGAATAGGTGGTTAGTGATGGATGAGGCGGCTTTGGTGCCGGCATGCAGTGAGATGGAAGCAACGCGCCACATCACCGCTGTCGTCCTGGCGAAAGCCAGGACCCATTACCACTGCGATGAATTGTTAGGGAGGTGATCGCTTCGATGTCCGTCAAACCGGCAGCCGGGGTAATGGGTCCTGGCTCCCGTGCGCAATTGCGCACTAGGCTAGGGCGACGTCGAGGAGGCTACGGGCCCTACCTCGCCCGCTTCTGCTCGATCACGTCCCAGAGCTTTGCGGCAACGTCCGGTCCGCCGAGCCGCGCGATGGCGCGGATGCCGGTCGGCGAGGTCACGTTGATCTCGGTGAGGTTGCCGTTGATGACGTCGATGCCGACGAACAACAGCCCGCGCTCGCGCAGCGCCGGGCCCACGGTGGCGCAGATCTCGCGCTCGCGCGGCGTAAGCTCGGTCTCCTGCGCTGCGCCGCCGCGCACCATGTTGGAGCGGAGGTCGTCGGCGGCCGGCACGCGATTCACCGCGCCGGCGAACTCGCCGTTGATCAGGATGATGCGCTTGTCGCCGTGCTTCACTTCGGGGATGAACTGCTGGATCACCCAGGACTCCTTGAAGGTCACCGAGAACATGTCGAACAGCGAGCCGAAATTCATGTCCTGCGGCATCACGCGGAACACCGCCGCGCCGCCATGGCCGTGCAAGGGCTTCATCACGACGGCGCCATGCTTGTCGCGAAACGCGTTGATCTCGTCGAGGTCGCGCGAGATCAGCGTCGGCGGCATCAGCTGCGGGAAGTTCATCACGAACAGCTTTTCCGGCGCGTTGCGCACCGAGGCGGGGTCGTTGACGACGAGCGTCTTCGGATGGATGCGTTCGAGAAGGTGCGTCGAGGTGATATAGGCGAGGTCGAACGGCGGATCCTGGCGGAGCAGCACCACGTCGAAGCCGTTGAGCGCCTCGCGCCTGGGTTCGCCCAGGGTGAAATGATTGCCGGGCTCGTCGCGCACGGTGAGCAGCTGAACCGGAGCGACGATCTCCTCGCCGACCATCGAGAGCTTGTCGGGCGTGTAATAGGACAGGCCGTGGCCGCGCTTCTGCGCCTCCAGGAGCAGCGCAAAGGTGGAATCGCCCTTGATGTTGATGCGGGCGATGGGGTCCATCTGGACGGCGACGTTCAGTTTCATGGTCTGCCTTTCAGGTCGAGGCGTCGAATGCCGCCAACACATGGCGTGGAAGTGACCGCGGCGCAATCAGCATGGCATCGAATCGCATTTCAAATTCCGCATGCTCGGGATGCGCGACGAGCCAGCCTTGCGCGGCATCGATGATGCGCTGCTGCTGGCGCGGCGTCACCGCGAAGGCGGCGTCGTCCAGCGTCGCGCGCGCCTTGACCTCGACGAAGGCGATCAAATTGCGGCGGCGCGCCACGATGTCGATCTCGCCATGCGGCGTGCGGTAGCGTTTGGCGAGGATGCGATAGCCCTTGGCCATGAGATAGGCCGCGGCGCGGCTTTCCGCGGAGATGCCGGTGCGAAACGCGGCGACGCGCTCGGGCGAGGCGATTTTCGGTTCCGCCGGGGCCTCATTCTTCGCCATCGCCGCCCCGCAACTCCTTGGCAAGCTCGAGCGCGCGGGCATAGACCTCGCGGCGCGGCCGGCCCGAGAGCGCGACCGCATGCGCCACCGCATCCTTGACGCTGTTCGCGGCGAGCTGCTCGCGCAGGACACCGTCGAGCGCATCCGATGTCAGCATCTCGGCATCCGCCGCAGGCGGAGCGATCACCAGCACAAATTCTCCGCGCGTCTCCAGCGTATCGGCGCCGCGCGCGAGCTCACGCAACGTGGCGCGCGAAATCTGCTCGTGCAGTTTCGTCAGCTCGCGGCAGATCGCGGCTTCGCGGCTCCCCATAATCTCGGCAAGCTCGGCGAGCGTGTCCTGCACGCGGTTGCCGGAGTCGAACATCACCAGCGTCGCATCGATGCGCGCAAGCTCAGTCAGGCGGGACCGACGCGCCGCCGATTTGGCCGGCAAAAACCCTTCGAAAAAGAAGCGGTCGGTCGGCAGCGCGGCGACCGACAGCGCCGCCAGCACCGAGGACGGACCGGGCAGCGCGTAGACCGCGTGGCCGGCGGCGCAGACCTCGCGCACCAGCTTGTAACCGGGGTCCGAGATCAGCGGCGTGCCGGCATCCGACACCAGCGCGATCGAGCCACCCTGCGAAAGCCGCTCCAGGATTTTTGGGCGGGCCGCTTCCGCATTATGCTCGTGATATTGCTTGAGCTGCGCGGAGATATCGTAGCGCTCGGTCAGACGCCGCGTGATTCGGGTGTCCTCGCAGGCGATGACATCGACCCCGGCGAGGGTCTGCAGCGCCCGCAGCGTGATATCGCCGAGATTGCCGATGGGGGTCGCGACCAGGTGCAGGCCCGGCGCGGCCTTCGGCGCGACAAGCCGATGGGCGTCGATGGAGAAACCGCGCGAGGCGGGCTCCGTGATCTCGGGTGTATTTATCGGGGACGGCTTTGCGCGCATAATCAAACGAACTTAGGCATGATCCCCGGAGCTGGGAACCGGTCCCCGAAAAAAGATCGTGCCTGGGCAAGGGGCGACAAAGGACTGGAATGTGATCCATTCGGCATCACATACCGCAGGGAATGAAGCGTCAGCGCCATATTCGTGGCGGAAACGCCGCCTTGATGCTGGGTGACGGACGGCGGACAGCTAGCAGAACTTGAGAGGAAGCCGCGTTAAGCGGGCATTATCCTTTTGTTTGAGTTAACTATTTGCCGACAATATGCCTGAATCCATGGCCGGTGTCGTGGAAAGAATGTCGTGACCGGCTGGCGACGGTCGGTCGGAAGAGAAACTGTCATGACGGGCCCACGTGATCCCAGATCTTCCTTTTCGGAGGAGTCTCCCGTTCAGGGGCCCCTGATGTCAGGGGCGACCCGGCGAAGCGCGCTCGGCTTGTTGCTCGGCGCGCCGCTGCTGTCGGCCTGCGCCGGCGTGCAGCAGAGCCTGAGCCAGTTCTCCAATCCGTTCAGCAGCTCCTCCCCGCCTCCGGCCCAGCCGGCCGGCCCGCCGCAACAGGCGACGACCGCCGGCACCGGCGGGGTGAAGGTTGCCGTGATCCTGCCGCTCTCGGCATCCGGCAATGCCGGCCTCGCCGCGCAGTCGATGCGCAACGCCGCCGAGATGGCGCTGGCCGAGTTCCAGAATCCCAACATCCAGCTCCTGATCAAGGACGACAATGGCAGCCCGCAGGGCGCGCAGGCCAGTGCGCAGCAGGCGGTGGACGAGGGCGCCGAGATCATCCTGGGGCCGCTGTTCGCGCAATCGGTGCCTGCGGTGGCGCAGATCGCGCGCACGCGCGGCATCCCGGTGATGGCGTTCTCGACCGATTCCAGCATTGCCGGCCGCGGTGTCTATCTGCTGAGCTTCCTGCCGGAGTCCGACGTCAACCGCATCGTCGAATATTCCGCCAGCATCGGAAAGCGCTCCGTCGCCGTGCTCGTGCCCGACAATGCCTATGGCAACGTGGTCGAGGCCGCGGTGAAGGCGGCCGTGCCGCGCCGCGGCGGGCGCATCGTCGCGTTCGAGAAATACGGCGCCGATCGCGCCACGCCGGCCCGGACCGTTGCGCAGCAGCTCGGCAGCGCCGATGCGCTGTTCATCGCCGATGACGGCGACGCCGTCGTCGCGGTCGCCGATGCGATGAGCGCCGCGGGTGCGAATCTGCGCAATATCCAGCTGCTCGGTACCGGCCTGTGGGACAGTCCGCGCGTCTATGCCAGCTCCAACTTGCAAGGCGGCCTCTACGCAGCGCCGGACCCGGCCGGCTTCCGCGCCTTCTCCGGCCGCTATCGCACCAAATATGGCGCGGAGCCCGTGCGCACCGCGACGCTCGCCTATGACGCCGTCGCCCTGGTCGCCGCGCTGGCGCGCACGCAAGGCACGACGCGCTTCTCATCCGACGTGCTCACCAATCCGTCCGGCTTTGCCGGCATTGACGGCCTGTTCCGCTTCCGCGCCGACGGCACCAACGAGCGTGGTCTCGCGGTGATGAAGGTCACGACCGGTGGCGGCGTGGCCGTGGCGGGCTCGCCGAAGAGTTTTGGGGCGTAGTTCAAGATGACGGTGCCGTAGGGTGGGCAAAGGCGCGCTTTGCGCGCCGTGCCCACCATCTTTCTGCACATGTGGTAAAAATGGTGGGCACGCTTCGCTTTGCCCACCCTACGACAGCTCGCTACGCCGCCAGATCCGCGACCACCGCGTCCAGCACCGGAAAACCGCTGCTGGTCACGCGCAGCCGTCCCGTTGCATCCACCGTGATCGCGCCTTCTTCGCGCAGCAGCGTGATGCGCTTGGGATCGAGCGAGCGGCCTGACAGCGCGCGGTAGCGCTCGGGGTCGATGCCCTCGACGAGGCGCAACCCCATCAGCAAAAATTCGTCGGCGCGCTCTTCGCTGTTGAGGAGATCGTCGGTGACGACGCCGTGCCCGTTGGTCTCGACCCGCATCACCCAGGCTTCGGGACGCTTCTCGGTAGCGGTCGCGTGCCTGATACCGTCGATGTCGAGCCGGCCATGGGCACCGGGGCCGATGCCGGCATATTCCTCGCCGCGCCAGTAGACCAGATTGTGCCGGCACTCGGCGCCCCGCCGCGCGTGATTTGAAATCTCGTAGGCGGGCAGGCCGAGCTTGTCGCAGGTTTCCTGTGTGACGTCGTAGAGCGCGCGTGCGACCGCTTCATCCGGCGTCTTCAGCTTGCCGGCTTGATGCAGGCCGAAGAACGGCGTGCCTTCTTCGATCGTCAATTGATAGAGCGACAGATGTTCGGCCGCCTCGCCGATCGCGAGACGCAATTCATCGGCCCACATCGCCGGCGTCTGGTCGGGACGGGCATAGATCAGGTCGAACGAATAACGATCGAACGAGCGGCGCGCGATGGCGACGGCATCGAGGGCCTCGCGCGCGCTGTGCATGCGACCCAGCGCTTTCAGCGAGGCATCGTCGAGCGCCTGCACGCCGAGCGAGACGCGGTTGACGCCGGCGGCGCGATAACCGGCAAAGCGCGTGGCCTCGACGCTGGTCGGGTTTGCCTCCAGCGTGACTTCAACGTCTTTCGCCACGGTCCAGTGCTTGCCGATGGCGTCGAGCACGGCGCCGACGGTTGCAGGCTGCATGAGCGAGGGCGTGCCGCCGCCGAGAAAGATCGAGGTGACTTCGCGGCCGGGCGAGCGCTCGGCGGTCGTCGCGATCTCGCGCGCGAATGCTGACGCAAAACGCGCCTCGTCGATCGCGGCGTGTCGGACATGGCTGTTGAAGTCGCAATAGGGGCACTTCGACAGGCAGAACGGCCAGTGCACGTAGACGCCGAAGGCTTCCTTAGCGCGGCTCAAGGCAGATCTCCGCCAGTTTCACGAAGGCGCGGGCACGGTGCGACAGGCCGAGACCGAGCGGCGGCAGGCCGTGCTTCTCGATGCTTTCCATTTCGCCGAACGTGCGGCTGTGGCCGTCGGGCAAAAACATCGGGTCGTAGCCAAAGCCGGCGGTGCCGCGCGGCGGCCACACCAGCGTGCCGTCGACGCGCCCCTCGACCTCTTCGAGATGATCGTCGGGCCATGCAACGCAGAGCGCGGAAACGAAATGCGCCTTGCGCTTGGCGGGCGTGGTCGCGCCGCGCTCCTGCAACAGCCGTTCGATCTGCGCCATTGCCGCGGCAAAATCCTTGTTCGGGCCGGCCCAGCGCGCCGAGTAGATGCCGGGAGCGCCGTCGAGCGCGTCGACCACGATGCCGGAATCATCGGCGAAAGACGGCAGCTTCGTCGCCTGCGCTGCCGCGATCGCCTTGATCGCGGCGTTGCTGCGGAAATCGTTTCCGGTCTCTTCCGGCTCCGGAAGATCTAATTCGCCGGCCGACACCGCCTCGATGCCGTAAGGCGCAAGCAGCTCCTTCATCTCGGCGAGCTTGCCGGGATTATGGGTCGCGATGACCAGCTTTCCGGTGATTCGGCGATGCATCGGCCTATTGACTACGCTACCGCCAGTTTCTGCAAGTCCACGAGACGCGCGACGCCCTTGCGCGCAAGCGCCATCAACGCCAGGAACTCGGCTTCCGTGAACGGCTCGCGTTCCGCGGTGCCCTGGACTTCGATGATGCGGCCATCGCCCGTCATGACGAAATTGGCGTCGGTATCGGCTTCGGAGTCCTCGGCATAGTCGAGGTCGAGCACGGGCGTGCCCTTGTAGATGCCGCAGGAGATCGCGGCGACGTTGTCGCGCAACACATTGGCCTTGACCATGTTGCGCGCCTTCATCCAGCTGACGCAATCGGCGAGCGCGACCCAGGCACCGGTGATCGAGGCCGTGCGGGTGCCGCCGTCGGCCTGGAGCACGTCGCAATCGACCGTGATCTGGCGCTCACCGAGCGCTTCGAGATTGATGATGGTGCGAAGCGAGCGGCCGATCAGGCGCTGGATTTCGACGGTGCGGCCGCTCTGCTTTCCGGCGGAGGCCTCGCGGCGGGTGCGTTCCGAGGTCGCGCGCGGCAGCATGCCGTATTCGGCGGTGACCCAGCCGCGGCCCTGGCCCTTGAGCCATGGCGGCAGGCGGTCTTCCAGCGTGGCGGTGACCAGCACGTGGGTGTCGCCGAATTTCACCAGGCACGAGCCTTCCGCATATTTGACCACGCCGCGCTCCAGCGTCACGGGGCGCAATTCGTCGGGCGCACGGCGGCTTGGCCGCATGGGAAATCCTCCAAAACTCTCGGAAAAGGGCTGTTGGCGGTGCTTGTAGGTTGGGTGAGGGTGGGCGGCAAGGGGGAAGATCGAGGCCTTATTCACCCCCGATTTTCAATCCGCCAACGGCACGCTTGTCAGAAGCGTCCGGGATAGACAAATTACCTTTATCTTAGAGGAGTTACGGTCTGTGGCCCATCACGATCCGATCCATCTGATCGCGCCGCGCGCGGGCCTCGCCCAGCTCAACGAGCGTTCTCGCGACATCTTTCGTCAAATCGTCGAAAGCTATCTCGCGACCGGGGAGCCGGTGGGCTCGCGCAATATTTCGCGCCTGATCGCCATGCCGCTGTCGCCCGCTTCGGTCCGCAACGTCATGGCCGACCTGGAACAGCTCGGCCTGATCTACGCCCCGCACACCTCCGCCGGCCGGCTGCCGACGGAACTCGGCCTGCGCTTCTTCGTCGATGCCCTGATGCAGGTCGGCGACCTCAATGATAGTGAACGGCAGGCGATTCAGAGCCAGTTGACCTCCGTCGGCCACGCGCAATCGGTGGAGGCTGCGCTCGAGGAGGCATTGACGCGGCTCTCCGGCCTGACCCGCGCCGCCGCCGTCGTGCTGACGCCCAAATCCAATGCGCGGCTGAAACATATCGAATTCGTCCGGTTGGAACCGGAAAAGGCATTGGTGATCCTGGTCGGCGAGGACGGGCAGGTCGAAAATCGCGTGTTGACACTGCCGCCGGGGGTTCCATCCTCGGCGTTGACCGAAGCCGGCAACTTCCTCAATGCCCGCATCCGGGGCCGGACCCTGGCCGAGGCGCGGCTGGAGCTCGAAACCGCGCTCGGAGAGGCGCGCACCGAGCTCGATCAGCTGACGCACAAGGTGATCTCGGCCGGCATCGCCAGCTGGTCCGGCGGCGAGAACGAGGATCGCCAGCTCATCGTCCGCGGCCACGCCAATCTGCTCGAGGATTTGCATGCGCTGGAGGATCTCGAGCGCGTTCGCCTGCTGTTCGACGATCTCGAGACCAAGCGCGGGGTCATCGACCTGCTCGGGCGGGCCGAGACTGCGGAAGGCGTGCGGATCTTCATCGGCAGTGAGAACAAGCTGTTCTCGCTGTCGGGCTCGTCCACCATCATCTCGCCCTATCGGGATGCCGCCGGCCATATCGTCGGCGTTTTGGGCGTGATCGGGCCGACGCGGCTGAATTATGCCCGTGTGATCCCGACCGTGGACTATGCTGCCCGCATCGTCAGCCGGCTCCTGGGGGGCTGACCGGCGTCTCTCCCGATCACGGGCGCTTGATTTTCGGCGTCCGAAGCACGATATGCGGGCCAGAAACCCCCTGAGACGAATGCGAAAAGAGAGCCGATGACCGATCGAGACCGGCAACCCGAAGACACGAGTGCTGCGGCCGGCGAGCCCGTGGTGTCAAAACCCTACATCATGCCCGACGATCCCGAGCCCGGCTCGGTCGAGCTCTTGCAGAAGGAAGCCGCCGAGGCGCGCGACCGCATGTTGCGGACGCTGGCCGAGATGGAGAATCTGCGCAAGCGCACCGCCAAGGAGGTCGCTGACGCCAAGCTCTACGGCGTCACGGGCTTTGCCCGCGACGTGCTCGACATCGCCGACAACCTCCAGCGCGCGCTCGATGCCGTTCCGGTCGAAGCCCGTGCGGCGGCCGATGCCGGCTTGGCCTCGCTGATCGAAGGCGTCGAACTGACCGAGCGCTCGCTACTGAGCGCGCTGGAAAAACACGGCGTGAAGAAATTCGACCCCTTGGGCCAGAAGTTCGACCCGAACTTCCAGCAGGCGATGTTCGAGGTGCCTGATGCATCGGTGCCCGCGGGCACCGTCGTGCAGGTCATGCAGGCCGGCTACACCATCGGCGAGCGCGTGCTGCGTCCCGCCTTGGTCGGTGTCGCCAAGGGCGGCGCGAAGGCCGCGCCCGCCAACAGCAACGAGCCGAACGGCGCGGCGAACTGATCGATCCTCATGGTGAGGAGGCGCGTCAGCGCCGTCTCGAACCATGCAGGCCGAGCTGCTGCAGCGGGGGCCTTCATCCTTCGAGACGCGCGCCAAGAAGCGCGCTCCTCAGGATGAGGGTCTGGCAGTTCGGTTGCGTCTCTTACGCGCTCGCGGCGATATCTGCGGACTGAATCCGCTTCACGCCGGCCTTGGCCATATCGGCCCAGGCTTTTGCGAGCGAACCCTGATTGTCGATGCCGCGGCAGGCGTCTTCCACCACATAGACCTCGAACCCCGCCTTGCGCGCGTCGAGCGCGGTCCAAGCCACGCAGAAATCCGTCGCCAGCCCCACGACGAACACGCGCTTGATCTTTCGCGCCTTCAGATAACCGGCGAGACCCGTCGAGGTTTTGCCGTCGGCTTCGAGGAAGGCCGAATAGCTGTCGACGTCCTTGTGAAAACCCTTGCGGATGATGAGCTCGGCGTGCGGGATCGCAAGGTCTTTCGACAGCGCGGCGCCGTCGGTGCCCTGCACGCAATGGTCGGGCCACAGCACCTGCTTGCCGTAGGGAAGATCGACGGTCTCGAACGGCTTCTTGCCGGCGTGGACTGACGCAAAGGAAACATGGCCTTGCGTGTGCCAGTCCTGCGTCATCACCACGTTCGAAAACGCTTTCGAGATCTTGTTGATGACGGGCACCACCTGCTCGCCTTCCTTCACGGCAAGGCTGCCGCCGGGAAGGAAGCAATTCTGCACGTCGATCACGAGCAGCGCGGATGCATCGTCCGGCTTGATCGATGCCGCTGCCAGAATTGCAGTTGGCGCGAGCGCCACGAGCGCGCTCGTCCCGAGCGCTGCCAAGACTTGTCGCCGATCCAGCATCATTCGCCTCCCTCCAGGATGAACTCAACGGAAGGGGAGCCTAGTTCCGTTCGTATACGAACAGAAGCCCGAAAATGCAGCCGGCTTTGGTGAGTCGTTGGGCTTGAGCCGCGGGTTCGGTGCACCTCGCCCGCTTGCGGGAGAGGTCGCTGCGCTCGTAGAGCGCGGCGGGTGAGGGTTCTATCCTCTGGGGGATTGTCCCCTTGCGGCGACACCCTCTCCCCAGCCCCCCGCAAGCGGGGGAGGGAGCGCATCTCATGCGCAGATGCTGCTAGCCCTTTGGCTGGATGCCGTCGCGGACCGCGCGGAAGCGGGTGAAGGCAGTCGGCCATTGCTCGCGCGGGGCGCTGGCGATGATGCGCAGCGAGGCGCCGCCGCTGCTGAAGCGGATCCACTGCACCACGGTCACCGGCGTCTTGTCCTTGCCGCTGACGCCGTCGATCCGGGTCTCGAACCCCTGCTGGCCGCTGATGCGGATCGGCTCGGACATGGTGACGCGCGACTCGCGCACGCCGGGGATCTGGAGCGCCGCCTCCTGGGCGAAGCGGGCGCGGTCGTCGGCGGCTTGCGGGGTGGCGCCGATCACGCCGAGGATGATGAACGGCTTCGATTCATAGCCGGAGCTCTCGTCGCCGTCGGCCAGGATGATGCTCGAGCCCGGCGCCAGCGTGCGAACGTCCTTGAAGTCGGCGAGATCGGTGATCTTGAACGGCATCAGCGCGATCTGCTCGTCGGCCGAGACCTGCTTGCGGGTGACGACGCTCGCAAACATCTGCCGCACCGCCTCGTCGGTGTAGATCTTGACCGCATTCTCGGGAATCTGCACCGCGACATAGCCGGAGAAGCCGGCGCCCGGCACGATCATCGAATAGCGCCGCACCGGGGTCTCGCCGGCCTTGCCGCTCTCGGTGGTGAAATAGGCAAGTCCCGCGGGCGTCTCGATCTTGTCCTGCTTGACGCCGTTGGCTCCGGCCGGATTGGAGTTGAAGGCGCTCACGACCTCGCCATAGGCCGCCGGCGGCAGCTCTGTGATCAGCACCTTGACGCTGCCGTCCTCGCTCTCGAAGCCGGGAAAAGTCTTGGCCGTGTTAAGGCCGACCAATGGCACCATGCCGAGGCGCAAGCCAGGTGGGAAAACGGCGTCGGCAGCCAGAGCCGGAAGCGCAGAGGCAACGAGGAGGACGAGCGCGGCGAGGGGGCGGATCAGCTTCATGGGCACTCTGATTGGTTCACATTGAGGCCGTTCGATGGTGGCCGGCCGGCCGTTTTGTCGCGCGAGGCGGCCTGATGACGAGCCCGGCCGGCTGCCCGCCTTTTAGCGGTTTTGGTCTGGCCGCAACAGGGCGGGGCGGGATGCTGTGACGGATGCGGGCCGATCGCGGGACCTGTTAATATTTCCTCACCCGCAAGGGCGGTGCAGCCCGGATATGTTCTTCCAAAACCCAATGTTTTCACGGCCGAAACTTGCGTTCGGTCCTTGCAGGCACCTCCCCCCCTCCTATATGACCCCCAACCATCGCAATATCGCGAATGTTTGATCTTAGGGGGTTTCGGTTCGGGTGCCTTCTGGGCCCAGCCAGCCTGCCGCAAAAACAAGGATATAGGACCATGGGAAAGGTCATCGGGATCGACCTCGGTACCACGAATTCGTGCGTCGCCGTAATGGATGGCAAGAACGCCAAAGTCATCGAGAATTCCGAAGGCATGCGCACGACGCCTTCGATCGTCGCCGTGACGGACGACGGTGAGCGCCTCGTCGGCCAGCCGGCCAAGCGCCAGGCGGTCACCAATCCCGAGCGCACGTTCTTCGCAGTGAAGCGCCTGATCGGCCGCCGCTACGACGACCCGATGGTCGAGAAGGACAAGAAGCTCGTTCCGTACAAGATCGTGAAGGCTTCCAACGGCGACGCCTGGGTCGAGGCCGACGGCCAGACCTACTCGCCCTCGCAGGTCTCGGCGTTCATCTTGCAGAAGATGAAGGAGACCGCGGAAGCCCATCTGGGCCAGAAGGTCGACCAGGCCGTCATCACCGTGCCCGCCTACTTCAACGACGCCCAGCGCCAGGCGACCAAGGACGCCGGCAAGATCGCGGGCCTTGAAGTGCTGCGCATCATCAACGAGCCGACCGCGGCCGCGCTCGCCTACGGCCTCGACAAGACCAAGGCCGGCACGATCGCCGTGTACGATCTCGGCGGCGGCACGTTCGATATCTCGATTCTCGAAATCGGCGACGGCGTGTTCGAGGTGAAGTCGACCAACGGCGACACCTTCCTCGGCGGCGAAGACTTCGACATGCGCCTCGTCGGCTATCTCGCCGACGAATTCCAGAAGGAGCAGGGCATCAACCTGCGCAACGACAAGCTCGCGTTGCAGCGCCTGAAGGAAGCCGCTGAAAAGGCCAAGATCGAGCTGTCGTCGACGACGCAGACCGAGATCAACCTGCCCTTCATCACCGCGGACCAGACCGGCCCGAAGCATCTGACGATGAAGCTCACCCGCGCCAAGTTCGAGGCGCTGGTCGATGACCTCGTCCAGAAGACCGTCGAGCCCTGCCGCAAGGCGCTGAAGGATGCCGGCCTCACCGCCGCCGAGATCGGCGAAGTGGTGCTGGTCGGCGGCATGTCCCGCATGCCGAAGGTCCAGGAAGTCGTGAAGCAACTGTTCGGCAAGGAGCCGCACAAGGGCGTCAACCCGGACGAAGTCGTGGCGATCGGCGCCGCGATCCAGGCCGGCGTGCTTCAGGGCGACGTCAAGGACGTGCTGCTGCTCGACGTGACCCCGCTGTCGCTGGGCATCGAGACGCTGGGCGGCGTGTTCACCCGCATCATCGACCGCAACACCACGATCCCGACCAAGAAGAGCCAGGTGTTCTCGACCGCCGAGGACAGCCAGAACGCGGTCACCATCCGCGTCTTCCAGGGCGAGCGTGAAATGGCGGCCGACAACAAGATGCTCGGCCAGTTCGACCTGATGGGCATTCCGCCGGCCCCGCGCGGCATGCCGCAGATCGAGGTGACCTTCGACATCGACGCCAACGGCATCGTCAACGTCTCGGCCAAGGACAAGGCCACGTCCAAGGAGCAGCAGATCCGCATCCAGGCCTCTGGCGGTCTGTCGGAAGCCGACATCGAGAAGATGGTCAAGGACGCCGAGGCCAATGCCGAGGCGGACAAGAAGCGCCGCGAGGCCGTGACTGCCAAGAACGACGCGGACGGACTTGTGCATTCGACCGAGAAGGCACTGGCCGAGCACGGTTCGAAGGTCGCCGAGACCGAGCGCCGCGCCATCGAGGATGCCGTCAGCGACCTCAAGGAAGCGCTGAAGGGCGACGATGCCGAAGCGATCAAGGCCAAGACCCAAACGCTGGCCCAGGCATCGATGAAGCTCGGCGAGGCCATGTACAAGCAGCAGGCCGAGGCCGACGCCAAGAAGGACGCGGCCAAGGACGACGTCGTCGACGCGGAATTCACCGAAGTCGACGACGACAAGACCAACAAGAAGTCCGCCTGAACCCCGCGAGGGTGATGATGCGGACGGCTTGGACCCCACACGCGCCAACGGCCTCCTCCCTCGCGGGGGAGGCCATCGTGTCGGGCTCGACGGACCAAGGCTTTAAATTTGGGCCCGTTACGATCGATCAATTCCCAGCCGTTATTCTGAACACTGCCATGCAATCCTCTGCCGCGAGGCGGAAGGCTGCCTATATCGTTGCATGGCGACGTTGCTTCGCTCCGACTTGAATCGCGATCGGATAGACTGAGCTCATCATGTCCACGTCCACCAAGCGCTGCTACTACGAAACCCTCGAAGTCGAACGCGATGCCGACGATTCCGTGCTGAAATCGTCGTTCCGCAAGCTGGCGATGAAGTTTCACCCCGACCGTAATCCCGGGGACAACACCAGCGAAGTCAAGTTCAAGGAAATCAACGAGGCCTACGAGGTCCTGAAAGACAAGGACAAGCGCGCCGCCTATGACCGTTACGGCCATGCCGCCTTCGAGCAGGGCGGCGGTGGCGGCGCCGGTTTCGGCGCGGGCTTCGCCTCCTCCTTTTCCGACATTTTCGAAGATTTGTTCGGCATGGCCGGACAGCGCGGCGGCCGTGGCGGCCGCGAGCGCGGCGCCGACCTGCGCTACAACATGGAAATCACGCTCGAGGAAGCATTTGGCGGCAAGACCGCCCAGATCGAGATTCCGGTCTCGGTCACTTGCGAAGCCTGTTCGGGCATCGGGGCCAAGGCCGGCACCAAGCCGAAGACCTGCTCGACCTGCGGCGGCGCCGGACGCGTACGGCAGTCGCAGGGCTTCTTCACCTTGGAGCGCACTTGTCCGGGCTGCCAGGGCCGCGGCCAGATGATCGAGGACGCCTGCCCGTCCTGCTCGGGTCAGGGGCGCGTCACCCGCGAGCGGAATCTGTCGGTCAACATTCCCCCTGGAGTCGAGGACGGCACCAGGATCAGGCTCGCCGGCGAGGGCGAGGCCGGGGTCCGCGGCGGCCCGCCCGGCGACCTCTACATCTTCCTGTCGCTGGCCCAGCACCAGTTCTTCCAGCGCGACGGCGCCGATCTGCATTGTCGTGTGCCGATCTCGATGGTGACGGCGGCGCTTGGCGGCGAGTTCGAGGTGCCGACCATCGAGAAGGGCAAGACCAAGGTGAAGGTCCCAGCCGGGACCCAGTCCAGCCGCCGATTCCGCATCGCATCAAAAGGCATGCCGGTGCTGCGCTCGCGCCAAATGGGCGACATGTACGTTCAGGTCGTGGTCGAGACCCCGCAGAACCTCACCAAAAAGCAGCAGGAATTGCTGGCCGAGTTCGACAAGCTCTCCTCCGGCAACACCCAGCCGGAATCCGAGGGTTTCTTCACCAAGGTCAAGGATTTCTTCGGTAATCGGGCGAGTTGACGCGTCTTGACCGTGCCGCCTTCGGCCTATACGTCTTTATGACCATTTTCTGACACGCCGCGGTCACGCGGTCCCGGCCGGTCCCGACATGCCATTGCCATCGTCCGCGCGTGCGTTGAAGAAGCCCCGTCTTGATGACGAGGTGCGTTTTCTCCGGTCATGGATCGAAAAGCCCCTCCACATGGGCGCGGTGATGCCGTCGGGCAAGCTGCTGGCCCGGACCATGGCCCATTACGTCGACGTCAATTCTGACGCACCGGTGGTTGAGCTCGGCCCCGGCACCGGCGCCATCACCTCGGCCCTGGTCGAGCGCGGCGTCGACCAGAAGCGTCTGGTCCTCGTCGAATACAATCCGGGCTTCTGCGCCCTGCTGCGCGACCGCTATCCGCAGGCCAAGGTGGTGCAGGGCGATGCCTATCGCCTGCGCGACACGCTGTGGAACGTGCTGAGCGCGCCGGCCTCCGCGGTCGTCTCGGGCCTGCCGCTGGTCACAAAACCGATGCTGACGCGGCTGCGGCTGATCCGCGACGCCTTCACGGCCCTGGCGCCCGGTGCGCCCTTCGTCCAGTTCACCTATGCGGTGGTGCCGCCGATTCCGAAATCGCTGCCCGGCGTGTCCACAGAGGCCTCCGAACGGATCTGGATGAACCTTCCGCCGGCCCGCGTCTGGGTGTATCGCAAGGACTAATTCCGCCGGCATTGCTGTTTGCGTGGCGGGCTCGTTTCGCCGAACGCATGGAAGCGGATGTCCGCACCGAAAATTCTGATCATTCCCGGCTCCCTGCGCACCGGCTCGCACAATGCGAAGCTGGCAGCGGTCGCCGCCTATGCGTTCGACCAGGCCGGCGTCGACGTCACCCGCGTCTCGCTCGCCGATTTTCCGCTGCCGATTTATGACGGCGACCTGCAGGCCAAGTCCGGTGTGCCCAAGCACGCGATCAATCTCAAGCGCATGATCGGCGCGCATCATGGCGTGCTGATCGTCTCGCCCGAATACAATGCCTCGGTGCCGCCGCTGCTGAAGAACGCTATCGACTGGGTCAGTCGCGTGCATGAGCTGCACGAGCCGCGCGGCGAGGTGTTCCGCAACCGCGTCTTCGCGCTCGCCGGCGCCTCGCAGAGCCGGCTTGGCGCGGCTCGCGCGCTGCAAGCGTTGCGTCTGATCCTGACCTCCTGCCACGCCAATGTGATTGCCAGCCAGCTGACGCTCGCCTTTGCCGACCAGGCCTATGACGATATGGACAGGCTGAGGCACGAGGGCGATATCGCCGCGTTGAAGGAACTGGTGCGGCAGTTGATCGATTTTTCCCAACGCATGATGTGAGGTGACATGACGCCAGCCGAGATCGCCCCGAAAGACCGCCTGATCGTCGCGCTCGATCTGCCCGGCGTTGATGCCGCGGAAGCGATGGTCAACCGGCTCGGCGACAGCGTCACCTTCTACAAGATCGGCTATCGGCTGGCTTATGCCGGCGGCTTGCCGCTGGTCGGCAAGCTCGCCGACAAGGGCAAGAAGGTCTTTCTCGATCTCAAGCTGCACGACATCGGCAACACCGTGGCGCAGGGCGTCGACAGCATCACCAGGCTCGGCGCGACCTTCCTCACCGTGCACGCTTATCCGCAGACCATGAAAGGTGCCGTCGAAGGTCGCGGCAGCTCGAACCTGAAGATCCTCGCCGTCACTGTTCTGACCTCCTACAACGAGGACGATCTGCACGCGGCAGGCTTCCGGCTCGGCGTCTCCGAGCTCGTCGAAGCGCGCGCGCAGCAGGCGCAGGTGCTCGGCATCGACGGGCTGGTGTCGTCGCCCGAGGAAGTTGGAGCCTTGCGCAAGATCGTCGGCCACCAGATGAGCCTCGTCACCCCCGGCATCCGGCCGGCGGGCGCGGCGAGCGGCGATCAGAAACGCATCATGACGCCGGGCCGCGCGATTGCGGCCGGCGCGGACTATCTCGTCGTCGGGCGGCCGGTGGTGGAAGCCACGGACCCCAAGGCGATCGCGGAGGCGATCCAGAGCGAGATCGCCGAGGCACTCGGAGCATGATCTGGACCCGAAGGGCCGCGTTAGCGCAAAGTGTGCAGCGGTTTTCCGATCAGATCATGCTCAAATAGAAGCCCAACAACACAGGGAGAAGAACAATGGCAAAAGGCTACTGGATCGGACGCGTCGACGTGAGCAGTGACGAGGGCTACAAGCCCTATGCCGTCGCCAATGGTCCGATCTTCAAGAAATGGGGTGGCCGCTTCGTCGTCCGCGCGGGCAAGTTCACCACGGTCGAAGGCGCCAGCCGCACCCGCAACGTCGTGATCGAATTCCCGGACTACGAGACCGCGATCGCCTGCTACAACTCGCCGGAATACCAGGCCAACATCAAGGTGCGCCAGCCGCACTCCGTCGCCGACCTCATCATCATCGAGGGCTATGACGGCCCGCAGCCGTCGGACGGCTGAGGCTGGGTCTGCGCGCGCCTCGTCCTTCGAGACGACCGCTCCGCGGTCTCCTCAGGATGAGGCTAAGCAGTATCGGCGCCCGTCGAATTTGTTGCCACGGATTCCAACCTCATCCTGAGGGCCCGCCGTAGGCGGGCGTCTCGAAGGATGGCCGCAAGCGACCGCGCTCCAGGGGAGGGTGGAAGCCCGCCTGCCCCCAATCCCCCTTGGTTGCCGGAACTGCGTCCCCCCGCTACAACGACCGTGAGAGGATCGCACCATGTCCGACATGCGCTTGATCGTTGCTGGAGCCGGCGGCCGGATGGGCCGGGCGCTGACGCGGGCGATTGCCGAGACCAAAGGCGCGGTGCTGGCGGGCGCGCTGGAGGCGCCGGGATCGGAGCTGCTGGGCAAGGATGCCGGCGTGCTCGCAGGCCTGCCGGCCAACGGCATCAAACTCTCCGGCGATCTCTGGGCGTTGTCGAAGGACGCCGACGGCATTCTGGACTTCACCGTGCCCGCCGCGACCCTCGCCAATGTCGCGATCGCCGCCGAACGCGGCCTCGTGCACGTGGTCGGAACGACCGGCCTATCGGGCTCCGACAACGCCGTGATCAAGAGCGTCACCAACCGCGCCGTCGTGGTGCAGTCCGGCAATATGAGCCTGGGTGTCAATCTGCTCGCCGCCGTGGTCAAGCGCGTCGCCAAGGCGCTCGACGAGAGCTTCGACATCGAGATCGTCGAAACCCATCACCGCATGAAGATCGACGCGCCCTCGGGCACGGCGCTGATGCTGGGCCAGGCGGCGGCGACCGGCCGCGGCATCGCGCTCGACGAGCATGCAGATCGCGGCCGCGACGGCATCACCGGCGCGCGCAAGCCCGGCGATATCGGCTTTGCGTCGTTGCGCGGCGGCACCGCGGCCGGCGATCACAGCGTGAGCTTCCTCGGCCCGTTCGAGCGGCTGACGCTGTCGCATCACGCGGAGGATCGCATGCTGTTCGCCCACGGCGCGCTGAAGGCCGCGCTCTGGGCGCACGGCAAGAAGCCGGGGCACTATTCCATGGCCGACGTGCTCGGTCTGTCTGACATTTAAACTAAACGGAAAGCAATCAATGAGCGAACGTCTTCTCGTGCTGGTGCGGCACGGTCAGAGCGAATGGAATCTGAAGAACCTGTTCACGGGCTGGAAGGACCCTGATCTCACCGAGCTCGGCGTGAAGGAAGCCTCGGAAGCCGGCCGCAAGCTGAAGGCGCAGGGACTCGTGTTCGACGTCGCCTACACCTCGGTGTTGACGCGCGCACAGCACACGCTCGATCTCATTCTCGGCGAGCTCGACCAGAAGGGCCTGCCGACGACGAAGAACCTCGCGCTGAACGAGCGCGACTATGGCGATCTCTCGGGGCTCAACAAGGACGACGCCCGCAAGAAATGGGGCGAGGACCAGGTGCTGATCTGGCGCCGCTCCTACGACGTGCCACCGCCCGGCGGTGAAAGCCTGAAGGACACGCTCGCGCGCGCATTGCCCTATTACGTGCAGGAGATCCTGCCCGGCGTGCTCAACGGGAAGCGCACATTGGTCGCCGCCCACGGCAATTCGCTGCGCGCGCTGATCATGGTGCTGGAAAAGCTCTCGCCCGAAGGCATTTTGAAGCGCGAGCTCGCCACCGGCGTGCCGATCATCTACCGCCTCAATGCGGATTCGACGGTGGCCTCGAAGCTGGATCTGGCGGGGTAAAGATGAGGGGCGGCTAGGCCGCGCTAAGCACGCAGAATTGTAGGGTGGGCAAAGCGTAGCGTGCCCACCATGCAGCAGCGATTGCGGAACGATGGTGGGCACGGCGCGCGAAGTGCGCGCCTTTGCCCACCCTACGAAACTTTGCCGATGACAGTCTTACTGCATCCCCAGCTGCCCGGCCTCCCAGCCCAGCATCGCTTGCTTGCGAGTGATGCCCCAGTGGTAGCCGGTGAGTGTGCCGCTCTTGCCGAGCGCGCGGTGGCAGGGCACGACAAAGGACACCGGGTTCTTGCCGACGGCAGCGCCGACGGCGCGTGAGGCTTTCGGGCTGTTGATGTTGCAGGCGATGTCCGAATAGGACACCGCGCGGCCCATCGGGATCTTCAGCAACGTCTCCCACACCCGGACCTCGAAATCGGTGCCGATCATCACCACGCGCAGCGGCTGGTCCGGCCGCCAGAGCTTTGTGTCGAAGATGCGCTGCGCCAGCGGTGCGGTGCCTTCGTGATCCTCGACGTAAGTTGCGTTCCGCCATCGCCGCGTCATATCGGCAAGCGCCACCTTTTCCTCACCGGGATCGGCGAAAGCAAGTCCCGACAATCCGCGATCGGTCGCGATCACGATCGCAGTGCCGAACGGCGAGTGATGAAAGCCATAGCGCAAGATCAGCCCCGCGCCGCCGTTCTTCCATTCGCCCGGCGACATCGCTTCGTGCGTGACGAAGAGATCGTGCAAGCGCCCCGGACCCGACAGGCCCGAGTCGAGCGCCGCATCGAGGATGCTCGCGGAATCCCTGAGCAAGCCCTTGGCGTGATCGAGCGTGAGCGCCTGCATAAACGCCTTCGGCGTGATCGAGGCCCAGCGGCGGAACAAATGGTGCAGTTCGTCCGGGGTGACGCCGGCCGCATCCGCCATCGCCTCGATGGTCGGCTGCGCGCGCCAGTTTTCCGAAATGAAGGCGATCGCCCGGCGCACGGAATCATAGTCGCGCAAGGCGGCGTTCTGGGAGCCCGGCCCGGCCAGGCGCTGGTCATGTATCGCGAGTGTCATCATGGCCACAAATGTAGGAGAGGGCAGGGTGCGAAACCACCCGATTTCCGATCCGCAAATCAGGTCACCGGATTGTAGGTCGGACCGCGCCTGGCGGCATTTAATGCCTCAACCAAACCCTTGTAAAAACTTGCTTTTTCATCCGGTCCGAGGAAGCGGGCGATCTGGATCTGGTGACCTCGCGAGATCAGATAGAGGTGCTCGATGCCAAAATCCTCGTCGATTTCCATGTCTAGCCGGACCCAGAGCGGATTGAAGGTCCACTCGACGATTTGGCCGTGCTGGCTGATGCGCCGCACGCGTAATTCAGATGGCGTGACCACGATCTCCTCGCTGGCCCGCGCCGCGCGGAAATTGGCCTTGAAGGCCCACCAGATCACCAGCACATCGAGGCCGAAGAAACCGAACACCGGCCACGCGCCCATCATAAGGAAGACGAGGCCGGTGACGAAGCTGACGGCGCTCAGGAACAGCATCACCGCGAGGAAGCCGGTGCGGTTCAGCGAGCGGTGCGGCGTCAGGCGCGCGGAAAAGATCTGAGGCTCGGCCTCGCTTCCCGATCGTTCGCGCTCAATTTCATTGCCTGTGCTCATCGTCCCTCAGTATATCCCGATCATGGCGAAAATCACCCGCAAGCCGGCCCCGCGCAAAACGTCCGTGCCGAAGAAAAAGGCGAAGGCGGCCGCCGCGAAGCCCAAGGCCCCCGGCAAGAAATCCCTCAAGGCCATGAAACCCTGGACGCCGCCCGAGGTGCACGAGGTCTTCAGCCGTTTCCGCAAGGCCAACCCGGAGCCGAAAGGCGAGCTCGAGCACGTCAATCCGTTCACGCTGCTGGTCGCCGTGGTGCTGTCGGCACAGGCGACTGACGCCGGCGTCAACAAGGCGACGCGCGCGCTGTTTGCGATCGCCGACACGCCGCAGAAGATGCTCGACCTCGGCGAAGAGCGCCTGCGTGAGTACATCAAGACCATCGGCCTCTACCGCACCAAGGCCAGGAACGTCAGTGCGCTGTCCGCGAAGCTGCTCAGCGAATTCGGCGGCGAGGTGCCGCGCACGCGCGCCGGGATCGAGTCGCTGCCGGGCGCCGGGCGCAAGACCGCCAATGTCGTGCTCAACATGGCCTACGGCGAGCACACGATGGCGGTCGACACGCATGTCTTCCGCGTCGGCAACCGGACCGGACTTGCGCCGGGCAAGACGCCGCTGGAGGTCGAGCTCGGTCTCGAAAAGGTGATCCCGGCCGAGTTCATGCTGCATGCCCATCATTGGCTGATCCTGCATGGCCGCTATACTTGCATCGCGCGCAAGCCGCGTTGCGAGGTTTGCCTGATCAACGATCTCTGCCGGTGGCCGGAAAAGACGGTCTGAAAATAGCGTTCGGGAAAGTGGTTTTTGGAGTCTAGCGTGAGTCAGCAGGAACAAATCTCGCCGTCACCACCTGCTGCTACACCGGCGCCGCCACCGAAGCCAACGCAGCGACCAGCGAGTTCACTGTGGAGCCGGCTCGCGATTCCGCTGTTCGCGGTGATCGTCGCGCTCGGCTTCGTCGCGCTGGCAACGCAGCGCTTCGACGAATGGGTCGGCAATTCGGCGGTCCAGACCACCAACGACGCCTATGTGCGCGCCGAGCTGACGCGGCTTGCCAGTCGCGTCTCCGGCGAAGTGCTGACCGTCGGGGTCACCGATTTCCAGCGCGTCAAGGTCGGCGATCTCCTGATCCAGATCGATCCTGCCGACTATGAGGCGCAAGTCGCGCAGTCCGAAGCGGCGGTCGCCGCCGCGCAAGCCGTGCTCGACAATCTGGCCAATCAGATCGAGCTGCAATATGCGACGATCGCGCAGGCGCAGGCCGCGCGGCTCTCGGCCGAAGCCGTGGAGGTCGAGGCGCGGCAGGAGCAGGAGCGCCAGCAGTCGCTGTCGCAGACCGAATCCGGCACGCGGCAGCGGTTCGAGCAGGCGGTCGCAGGCTATGCCAAGGCGCAGGCCGATGTGCGCGCGAGCCGCGCCGTGATCGCGGCCCAGCAGCACCAGCTCGAGGTGCTGCAAGGCACCAGGAAGCAGCGCGCCGCCGATCTCGAAGCGACCAAGGCAACACTGGCGAGTGCGAAGCTCAAGCTCGGCTACACCAAGATATCGGCACCGTTCGACGGCGTCGTCGGCGAGCGGCAGGTCCAGCCTGGCGACTACGTCAACATCGGCACCAATCTCATCAACGTTGTGCCGTTGCCGAAGGTCTACGTGATCGCGAACTACAAGGAGACCCAGCTGACCCACGTCGCACCGGGCCAGCCAGTCGAGATCACTGTCGACAGTTTCCCGCGCGAGAAGCTGCGCGGCAGGGTCGAGCGCATTGCGCCCGCGACCGGCGCGCAGGTCGCGCTGCTGCCGCCGGACAACGCAACCGGTAACTTCACCAAAGTCGTGCAGCGCATTCCCGTGCGCATCCAGCTCGACGACAACCAGCCGCTGCTGGCGCGGCTGGTGCCGGGCATGTCGGTCGTCACCAGCATCGACACCAAGGCCGGCAATGGCGGAAAATGACGATTCCAGTCGCGGACCGCTCTCGCGCGGCGGCGTCGCACCACAGCCGCTGTTTGCGGTGGCGGCGGTGCTGCTCGGCTCGTTCCTCGCCAATTTCGACAGCCGGCTGACCACAATTGGCCTGCCGGACCTGCGCGGCGCGTTCTCGCTCTCGTTCGACGAGGGCGCCTGGCTCTCCACAGCAGGCATCGGCTCGCAGATCTTCATCGCGCCCGCGGTGGCCTGGCTTGCCACCGTGTTCGGCCTGCGCCGCGTGCTCGGTATCCCGAGCCTCGTCTATGCCGCGGTCTCGCTGATCATCCCGTTCGTGCACGATTATCCGACATTGCTCGCGCTCAGCGTCGTGCATGGTCTCCTGCTCGGCACCTTCGTGCCGGCGACGCTGATGATCGTGTTCCGCAATTTGCCGATCCGCTGGTGGCTCCCGGCGATCTCGATCTATTCGATCCGCGTCGGCTTCGCGCTTGATACCTCGAGCTCGCTGGTCGGCTTCTATGTCGACCATCTCGGCTGGCAATGGCTGTACTGGCAGAGTGTCCTGATCGCGCCGCTGATGGGCCTGATGGTCTATTGGGGCACGCCGAACGAGCCGGTGAACCGCGCTTTGCTGCGCGAGGCCGATTGGGGCGGCATGCTGCTGCTCGGTGCCGGCGTCTCGATGATCTATGCCGGGCTCGACCAGGGCAATCGGCTGGACTGGCTGGGATCGGGGACGGTGATGGCGTTGATCACTGCCGGCGCGGTGCTGGTCGCGGGCTTCCTCGTCAACGAGGCCTTGGTGCGACAGCCCTGGGCCCATGTGAACGTCTTGTTCTCGCGCAATATCGGCCTGGGGCTGGTGTTGATCCTGCTCTACACGCTGACCAGCCTGTCCAACGCGTCGCTGGTGCCGAATTTCCTCGCCAACATCGCCCTGCTCAGGCCGGAGCAGAGTGGCTTGCTGCTGCTCACCTACGGCGCGTTGCCGATGTTCGTGCTGGTGCCGCTCTCGATCTGGCTGCTGCGGCATTTCGATACGCGGACGGTGGTGATCGTGGGATTTGCCTGCTTCGCCGCGGCCAATCTCTGGGGCACGCAGCTCAGCCATGATTGGGCACGCGAGGATTTCGCCGGCATCGTGCTGCTCCAGGCGATCGGGCAGTCGCTGACCTTGCTGCCGCTGATCATCACGCTGCTGTCCAATTCCGATCCGAGCCGCGCGACCTCGTTTGCTGCCTATATCCAGATCATGCGGCTCGGGGGCGCCGAGATCGGCGTCGCGGTGATGGGGACGTGGCTGCGCGTCCGTGAGCAGATCCATTCCTTCTATCTCGGCCAGAATCTCGGCGTCGGCGACGTCGATGTGGTTCGCATGCTGAAACAGCTCGCCGACCATTTCGCGGCCCATGGTACGGGCTCGGCACAGGCACGCGCGGTCGGGACGCTCGCGAGCTTGGTCCAGCGCGAGGCCAATGTGCTCGCTTATATTGACGGCTTCTGGCTGTGCTTCTGGGTCGCGATGGCCGCGCTCGGCGTCGTCGCGCTTGTTACCCGTGCCCCGCCCGGCCCATTCACCCCGGCGCCGTTCGGCTTTGCCAGGATGCTGTTGCGCAGATGCGGGGTGTCGCTGAAGTAGTCACCGTCACCGCATCTGTCGCGCCGGCTCGATCAGCTCGGGCCGCGGGCCTGAGAGCCGCTTATGCATGTGGACCATGAAGGCCATGGCGAAGATCGGCGTCGCCAGATTGACGATCGGGATCGAGACGAAGGCTGCGATGAACAGGCCCGCGGTGAAGATGGTCGCGGCATTGTCGCGCCGCATCGCCTTGGCTTCCTCCGGCGAGCGAAACCGCATCGCCGCGAGCTCGAAATATTCGCGGCCGAGCAGCCAGGCCGTGGCGAGGAAGAAGACCAGGAAACCGGCGCCGGCGAAAAGCACCAGCGGCAGCGCGACCAGATAGACCAGGATCGTCAGCAGCGCGGTCTTGACGCCCTCGTAGATCGCCTGGCTGAACGGCAGCGCGACGCCCGGCCGCTCCGCCGGATAATGCTCGCGCTCGACAATGTCGGCGACGTCGTCCACGAACAGGCTCGCCACCAGCGAGGTGATCGCGGGCATCAGGAACACAGCCCCGAACACAACGCCGAAGCCCGCGGCGATCGAAATGATCCAGGACAACACCTCGAGCGATGAGTGCCAGCCCGGACCGAGCAGGCCTTCCAGCCAGGCCTCGCCATAGGTCGCAAACCAGCTCAGGAGCCGCTGCAAGCCGATCGCCAGCACGATGATCAGCACCAGTGCGACGCCGATCGACCGCCACAGGATCGAGCGCATCGGCGGCGAGATCATTTGCGACAGCGCCTTGACGGCGGCATCCAGCATGGGAGTACCTCTCACGAAATCACCCGCGAGAGGTAGACACCCCGGGCCACTTCGGCAAGGGAGGCTGACCTTGCTCCGGCTGCGGCTCAAGGCTCCGCCGCGATACTGGCCCAGCAGGTGATGGCGCTGCAGACGGTGCTCCATCAACCAAAACCCTTGTAGATCTGAGCCGCGATCTGCTCCTGCTGCTTCAGGGTACCCTCGGCCTTGATCTGCGGGTCGGAGACGTTGCGGATCGCGAGCCAGCGCGGCGCCTTGTCGCCCATCTCCTGCGCCACGAGGAGGGCGGCAGCTTCTCTGTCGAGCAGATCGCAGAGCTCTACAACTTCCCGGGCGGCGAGACCGGAGCCGGCCAGTGCATCGCCATCATCGAGCTCAACGATATCGACCAGAAGGGCCATCCGACCGGTGCCGGCTACAAGACCTCGGACCTGCGCACCTTCTTCGAGAAGGCGGGCATCCCGATGCCGAAGATCGCGCCCGCGAGCGTCGACGGCGGCGCTAACAAGCCAGGCCATTCCGATGCGGACGGCGAGGTCGTGCTCGACATCGAGGTCGCCGGCGCCATCGCGCCGGGTGCCAAGATCGTGGTCTATTTCGCGCCGAACACCACCAACGGCTTCATCGACGCGGTCAAGGCCGCCGTCCACAACGCCGCGCGAAAACCCTCGGTGATCTCGATCAGCTGGGGCGGACCGGAAGACCAGGAGGGCTCGCAGCAGTTCGTCGACGGCCTCAACGAGGCGATCCGCGATGCCGCGGCGATGGGCGTCACCGTCTGTGTTGCCTCGGGCGACAATGGCTCGGCCGACATGGGCGAAGATTGGGACGGCAAGCCGCATGCAGATTTCCCGGCCTCGAGCCCCTTCGCGCTTGCCTGCGGCGGCACCAATCTCAAGGCGACAAACGGCCACATCAACGAGGTGGTCTGGAATGGCGGGCCGCGGGGCGGCGCGGGCGGTGGCGGCGTCAGCGTCATGTTCGCGCAGCCGAAATACCAGGCCCACGCGCACGTGCCGAAATCGCCGGCGCATCGGAGCGGACGCGGCGTCCCTGACGTCGCCGGCGATGCCGATCCCGCCACCGGTTATCAGATCTTCCTCAATGGCGTTGGCACCACGATCGGCGGCACCAGCGCGGTGGCCCCGCTGATGGCCGGATTGATCGCCCGCATCAACGAGGCCACGATGAAGAAATTCGGCAAGACCGTCGGCTTCATCAACCCGCTGATCTACGCCTCGCACGCGCAAGGCGCCTTCCGCGACATCACGGCCGGCAACAACGACATCACCGGCGATTTGCACGGCATGTACAAGGCCGGCTCCGGCTGGGATCCCTGTACCGGCCTCGGCGTCCCCGATGGTGCGGCATTGCAGAATTTGCTGGCGGCGTAAGCTGAGGAAGGCTCCCTCCTCCGTCATTGCGAGGAGCCCTTGCGACGAAGCAATCCAGAGTCTCTCCGCGGAGACAGACTGGATTGCTTCCGCCTTCGCTAAAGCTTCAGCGGACAAGTCGCTGCGCTCGCAACGACGAACTCAGCTACACCACGTCCAGCGGCTTGCCGCGCACGTTCGGGCCAAACAGCGCCATGGCGATCACCACGATCAACATCGCCGCGGTGATCAGGCCGAACACGCCGGTGACGCCGGCTTCCTTCAGCATGTAGGCGACGATGAAGCCCGAGAACGTCGCGCTCAGCCGGCTCATCGAATAGACGAGGCCGGAGGCGCGCGCCCGGATCTGGGTCGGAAACACCTCGGTCTGATAGGCGTGATAGGCATAGGACATCGTCGTGTTGCAGGCCGTCAGCAGCACGCCGCAGACGATCAGCAGCACGGGCCCGGTCAGTTGCGCGAACGCCATGCCGAAGACGATGATGGCGACGCACGCCCCCGCAATGATCCACCGTCGTTCGAACCTGTCGGCGAAGCTTGAGGCCAGCAGCGGCGCGATCGGATAGGCGAAAGCGACGATGAAGGCATATTGCAGGCTCTTGGTGACGGTGATGCCCTTCTCGACCAGCAGCGTCGGCACCCAGTTGGCGAAGCCGTAGAAGCCGAAGGCCTGGCAAAGGTTGAACACCATGAAGAGGATGACGAGCGAGAGAAAAGGCGGGCGGAACAGGTCGGCGAAGCCGATTTCCGCGACCGAGTGTGCTGCCGGCCGCGCGGACGACGGCGCAGGGCGCGCCGCAACAGTGTTTCCGGCGGCGGCTTCCAGCTTGGCCAGGATGCGATAGGCCTCCTCACCGCGGCCATGGCGCGCCAGCCAGAGCGGGCTTTCGGGCAGGAATAGCCGCAGCACCCAGACGATCATGCTGGCGGCCGCCCCGATCAGCACCACCCAGCGCCAGCCATCGATGCCGTAGGGCGTCAGCGGCACCAGCCACCAGGCCAGCGCTGCGACGACGGGCACCGCGATGAACATGATCGACTGATTCACCGCGAAGGCGCGGCCGCGGATTCGGCTCGGCACCAGTTCGGTGATGTAGGCATCGATGGTGATGACTTCGACACCGATGCCGATGCCGGCGAAGAAGCGCCACAACAACAGGCCCTCCGAGGAGGTCTGGCAGGCCATGATCACGGAGGCCGCGGTGTAGCCGAGCAACGCGTAGGTGAAGATCGCGCGGCGCCCAAAACGGTCGGCGAGAAAGCCGAGGAAGAAGGTGCCGACGAACAGGCCGGCAAAGGTCGCGGCGACGAAGGCGCCGATGCCGGAGAAGCCGAAGAAGGCCTGCGTCGTCGTGGTCAGGAGCCCGCTGCGGTTCAGCCCCGGCGCGATGTAGCCGGTGAGGAACAAATCGTAGATCTCGAAACAGCCGCCGAGCGAGAGCAGGATGACGAGGCGCCAGACATAGGCGGTGGCCGGCATGGCCTCGAGCCGCCGCGAGATCTCGTCCGGTGCTGCGGATGCGGTGCCGAGTTCGATGCCCGTGTCGATGCCGACGACGCTCATGATATCCTCCCCGTGAAGCGCGGATTGCGCGCTGTTCCCGGCGGCTCATCTCTGTCGTTTGTCGTGAACTCTGCCGGACCGCGCCATGTTGGCCGGTCAAGGACGGAAATCCAGAAGAACATATCGATGGGAGCGTTCGAGATTTTCGAACTCGGGCGATGAGAGGCAGGACAGCCGGTCGGCGCTATCCCGCCAGCTCTGCCTGCCAGCCGCCGCTACGCACCTGCTCGGCGATCAATGCCAGCATCAGCCGCCTCATCTCTTCCATGGCGTAGGTCATCGGGCGGTTGCGCAGACGGCAGAGATAGAGCGTGCGGGTCAGCTTCGGATCGATCACCTTGCGTGCGACCAGGCGGCCGGCCGCCAGCTCTTCCCGAGCGAAAAGCTTTGTCGCGATGGTGCAGCCCAACCCCTCCACCAGCGCGCCGGTCATGCCTGTGATCGAATTGGCGTGCAGGATGGCGCTGCCTTCCAGCCGCTTGAGCAGGACCGGATCGTCGAGCAGCGCGCGCGAAGACAGGCCGAGGCCATAGCGAAGCAGGATCAGCGGCAGCCGGCTCAGCTCCTCGAAGCGGATCGGGGTCTTGCCCTTGCCGACCAGCTTCGGAATGCCGACGAGGAACATCTCCTCTTCGAGCACTGGTTCCGTAATCAGCTCTTTCTCCGACGGCGGATTGTAGACCAGCGCCAGATCGACGCTGGAGATCATCAGGTGCATCAGCGTCGCGCCCGACAGGCTCTCGGTGAGCGACAGCTTGAGCTTGGGATATTTGGTGAGCACCGTGCGCATCAGCTCGACGCCGATCGCCTTGACGCCGGAATTGGCCATGCCGATGGAGATGTCGCCGGCAATGACCCGGGCGCCTTCGCGAACCTCGGTCTCGGCCTCCACCATTGCGCGCAGGATGATGCGGGCGTGTTCATAGAGCCGCTCGCCGGCTGCCGTCGGCTCCATGCCGCGCGGCTTGCGCTCGAACAGCGGCGTTGCGAATTCCGCCTCCAGGTTCGAGATATGATGGCTCAGCGCCGACTGCGCGACATTGATCTGGTCGGCCGCCCGCGACAGGTTCCGCTGCTCGTAGACGGCGATGAAATAGCGGAGCTGGCGCGAATCCATTGGGCGATCAAGCGTTCTAGAAGCACGAAGGCAATCTTCGACAGATTATATTTTTCAGAAGGCTTGTGAAGGCCTAGTCTTCAAACACCGAACCGAGAGGGAGAGACGCATGGCCGAAGCCGGATTGCCGCTTGCAGGCGTGCGCGTCATCGAGATGACCCACATGGTCATGGGCCCGACCTGCGGCATGATCCTGGCGCAGCTCGGAGCCGACGTGATCAAGGTCGAGCCGCCCGCGGGCGACAAGACCCGGAGCCTGGGAGGCATGGGCACCGCCTTCTTCCCGTTGTTCAACCGCGGCAAGCGCAGCGTGGTGCTGGATTTCGAGAAGCCTGAGGATCTCGACACCATGCACCGGCTGCTGGCGACGGCCGACGTGTTCCTGGAGAATTTTCGCGACGGCCAGCTCGCGAAGCAGGGGCTTGGCGCCGACGAACTGCGCCGCCGGCATCCGGAGCTGATCATCGCCGGCCACAAGGGTTTCCTCTCCGGTCCCTACGAGCACCGGCCCGCGCTCGACGAGGTCGTGCAGATGATGGCGGGGCTTGCCGCCATGACCGGCACCAGCGAAAAGCCCCAGCGTGTCGGCTCGTCCGCCAACGACATCATGGGCGGCATGTTCGGCGTGATTGCGATCCTCGCGGCGCTCTATCAGAAGCGCGGGGGACAACGTGACGGTGCCGACATCCGCATCGGCCTGTTCGAGAACTGCCTGTTCCTGGTCGCCCAGCACATGGTCGAATACGAGATGACCGGCAACAAGCCGCGCTCGATGCCGGAGCGCGAGCATGCCTGGCCAATCTACGACATCTTCGAGACCGCCGGCGGCGAGCGCATCTTCATCGGCGTCGTCACCGAAGGCCATTGGCAGAGCTTTTGCCGCGAGTTCGGCCTGACTGAATTCCTCGATGATCCCGCCTTGCGCACCACGACCGATCGCATTCTGGCGCGTGGGCGGATCATTCCGCGCGCGGCCGGGATCATCAGGCAGTGGGACGTGGCAAGACTGTCGCAGAGGCTCGATGCGCTCAACATCTGCTTTTCTCCGATCAACCGGCCCGAGGATCTCTTCACCGATCCGCATGTGCTGCGGCCGGGCGGCCTCGTCAACAATGTCACCGCCGACGGCAAGCCGTTCCGGGTGCCGGCGCTGCCGATCGAGTGGAACGGCAGCCATATCGGCGAAGGCCTGAGGGTCGCGCCGCTCGGGGGCGACACCGCGACCGTTCGCGCCGAGATCAACACCGAAAATGAAGACGCCACGTCAAAAACAACAGGGAGGCGCGCATGAGCCGGATTCAGGAGATTTACCCCGCAGAACGCGTCAGCCTGCGCGAAGTCGGCCTGCGCGACGGGCTCCAGCTCGTGAAGAAAATTCCGTCGACCGACGCCAAGCAACGCTGGGTGCGCGAGGAATATGCCGCCGGTGTGCGGCATTTCGAGGTCGGCTCGTTCCTGCCGGCGAAGACGTTTCCGCAATTCGTCGATGTTCGTGATGTCGTCGCGACCGTCGCTTCATTGTCCGGCGCGCATGGCATCGCGCTTGCGCTCAACGAACGCGGCGTGAACGAGGCGCTGGAATCCGGCGTCGGCGAAATCGCCTCCGTGGTCTCGGCAACGGAAGAGCACAGCCAGGCCAATGCGCACCGCTCGCGCGAGTCCGCGATCGCCAATCTGAAACGCCTGTGCGAGATGCGCGATGGCACCAGCCACAAGCCGCTGGTCAACGCGGCGATCTCGATGGCGCTGGGCTGCTCGATCACCGGGGCGGTCGACCCTGCAGAAGTGCTGCGGCTGGTCGACAAATGCCTGGAGGCCGGTGTCGATTTCGTCGGCATCGCCGACACCGTCGGCTATGCCGGGCCGAAGCAGGTGGCGGAGCTGACGCGCGCCGCGGTGAAGCTCGCGGGGTCAAAGCCGATCTGCATCCATCTCCACGACACCCGCGGCATGGGCATCGCGAACGCGGCCGCGGCGCTCGACGAAGGCGCGCGTATCCTCGACGGCTCGCTCGGCGGCCTCGGCGGCTGCCCCTTCGCTCCCGGCGCGACCGGCAATGTCGTGTTCGAGGATCTCGTGTTCCTGTGCGAGAGCAAGGGCTTTGCGACCGGCATCGATTTGGAGAAATTGATCGCGGTGCGCAGGATCCTGCGCGAGGAAATGCCGAATGAGCAGCTCTACGGCGGCCTCGCCCGGGCGGGATTGCCGGGTGGGAGCGCGGCGAAGGCGGCTTAAATCCGCAGGGTGGAACGCTCTTCCCTTCTCCCCTTGTGGGAGAAGGTGGCGCGAAGCGCCGGATGAGGGGTGGCTCTCCGCGAGCTCGAAGAGGAGTAGTCGCGGACACATACCCCTCACCCGTCTCGCCGCTTCGCGGCGAGCCACCCTCTCCCACAAGGGGCCTGTTGCGCTATTGGCTTTTGAGGCTGAAGACGTCGAGAGAGAAGGTCTGGGTCGCGACAGGCTCCGGCCAAGACTGTGATTGTCGC
>NZ_JBEPQF010000046.1:0-52274 GCF_040547695.1 Bradyrhizobium sp. JR4.3 | reverse complement strand
TCGATCTCTTCGAACGCCCTCCACCCCTGCGATGCTCCCATTGTGAAAGGCTCCTCGTAGGAATCGCTAAAACAAAAGTGCCAAAGTAGTGCTAGTTTGCTGTAAGCGGGGCGAGACCGTGAAATCCTCTTGCAGCTGTTGGCGGTAGCCCACCGCAAGTCTCCCAGGGTGCCGCGCGCATTGCCAAAAAGGAATTGCCTTCAACCCGGATCAAGTCCGTGGGGCAAGGTCCGGATGCGTCAGCCCCTCGATCCTTGTCCGCTTTCTGACGGCGGTGCACAAAGCTGTGAGATTCAAAACACCGTGCGCCGTTTGCGTATCGCGAACTGTTTCAAAGCACAATCAGGCGCTTAGTGCGCGCGAGGAGCGCTGGCACGGCCCTTGCTGTATCTCGCCGTAGGGCAATAGGCGCCAATCGGTGCGATGCTCAAATCCAAATGGAGAAAGTGAATGCGTAAACTAACAATCGGCGTCCTCGCGCTGTTCATTTCAAACACTACCGCGTTCGCCGGCTCCGGGGCCATCGCGTACTCTAAACCAGATGACGTGGTCGGTGTCTCGCACGGGTGTAGATCACAAAGGGGCGCTAAACGATGGGCCCTGCTCGACTGTCGCCGCAACGGCGGCTCGGATTGCCAAATCGAAGCTTACGAAAACAACGCTTGCGCCGCCGTTGCCATAGGCAATGGACGCGCGCTGGGACGTGCGTGGTGGTCCCACCCATTTGGTGAATTTGAAGAGGAGCTATCGCAGCAAGGCGCGGTGGCCAGATGCAATGAGACCGGCGACGAGGACTGCAAGCTGCGGGCCAGGGTTTGCCACTAAGGCCCATCAGTAAGCCAGGGGCCTAAGGAAGGAGGTCAGGCGTACCCAAATTCGCAGCAGACATATTCAGCCGAACCCCGCGACTGAAGAGATTTCTTTGCGTCAAGTTCAGTAAAATCGATCATGGGATCCGGCCGAGCCATCCCCTCCGAGCCGCCGTCGCTCGCCTCACCCAGAAGCGCAGCGGGCGAGCGACGGCGGCGGAGAGGGGTGGCGTCCATCCCTTTGGTAGGCCCGAGCATTGTCAGGCCGCCTGGCGTAGGGCCTCCTTCTTGTGGTCCTTCAACATATCCATGTTCAGCTAGCGACGGTCATCGAGCCAAGGCTCACGATTCGACGGTCAACGCACGGACGAGCCGTAGACCGCTCTCGCCATTGGGAAGATACGCACCACATAGGTGCGTCGCCTGATCTCCTCGTTGAGCCGCTCCAGCATGTTGGTTGACTTCATGTGCTTGCGGTGTGCCGGCGGCAGGCGGAAGTGGGTGTCCGCCATCCATCGCAGTCCCGCGCCACAACCTAGATCCGACGCTCCTGCTGTCTCCACGCCCGACGATCTCTCGGCCGAGCTGCGCCGCTGCCGCGCGCTTGGCCCCCAGGATGCCGAAGATCCGCACTGCCAGGCGGAGGAGAACCGCGCGCCTTCTTCGGCAGGCCGGCGCGGCCCGTGCCGCTACAGGCCGCGCCGGCCACACCGTCGACGACGAATGCTGCGGAAGGAGACAAGCGATGAACAACGTCGGCGTCATCGACACCTTCCTCAACACCTTCACCACCTATATCGATTCAGGCTTCGGCCTGATCAAAGGCGAAGTCACCTATCTCGCCTCGACACTGATCGTCGTCGACATCACCTTGGCCGGCCTGTTCTGGGCCTGGGGCGCAGACGAAGACATCCTGCAGCGGCTGGTGAAGAAAACACTCTACATCGGACTCTTCGCCCTCAACACCTTCTCGGGCGTCATGTTCAATAGCTTCGCCGGCCTTGGCCTGAAGGCCGGCGGCTCCTCCATCTGACAGCCGATTTCCTGGGGCCCGGCCGGCTCGCGCAGGTCGGTCTCGACGCGCGGCACCCACTGCTGGACACCGCAAGCCAGATGATGGGCTTCGCCAGCTTCTTTGCAGTTGCGGTGCTGATGGTGTCCTGGCTCCTGGTCGTGATCGCCTTCTTCATTCTGGCGGTGCCGTCGGCATCGGCACCGGACTGTCTCGCAGTTCACCACCACCTGTGGCGGTGGCCAGCCGACGATCGAGCAGGCGCTTCTGTCGTGCTCGCCGCACAGCCATGCTCGACCCCGGCGCCCGGCGGAGGTCATGATCTCATACCGCCTCCTTGAGGAGGCTGCGGCTCCTCAAGGTAGATTGCGACCGGACGACAAAGTCCGCGCCCGAATGTATCTGAACAAAGAGGGAAAGAGCATTGATGCTGTAGTCTTCGGAGAGCAAGGTCCCGAAGACCGTATCCAACTCCCGCCGCACTTCAGGCTGGCCCTCGGCGAGAACGAAATCGGTCAGGGTCATGTGGAAGCGGAAGTGATCGAAAACGTACGGGTAGCCCCATCGCACCAGATTAGTGGTCTCGATGTCGTCAAGCGGACCGCACAAACATCGTTGAAACTCGTCCGGACTCGCCGGCGCTCGAAACAGTCGAACTCTTCGACGATGCAAGAGGCAACGCCCTGCAACGTGGAAGTCGGGTTCACAGGAATTAGCGCAAAGACGCCACCCAGCAGATCGATTTTCGGAGGACCGATCGGCATGAAGGCCAAGCTGTCACGAACGCGGAGCGACCGCACCAATTCCTCGACGGAATACCCCTCCTTCAGCTGGAACGGCGCCTTGAGCGTCGCGTGGAAGCCGGAGCGGCGGAGCGCAGTGGTAAGAGCACCGCGAATTTGGTTCGTAGTAGCAGCCTCGAGTCCAGCCGACGCCACGGGCGAGCATCCGCAAAGGCGTCGCGCCCAAGCCACGTTCTCGCTGTTACCGTCAGCGGGTGTTCCGGAGCCGGTGTGTAGTAGATCGCCTAGTGGGGCGAGGACGGTTCGGGCATTATGCGACAGGTTCCACTGCTGTCACGTTGCGCCGAGACTTACAAACGGACGACTGGCCCACTTTGAACAGGCGGTCGGCCACAGCCTCGCGCACTTCCTCATCATGGAAAATGCCGACAATGGCGGCTCCACGGGCCTTAGCCTCGTTGATCAGCTCGACCACACTCTGGCGGTTGGCGCCGTCGAGCGAGGCTGTCGGCTCATCGAGAAGCAGGACCGGGTAGTTGACCATGAAGCCTCGTGCGATGTTGACGCGCTGCTGTTCGCCCCCCGAGAAGGTGGCGGGCGCCAGCGACCAGAGCCGCTTGGTGATGTTGAGGCGGGCAAGCAGCGCCTCCGCCTTGGCATGTGATGCATCTGCTGGAATACCAATGGCGATCGCTGGCTCGGTGACGATGTCAATGGTGGCGACGCGGGGGATGACGCGTAGGAATTGGCTGACATAGCCGATTGTGCGGCGCCGCACCTCGATCACTTCCCAAGGCTCGGCGTCGACGAGGTCGATGGAGTCGTCTCCGTGTTGCACGACGACGTGCCCGGCGTCCGGCTTGTAATTGGCATACAACGAGCGCAGCAACGTCGACTTGCCCGCCCCGGACGGCCCGTGTAGGCAGACGCACTCTCCTGCGCGGACCTCGAGTGAGACGTCGTCGAAAACGGCGATCTCTGCGCCGCCCTGAGTATGAAGCGTGAAGGTCTTGCAAAGGCCGCCGACGCTGAGGAGGATGGTCATGACCGGCCTTTCCTTAGACCTGCAGGATGGAGGAGACGAGCAGTTGCGTATATGGGTGGTGAGGATCATCGAGCACTTGGTCGGTGAGTCCCTCCTCGATCACTCGACCGCACTGCATCACCATCAACCGATCAGCGAGCAGACGCGCAACGCCGATATCGTGAGTGACGACAACGACGGCGATACCAAGTTCGCGGACAAGGCTGCGCAGCAGGTCAAGGAGCTTTGCCTGGACCGAGACATCGAGGCCACCGGTCGGCTCGTCCATCAGCACGAGGCGAGGGTGGGTAGCGAGTCCCCGGGCGATCTGCAGCCGCTGCTGCATGCCGCCGGAGAAGATTTCGGGCAGGTCGTCGATGCGCCGACCCTCGATATCGACCTTATCAAGCCATTCCAGTGCCGTCGCGCGTAAGGAGCCGTAGTGGCGGCCGCCGGCGGCCATCAGAGGCTCTGCGATATTGCCGCCGGCGCTGATATCAATGCGCAATCCGTCGCGCGGGTTCTGGTGAATGAGTGAAATCGTCGTTGGCAGGAATTGCTCGCGCGAGGCTTCGTCCATCGCCCAGAGATCGACGACGTGGTCATCGGAGGCAATCAGCACTTTGCCATCATCCGGCTCGATGCAGCCCGCAAGACAGCGGAGCAGCGTCGACTTGCCCGAGCCGCTCTCTCCGACAATGCCGAGAACCTCGCCCTGACGCAGCGAGAACGATACCGCGCTGCAAGCCGGAACGCGCCCAAAGGTCTTGGACAGGTGCTTCACCCGAAGAATTTCCCTCACCTTCGGTTTCATGATGCGGTCCTTTCGTCGCGCCGCTCGGCGCAATAGGCGGTGTCCGAGCAAACAAAGGCCCGGGTGCCGCGATCATCGAGGAGGATCTCGTCGAGATAGCTGTCCTGCGCGCCGCAAAGTGAGCAGCACGCCTCGAAGTGTTGCACTGTGAAAGGATGGTCAGCAAAATCGAGACTTTTGACATCGGTGAAAGGTGGGATCGCATGGATACGCCGCTCCCGGCCCGCGCCGAAGAGGGCCAGCGCGCGGCTGCGGTGAAGCTTCGGATTGTCGAATTTCGGGATCGGCGATGGCGAGGCGAGATAGCGTCCATTCACCATAACCGGATAATCAGCCGACATCGCAACGTGGCCAAGCCGAGAAATATCTTCATACAGCCGAACATACATAATGCCGTAGCGGCCGAAAGCGTGGATTTTCCGCGCGACGGCCTCATGCGGAATGAATCGCCGCAACGCTTCGGGCTGCGGCACCTGGAAGACGATGATCTGGTCCTCAGTAAGCGGCCGCTCAGGAATGCGATGACGCGTCTGAATCACCGTTGCGTCCCCAGTACGCTCGGTCGTAGCAACATCGGCGACATGGGCGAAGAAGCGGCGAATCGAGACGGCGTTGGTGGTGTCGTCCGCGCCTTGATCAATTACCTTTAGCACATCGTCCCGGCCAAGAATGCTCGCGGTAACCTGGAGTCCGCCAGTGCCCCACCCCGGAGGAAGTGGCATTTCACGGCTGCCGAAAGGCACTTGGTAGCCCGGCACGGCCACCGCCTTCAGGATCGCACGCCGAATCATTCGTTTCGTCATCTCGTCGAGATAAGCAAAACTGTAGACGCCGCTGTCGTCGAATGTGAAGTCAGTCTCCACCGAGTGCCTCCGTGATCATACCTGGCCCGGGTGTGGGTTTTAGACTGGGGCTTGCATGTCGTTCCGCATAGTCCGCGCGCATCTGGCCGAGCAGCTGCATCTCGGCTTGGAAATCGACGTAGTGGGGCAGCTTCAGGTGCTGCACCAACCCGGATGCCGCCACGCTATCGCAATGAGAGAGGACAAATTCGTCGTCTTGTCCCGGGTAAGTAGCCGTCTCACCCAGTTCGGCGGACCGCAGCGACCTGTCGAGGATGGCCATCGAGAGCGCTTTGCGTTCACTATGGCCAAAGACGAGGCCGTAACCGCGCGTGTAACGAGGCGGCAGCGCACCGTCGCTGGTCGTCAGATGCACGGTTTGACATTCGGTGAGGCAGATCGTCCCAATGCCAACAGGTATGTTGAGCTCAGGAATGGTCAGGACAATCCCAACGTCACCGGAGCGTAGTTCGGCAACGAACGGATGGTTACGCCCATAGCCGCGCATCGTCGAATAGCAGAGGCCCATCAGGAAGCCCTCATCACCGCGGGCCAAGCTCTGCAGCCGCTGGTCCCGTGTGGAGGGAAACACCAGTGGATCGCGGGTGATGTCGGCAACCTTCGACTGCCCGTCAGGCCGGACGTCCTCGACGATATCGGCCAGCGCGAGGACGCCGCAATCCTTTGTCAAAGCGTGAGCCGCTGAATCGTGCCCCGGCTCTGCAGCGTCATCTTCGGTTTCCTTTTCATACCGACTTTCGCCGTCGCCGGCGAGATCGGAGAGATCGTCGCTGCTTGCTCCCAAAAGAGCGATATCAAGGATGCGGTGGGTATAGTCATAAGTCGGCCCGAGGAGTTGGCCGCCCGGCACGTCCTTGTGGGTTGTCGCGATGCGTCGGCGTACCACCATCGCCGCGGGGTCGACCGGTTCGGCGTAGCCGAACCGGGTGAGCGTGGTCCGGAAAGCGCGCAACAGGTAGACCGCCTCGGTGAGGTCGCCCTCGGACTGCTTGATCGCCAGCGCCGCCAAGTCCGGGTCGTAGAGCGAGCCCTCGCTCATGACTCGGTCGACGGCGAGTGACAATTGCTCGCGGATCTGGTCGACGCCGAGGTCGGCAATCGCCGGATTGCCACGGCGGCGCTTGGCGAGGAGACGGTGCGAAGCAGCGATGGCGGCTTCGCCACCCTTGATCGAGGTGATCATGGTTCCTCGGCTTTTGTGGAGCGCGGCAGGCCGACAACGGCGAGGTCGTCGGTGAGGAATATGTCGACGCCGAGCGGATAGCGAGCGGCATTCTCGCGCCAGGACGGCCAAAACCAGTCCGGCAGGCCACGAGGCGCGAAGCTGGTCGTGGTCTCGATTCCGGGCCCGGAAAGACGGACGACCGGCCCGCCGGCGAGCGAAGGCACTTGCAGCAGAAGCGTCGTCGAACGGTCAGGATAGGTAGCCACACCCGGATGGAAGCTGCCCAATCCCGGCATCCGGCCAACATCGCCGATCAGCGCACAGGTCGCAATTCTCGGATCACTGACTTGTGGCGCGTTTGTATGGAAATGGAGATAGCGCCGCACCGAATCCCGCGAGAGCGCCGGGTCGAGCCAGATCGAACAATCGGGGTCGATGAGCGTCAGCGCGATAGCGGCGATCGGCCCGCTCATCGGCCGAGGCGGCTGGGCGGGGCCGGGAAACGAAACCGGTGTGCCGGGCCGCGACAGCGCTGTCAGCAGTCGGCGGAAAGCTGACTGCGCATCGTGAACGGGATCGCGGAATGCAGGCGGGATCAGATCAGCCGTCATTCGCCATGTCTCCCTGGCCCAGCATGAAGAAATCGACCTTGCTCCGTTGGGCCTCGCGTCGGATCGCCCGCTCTGCTTGGCGCACGCAGCGATCAATCGCGGCAATGATCGGGCCGATCTCGCCCGCCCCGGTAGCTTGGTCGCGCTGCATCAGTCCATCGAACACGGCGGCGAGTGCCGCGTGGCGCTTGTTGCGGCCGAGCACGTAGCCAATGCCAATCTCGCCAGTCTCGATCTGGAGCGTACAGCGCGTCACAGTCGCCTCGCCGATATTGAACACAGTGCCGGTGCGCCCGACGGCCCCCCGCAGCATCGCTGCACCACATTCGGGACGCCGTATCCACTGGAATTTTGGCCGAGCGACCGCCGCCCAGTGACGGTCCAGTTCTGCAATCGGTGCTTTGGCAAGCAACGTCATCCAGTTTTGGCGGCTATATTGATGGTGCGTCACTGAGATATTCATTTGTCTCGGATCAACTCACAGCGCTTGACGTCCGGCCGTCCAGACCCCTCGGACGACAGGACCGGCTCGGTCGGCTACGCGGATGAGGTCGGCGCGCTTGCCCACAGCGATCTCGCCGCGATCGAGAAGGCCGAAGGTTTCCGCTGGTTGCTTGCTTCCAAGTGCAACGGCCTCAGGAAGCGTTAGCCCCCCGGATTGGCTCGCTAAGTACCAAATGCCGCGCAGAATGCTGGCAGGGATGTAATCTGAGCAGATGATGTCAATGAGGCCGTCCTGCGCGAGCTCCCGCACCGAGACGTTCCCAATATGTGACCGGCCGGCGACGAGGTTCGGTCCCCCAACGATGATCGTCATGCCCGCGGTGCGGGCGGCTTTCGCCGCCTCCAGAGTAATTGGAAATTCGGAAATGACGAGACCGTATCCGACCGCTTCCGTGATATGGGCAAGAGTGGTGTCATCGTGGCTAGCGAAAGGTACACCGCGCGCGCGACAGTGTGCGACGAGGCGACGCCGATTTTCTTCCGTGCAGTCCTCTGTGGTCGCGACGGCGGCAATCGCTGCCTCGATCTCCGCCGCCGGCGTATTTTTGCGACGTTCTAGATGGCGGAAGCGCTCCGGGTCCCGCCGCGGCCCGTCATCCATGATGGTCACGAATCGAAGTTCGGGCTGGTCGGCATATTCAAGGAAAAGTTCAATGAGGTCGTGCTCGCGGGCGTCGCAGCGCAGGTGAAGCGCGTGGTCAGCCCTAAGCAGGCCGTGACGGCGCGCCTCCCCAAGCCCCTTGAGCATCAGAGGCAGCAGGCGCCGTCGCTCCGGGTTGCCCACCGCTCCAACGATCACGGAATCGAACACAGTGGTCGTCCCAGCCGCGCAGACCTGAACGTCATGAGCAATCGCCGCCCCCAAGGGGTCCCAAGTCATGCCGGCGCGCGGGAGAATCTGCTTTTCGAGGTGGTCGGTATGGACGTCAATCAAACCGGGCAGCAGATGATCGCCTTCAAAGTCGAGGGCGCCCCACGCAGTGGTATTGGCTGTCGAAATATCAGCTATCGCGCCGTCAACGATCTGGACCGTTCCTTTGAAACAGGTCGACCGGGTCACGATCTTGGCGTTGGTCAGGACAACCTCGCGGGATTGATGAATAGTTTGTGGAACTTGACTTAGCGTACCGATCGATTGACCCATCAGAGGACGCCTCTTTCTTGCTTTTAAACCCGCTTGAGTTCTATCAGCAGTCAAAGGCGCAGTGAGAGACAGCGCGATGACAAATCGTGTGACTTTGATGGAATTGTACAATGTCCTCAATCGAAAGGCGCTGTCCCAAAAAACGTTCGACCAGGCCACTTCGGTTTCGTCGCCAACGTGAATGAGCAGTAAGGTCCCGGATGGTTCTTTCCGAAGGTACAAGTGGCGATGTGATTCCTATTCTGTCAATTCAGCTTCATCTGGCCCGCTTAGTCGGAGCATGTCGAGCACATTGCCGTTCCGGGCACGCCTATTCGGCTCCGGCATGAACCGTCTCCGCTTCAAGGCAGGTTGTCATGATGAAAATGATGTTTTCAGTAATACTAGCCATCGCTGCCGCCTTTATCGGGGTGACCGCAGCCCATGCCGATCCGGTCACACTGAGGGTGGGCTATGCCTTTCCGGCCCGCGACGGCCTCTTCCGCCAGCCGATTGTCGAGCGGTTCATGCAACAGAACCCCGACATACGAATCGTCACGGAAGCCAACGCCGCCGACTGTCCGGCCCTGTTGCAGCAACTATTGAGGGCGGCGGTCACCGGGGATCTGCCAGACGTCGTTGCCTCGCTTTGCTATCCGGATATGCCGGTCCTTGCTGAGCGAGGACTGCTCGTACCACTCGACAGCTTTCTTGCCGCTGACCCGCTATGGGCCGCGGTCGGTGTGAGGCCAGAGGCGCTCGCCGCGACGCAATGGAAAGGCAAGACGACCGCCCTTCCGGAATCAGTATCGACGAGCGTTGTTTACTACAACATGGACGTCATTCGTAAAGTGCGTTTGAATCTCTCAAACTTGGATCTTTCTTGGGACGATATCCTGTCGCTCGCCGACAACATCCGCACGTCGATCCCTACACTTGTTCCGATCTTCTTTGAGTATTATCCCGACAGTTACAATTGGTCGTTCCACGCGCTGGTATATAGCCATGGTGGCGACGTGTTCACACCCGACGGAAAGATCGCCTTCGACGGCGCTGCCGGGCAGGCCGCCTTGCAGTTGATGCGCCGCTTCGGTGAGACTGGCATGGTCGACATGACCACCGAACAGGCGCGCCAAGCCTTTGCCTCGGGCAAAATCGGCATTTATGTCGCCTCCAGTTCGCGCCTGGAACAATTGACCGCCAACCTTGGATCTACGCGCGACATCCGCACCGGTCCGTTCCCGCACTCGGCTGCCGGCGGCAGGATGCCCTCGGGTGGCAGCGGACTGGCGATCATGACTCGCGATCCAGCGAAACAGCGAGCGGCGTGGGAATACCTGAAATTCGCTCTCGGCGCGGAGGCGCAAACGCTGATGGTATCGAAGACCGGATTGACGCCGGTCAACTCGATTGCGGTCAGGGACCCGAAATACCTTAGCGACTATTACAAATCGAAACCGAACGCCCTCGCTGGCCTTGCCGGGCTCGCCCGGATAAAGAGCGTGAATGTCTATCCCGGCGACAACGGGCCCCGCATCACCGCCGTCATTCGAGATCACCTGCAAAGTGTCGTGACGCTGAAACAGACACCGGACGGCGCGCTCGTCGACATGGTCCGCGATGTCCAAAAGCTCTTGCCGAAGCGTTGAAGTTTCTGTTTGGTTCGGCGCCATTACGGGTGCGGAGAGCGATCAATCATTCTTCGGAAGCTCGTCGCTGTTTCCCAAAATCTTCATCAGAGCAAATTCTCCTGCGCTCGACGGTGACGAGAGGAATTCATTCTCGCGAGCTGCCGACCAGCTAGCTGACTGTCATTCAGGGTTGGCAGAATTTCCAGTCTGCTGTCTCGATTGCAAGGTGCTATCACGGAGATGGGTGCATAATCGTGCACCTATGTCATCTTGGCATCGCATTGCCCAAGTGCAGTTGAATACGGTATGGCGGCTCGTTGACTGAGCCTGGACGTGCTAAGCGACCGCCAGGATGGGTATGAATGGCGCGGTCGTACCTATTCTGTCAGTGCAGTTTCATCAAGACCGGGTAGCGATCGCCAGAATGCCTTAGCAAGATGCCGGCACGATGAGGGCCGGTCTGGACAGAAAGTGGGCCATGAGTGACATCCACCTTCATCACATCACCAAATCCTTTGGCCCAACGCCGGTCCTTCGGGGTATTTCGCTTGCGATCGACCATGGAGAGTTCCTGACGCTGTTGGGGCCCTCGGGGTGCGGTAAGTCGACGCTCCTCAGGATTTTGGCGGGGCTGGAAGTGCAGGACAGCGGCTCCGTGAGGATCGGAGAGGGGCTAGTTGATGGCTTGCGGCCGAAGCTCCGTGATGTCGCCATGGTGTTCCAGTCCTACGCGCTTTATCCCCATATGACCGTAGCCGCCAACATGGCCCTGCCGCTTCGCATGCGGCGATTGAAGTTCTGGCAAAGGCTGCCGATCCTGGGAAGATTCATGCCGGGCGCCCGGCAAGTCTCGGCCGAAATCGACGCAGAAGTTGCCCGCACCGCAAAGGCGCTGGGCATCGGCCATCTGCTTTCCCGAAAGCCCGGCCAGCTCTCCGGCGGACAACGCCAGCGCGTCGCCGTGGGCCGCGCGATGGTCCGCCACCCTGCCGTCTTTCTAATGGATGAGCCGCTCAGTAATCTGGATGCCAAGCTCCGGGTCCAGATGCGCGCCGAGATCAAGGACCTCCATCGTCGTCTGGGCGTCACCTTCGTCTACGTCACCCACGACCAGGCCGAGGCGATGACGCTATCTGATCGAGTCGCAGTGATGCTCGATGGCGAGTTGATCCAGGTCGCTCCACCCCAAGATATCTATGCCGACCCCGACGACCGCCGCGTGGCCGAATTCGTCGGAAGCCCCAAGATCAACCTTCTCGACGCGATTGTGCGCGAGCGGGGCCTGGTCGATGCCTTCGGCACCAGCTTCAAGATCCTCTCCGATGCGCCGCCTGGTACGGCGCTCGCCCTTGGCATCCGTTCGGAAGCCTTCCACCTTTCCGAGTGCGTCGGCGTCAATACCCTGACCGGGGCGGTCCGGCTCATCGAGCACATGGGTTCCGATCTATTCGTCCATCTCGACCTCGCCGGCCTCGATCATCCGCTTATCGCCCGGCTGGCCGCCGAGCGGGCGCCCCAGATCGCGCTCGGCCAAACGCTGCATTTGTCGGTAAATCCCGACCGCATCCTGGTCTTTGGCCAGGACGGCAAGAGGCTTCGGTCCAGCGGGTCGGGGGAGACACCGAAGCTCATCCCGATCCGGCAGTTCGCCCTGTGAATGCGCTCGGTCGCACTCAGTCCGCGGACGCGCCAGAGCGCGCCGCTCAGGTGCCTTTGCGTCGGCAGCGCCTTGCCGAGGGGGTGGCTGCCTACACCCTCGCGGGGCCGGCGGTCCTGCTGCTTGTCCTGCTCTTCTTCGTACCTGTGATCGCGGTCTTCGTTGTCGCACTAACCGACTGGCAGTTTGGCGCGCACACCTTCGCCTTCGTTGGAATCGCGAACTTTCGCGAGGTATTCGCCGACGACGGATTTCGAGCCTCGCTCCTCAACACCGTCATCTATGTCCTGATTGTGGTGCCCGGCACCGTGATTCTCGGCCTTGCCATCGCAATGCTGATCGAGAGCGGACGGTCGCTGCGCGCTCTTTACCGCGCCATTCACTTTCTGCCATTCATGGCGACGCTGGCTGCGATGGCGATCGCATGGGAGGCGCTGCTCCATCCTACCATCGGCCTCGTCAACCAGACTTTCTCTGCGCTGGGGCTGCCCACAGCCAACTGGTTGCGCGACGAGGTGACGGCCTTGCCGGTGCTTGCAATCATCGGCATCTGGCAGAACCTCGGCTTTGCTATGGTTCTCTTTCTCGCCGGCCTCAAAGCGATCCCCCACGACCTCTACGATGCCGCCGAGATCGACGGTGCTGACCTCTGGCTCGATCGCGTCCGGACCGTCACCTTGCCAATGCTCGGTCCAGTATCGATGTTCGTCGTTATCGTCGTGGCGCTCCGCGCTTTCGAGGCCTTCGACACCATCAAGGTGTTGACCAAGGGAGGGCCAGGCCACGCCTCTGATGTACTGCTCTACACGCTCTACCGCGAGAGCTTCGAATATTTGCGCACCGGCTACGGCGCAGCCGTCGCCGTCGTATTCCTTCTCATCGTTGTGGCACTAACGATCATTCAAGCCCGCGTCATGGACAAGAGGGTGCACTACCAATGAACGCCCGCCTCTCTCCTCAGGCCGCCATATTGCGCCACGCCGTGTTGCTGATCACGGCAGCCATCATCCTCGTCCCCTTCGTCTGGATGATTAGCCTGTCCATGAAACCGCCGGGTGAGATATTTCGTGAACACTTCGCATTTCTCCCCGAGCAATGGTATGCGGTACAGAACTACAGAAAAGCGTTAACCTCCGCGCCGCTTGCGCGCTATATGGGAAATGGCATCCTGGTCTGCGCCGCAATCTTGACACTCCAAATCCTAATCTGCGCCCCTTGCGCCTATGCTCTCGCCAAACTGCGCTTTCCTGGCCGTGATCTGATCTTTGGTCTCGTATTGATCGGGCTCCTACTGCCGCACCAGGTGCTCTCGCTGCCACTTTTCGTGCTCTGCTATGAACTCGGTATCCTCAACACCTATGCAGCGCTTATCTTTCCCTTCGTGGTCTCGCCGTTTGGCATCTTCCTCTTCCGCCAGGTGTTCAAGACCATTCCCGACGACGTGGTCCACGCCGCGCGCCTCGATGGGCTCTCGGAACTGGGCATCGTTTGGAAGGTGATGGTACCGATGGCGCTCCCGGCGGTGATTGCATTCTCGATCTTCTCCGTCGTGGGCCGTTGGAATGACCTCTTCTGGCCGCTGATCGCGGTCCGTTCGGAGAGCCTGATGCCGCCACCGCTCGGCATTATTGCGTTCGCGAATGAGGAGGCAGGGAACGATTACGGGCCCCTCATGGCAGCCGCCACAATCGTCATTCTTCCCCTTGTCATCGCCTTCCTCGCCGCTCAGAAGTGGTTCGTTGAAGGAATGACAGGGGGAGCCGTCAAATGATGAAGCCTTCTTGAGAGTCAGTAACGAACGGTCTGTATCTAATCGGCCTCCGCTCGGCTGGCCTGGCTTTGCCGACGCCCCCCAATTTGGTACGTTTCGGACAGTAGGATACAGCGAGCGCAAGAATACGGCTCCAGAATAATGTTGGGCGTCCCCGCGCCGGTGCGTTAGCGTCGGCTCCAGTGGAGCGAAGCGCCAGTTCGGCACAAGTGAAATCCCGCCGATTTCCTGCTGCACATGGGAATTTTCCGGCAAATTTCGACTGCCATCTGCCCCTTACGGTCATTGCCGCGCCGGTTTGATGTGCTAAGGCGCTGGACGTTGGCGGGGGCTTTGGCGCAGACGTTCCGCCAGCGCAGGCCCGAGATCGATGACCGGACAGAATCACCCATCTTCCCTCTACGCCAGGCGTGGTGCGAACTCGCTATGGCGGATCGTGGTCGAGGCCATCCGCAAGGATATCATCGGTGGGACGTATAAGCCGGGCGAACGCCTACCTACAGAAACTGAGCTAGCCGCGATCTTCGGCGTTCACCGCAATACTGTGCGCCGGGCATTCGCGGTGCTGAAGGAGCGCGACTATGTGCGCATCGAGCAGGGACGCGGCACCTTCGTCAAGGAGCGCGTCGTCCACTCCCGATTGGGGGCGCGGACCCGTCTGAGCACGACCGTGCGCGACATGCACAGGATCAGCGAGCGCCGGTTCGTCGGTTCCGCGCGGGTTCGCGTCGACAGGGAGCTTGCGCGCGACCTCCGTGTGCCACAGACCCAGTTCGCACGCAGAGTCGATACGCTGATACTGATCGATGGTATCGCCGCCTCGATCTCGTCGAGCTATTTCCCACTGCCTCGATTCGAGGGAATCGAGGCGCTGATCGAACAGTCGGGCAGTCTCACGGAGTCCTGGAAACACTTTGGAATCCTCGACTATCACAGATTCGAGACGCGAATTTCCGCGGGTTTACTGTCGCAGGCCGATGCCCTGCTGCTTGCGCTGCCGCGACGGCAACCGGTGATTTTGATGACCAACATCAATGTGGACCTTGACGGCGTTCCGATCGTGGTCACAAGAGGCCGAATGGCGCCGCAACAGATGCAAGTTGTTATTCGATTTAGCGAGTGATGAAATGAACCCGTGTTTCGTCTGAGGAGATGTTTGCCACTTTGATTAGCAGGCAGATTCGCCGTTCTTTCCAGACCAGAGAAGCGCCGATGCTTCACCAGACTGCTTGCATGGGCGCCACCTCGCGGCTGCCGCTTCCTGTACCAAACCATTTCATTTCTATCGGCGAAAGCGCCCAGCAGACAGCGCAATCCATCTCTCGAATCGTTCAAGCGGCGTCGCATCTAAAAGAATGACATAAAGGAATTCCTCTCCGGAAAGTGGACGAGCGAGATTTTCCTGCCTCATCAATCATAAGCGACTCACGTAGCTAATCCGCAGTCCTCCAGCAGGCGGTGACAGGGCAGGGAGCCGATTTACAGTTGCAACATCAAGGTCGATGTCGACGGCGCTTCGATCGCCGCCTCAACCGCCCGAATGGCCCAGCAATATGTGGTGGAGTCATTCGCTTCAGCGAGTGATTAGCCGAGTGCCGGATCTTTGTTTCGGCTGAAGGTACGTTTGGCGCATTCATCCAGAAACTGTCAGCGCTGGTTCAGCGAACCGACATCGGCACTTTAGATGTCGGGCTCATCTTCCCGCCAGAACGCCAGTCGAATCCGTCGAATCTGGCGTGAGACTTCGCCACCAGTGGTCGGTCTTGCGGGACACCATCCCTGCGCTCGCCGAACGCTTTGCGGCCTCGTCTCGCTAGGAAACCGAAAACCTACAGTCAACGATCGCGTCTTTGTGAATGGAGACTTTTGTGCTGAAGAAAATTATCAAGCGAAACTCGAACGAGACGACCTGCCATCGCGCATCACCCTCACGACAATCATTGAACAGCGGCTGTATGGGGCACTCGGACCCGGCTTCTAGATCCGCCCAGATCGAGCTGTGCTCTGCCCTGAATGGGCCGATTCATGGCGACCGTGCGCGGTACATAAGTGCGATCAAACAGGTGGTTTTGACTTCAGCGGCAGGTTTACTCGCCCTGAGCGGCGCACAAGCAGCTGACCTTCCCGTCAAAGCAAAAGCGATTGAGTACGTGAAGGCCTGCTCGCTCTATGGTGCCGGATTCTACTACATTCCGGGGACCGACACCTGCATCAGACTGGGTGGATACCTGCGTTTTGACACAACTCTCTTGCCGAACGGCGTAACCGGCGCGGGCGGAGCTAACAACCGCCTTAGTAACTATTACACCATGCGGTCTCGTGAGGCCCTCGACATCGATACGCGTACCGCGACCGAGTACGGCGTCGTTCGGACCTTCTTCGAAGGCCTGCTCCAGTGGACCACAGGTGGCTACGCCGGTGCTGGCGCGGGTCTCTCTGGCGGTGCCACGACGTACTCCGGTGACGCAGTCGCAGGCGGTTACCTCCAGGTGTACCTAGCCTTCATCCAGTTCGCCGGCTTCACCTTCGGTCAAACGCAGTCGCAATTCAACACACCCTGGACCGAGTATCCAGCGAACATCTTCGAGCTGCCGGGCAGCGGCGGCGGAGACGCCGTCAATCAATTCACGTATACAGCCGACTTCGGTCAGGGCATCACCGCTTCCTTCTCGGCTCAGGATCAGGTCGCCAGATACACAACCAACATATGGAACGTGAGCGCCGCGACGCCGGCAGGTCTCGCAACCGGTGCCTACGGTGCCAGCGACATCGGGGGATCGCGAGCTCCAGATCTCGTCGCTATGCTTCGCGTTGACCAGGCTTGGGGCCTCTTTCAGGCATCGGTCGCAGCGCATGACAACCATGCCGCATATTATGGCGCGGCCGAGACGACTGGTCATCCGGCCGACAAATGGGGCTGGGCTGGGCAATTGGCCTTGTCGATCAAGAACCTTCCGACCGGGCTGGGTGACACCATCAATGTGAGCGGCATGTATGCCAATGGCGCAAGCCGCTATGGGTTCAACAGCTATATGCCGACGACTTTCGCGAGATACGGCGGTACCGGAGCAGCAGGTGCTTACCAAAGCCTCGGCATCGCCGGTGTGTCTGACTCCGTCTTTGTCGCCGGTGCCGGTCAGGAGCTGACCACGGTCTATGGTTTCAACGGTGGGTACACCCACAACTGGGATCCATATTGGGCCACCAGCCTCTATGGAGCGTGGGCTGCTGTCCGGTATGACAGCAGAGCGAAAGGCTACATCTGCGGCGCATTCGTAGCAGGTATCGGGCTATCGAGCGGCGTTGCCGGTTGCAACCCCGACTTCAACTACGCGGTTGTTGGTGCACGCGCAATCTGGACCCCGGTCAAGAACCTGTCCTTCACAGCCGAGATTGCTTACAACATGCTCGATCAAAAGTACGCAGGCGGAAGCACTGTGACGCTGCCGCTCCAGTCAGGTAGTGCCAAACCGGGTGCTGCGTATGAGCTGAAGGACCAGGGCGCCGTGAACATTCTTCTGCGCGCACAGCGGAATTGGTGAGCTCCGTTCAACCAATGCCTATCCCGACCCGAAGTCAGAGCATCACATCCGTCGTGACGACCTGCAAAATATTGTGCCCCTCAAGCAGACCGCCGAAGGGCCGATGCCGACAGCGGTTCGCGACGTGACGAGTCTACCGAAATCCTGATATTTGACGGACCTCCATATAGAAAGACATATAAAATGGCTCATGAAAGCTATTCGCCGGCCGAAATCCTGCGGTTGATCGACAATTCAGACGAGCGCCATTTCGTTGCCGAGCTCGAAACAGGCATTGTTACGCTCAGCCGCAATCGTCAGTATTTCAAAGGCTACTGCTTCTTTTCCGCGAAGCGGAAGGCACGCGAACTGCATGATCTTCCGATCGAGATACGCACGAAGCACCTTCTGGAAGTGGCGATGGTCGCTGAGGCAGTTCAGTTAGCCTTCGGCGCGAAGAAAATGAATGTCGCATTCTTCGGAAATTCTTTTGCTCACGTGCATTGGAACATCGTTCCCCGTTACGGCACCGATCCGCTGCCTGGCGATTCGATCTGGACGCTGGACCGCCAGTTGATCGAATCGCACTTCCTGCCGGAACAGGAGTTTTCGGAGGTGAAAGCCACGTTGCGCGAGGAGCTCTCCAAGCTCTGCGAGCGCGACCGGATTCCGATCTCCCTCTCCTGATCACGCGCACCCTCGTCGTGCTCCCCGTCATTGCCTTCCTCTAGAGTCTCCGATTGAGGCGTGCCTGACTGCGGTCCAGGCCCCTTATGATCTCAATAACTTCCTTGTTCCTGCGGATTGAGCTTCGCCACCGAAGTTTCGCGAACACATGTCCTTGAGCGAACCTATCGATATTGCGGGTCACGAACCGTTGTGGGAGAGAACAGTCTCGGCTCCGCTTCACAGATTCGACTGTCGTCAAACCGAGAGGAGTGTGAGCTCATGAACCAGTCGTTTGAATTGAGCATTGATCTAGATAAGGATGGCCGTCAGGACGGCTATCTCAACGTGAAGACGACCAGCGAGCTATCGCCATTCGGATGTTCTATGGTTCCTATCACATCCATACGCAACGGCGACGGCCCCTGCGTTGTGGTCATCGGCGGCTGCCACGGCGACGAGTATGAGGGGCAACTCATCGCAAGGTCGCTGCTCGGCACCGTAGAAGTCGAGGATGTTCGTGGCCAGTTGATCATGCTTCCCGCCGCGAATGCCGAGGCCGTTCGAGCCGGACGGCGTTTTGCCCCATCTGACGACGGGAATCTGAACGCCGTGTTCCCCGGCAGGGAAAGCGGCACGGCGACCGAGCGCATCGCGCACTTCATCGAGACGGTCCTGATGTCGCGCGCAGAACTTGTCGTGGACATCCATACAGGCGGTAGATCCATCGATTATTTCCCGTCGGCAATGCTTTCTGGAGCTATCGATGGCGACAGGCGACGCCGCGTCGTGGATCTCACCAAGGCACTCGGACTTCCGGTCGCGTTTTTCGTCGATGAGGAAGATTACACCCCTTCGAGCATTCTCGGCGCATGCGACCGCGCCGGGGTCCTCAACATTTCCGCCGAAATCGGCGGAGGAGGATCAGTCAACCTATCGACGCTCGAGCAAGCGCGCACCGGCGTCATACGTCTGCTGCATCGGGCCGGCGTCCTTTGTGATGGCCCTTCGAACTCAGCTCCCGAGGTCGCGTTCATGCGTCGCCTCCCGATCAGCTCAACCGTTTTCTCGCCAGCAAGCGGGCTGCTAGAGCCGCTCGTGCAACTAGGCGACTGGGTCACCAAAGACCAGTTGGCCGGCCTCCTGCATTCTATTGAAACACCGTGGTCCAAGCCGACGCCGGTTTACTTCGCCGAAGCCGGGTTCGTACTCTGCCGTCGTCTGCCGGTTGCAACACAGATCGGCGATGGCGTCTTCAAGCTCGCGGTGCCGATGAAGGCGTAAGAAGCTCCCGCGGTTTGCTCTCATGACAGCAATCGCTGCAATTGACGGCTTCGGATTCTTCGAGCGACTGCTCACACCGAAACCGATTGCCCCTTAACGGAGCACCATACGATGATCACCCGCAGAAGCGTCCTGGTGACCGGAGCCGTGTCGACCGCCGTATACGCCATGCCGGCCGTCGGCAGAGCCGCCCAGAAAACGACCGTCACGATTTCGCAAGCCAATCCGACTTACCGGGCTCTTCTCTCCGAACTGACGACGCAATTCGAAACTGATAACCCCTCGAAGTCGATCAAATTTGTAGCTGACGGGGACAACTGGGACCCATTATTGAACAGCACGATCCGAGGTTCTCTTGTGAATTCCCTGCCGGACGGCTCCTGGCAAGCCCTGACCTATGCGGGGATCCTCGCCAACAGAAAGATCGCGCAGCCTTTGAACAAGCTCTTCGGCGGCGACACTGGGGGTCTTGAAGCCCTTCGAGTTTCGAGCGCGATGATCGATGCGGCAAGCGTCAATGGCGAAGTCTTCAGCGTCCCGTTCGGGACGACCATTCCCGTCATCTACTGCAACATGGACCTTCTTCGCAAGGCGGGTTACCTGAATCCGAAACCTCCAGCGTCCTGGGATGAAATTCATGAATTCGGTCTAAAGGTCAAAAGTCTAAACGAGACGGTCAGCGGCGGCTTCATCGAATACGAGGCCAGCAACGCCTGGATGTTCCAGACCCTATTGTCGTCTTACGGGGGGGAGATGATGAACCGGGTACTGAAATCAATTGCCTTCGACAGCCCGGCAGGTCTCCAGGCGCTGACCACTCTTGCGCGTTTTGGTGAAACCGTCAGGATAGATATGTCCGCGGAGCAAGCTCGCCAGGCGTTCAAGTCGGGTAGCACTGCAATGCATATTCAGTCCGCAAGCGGCATGACTTCGACGGCGAAGGCGGCGGCCGGGCATTTCGAACTGGCCATCGCCCAGATTCCCATTGCGCCTCAGGGTCGACTGGCGGGAGCCGGTCATGGTTTCTTCATGTTTACCAAAGATCAGGCCAAGCAAGAAGTCATGTTGGATTTCATGAAGTTCGCCGCCAGTAAAAAGGGCCAGATGATACTGGCGAAGAATAGCGGGTACATGCCCGTCAATCTCGCGGCTCTCAAGGACTCCGTATTCCTCGACGAGTATTTGACGATTAACCCGCTGCATCGGGATATCGTGGAACGGCTTGCGGTGACAGGGGACCAATTCTCGTTCCCGAGCGATAACACGGCCAAGATCGTAAAGATGATGTGCGATCAAATGCGCGGCGTCCTCTTCTGGGGCAGCAAACCGGAGGAAGCACTGCAGAACATGGCAGGCCAAGCCAAGAAGCTCCTTGGATAATTGCAAAGCTGCAAGCATACTCGTCGGCGACTCCGTTGAACGTGCCCCTAAAGATGGTGTAGGTGACAGCGGCGGCCACCGTGCTTCTTCGGCATTGGCCGGGAGCGAGTCAGCTTGCCTCAGGGAGCCAGTTGATGATGAGATCATCGCTCTTTGAGTCTTGGTTTCGAGGGTTACATATCGCGACCGCTCAATGGCGGCTCGTGGTTTGCCTCAAGCAGCAGTGCCGTCGGAGGCCGTTCGCGTAGGGTTTTCAAGATGGACGACTATTCGTAAAATCTCCTCCGCAGAGCGTCTATATCGACGGTTGGACCTCCGCCGAGTTCTACGGCCAGAACTGAAGTTCCAACACGTTCACAGGCGGCGAAGAGACTTCCCGCGTTGTGATCCTCCTTGTCCAAAGCGAATGTCATTGGCGTTCCAAAGATCTGGACAAGTTCAATGAGCCCCGCTGTGTCGTCTCGGCCACGTACGGAATCATCGCGCAAAACGTATACTCAGCGCTACGTCCTCCCGAGTGCGTGTCCACGGCGAGTGCCGCCCGGGGTAACGAGGCCGTTTCGATAAAATGGGCGTGGACTTGAGTAGGCATTCCAATTGACAACACTGGGAAGGCGGCATTTGGAGTTCCCCATCAAATGGCGAGACGCTCGATCCGGGGTAGACCGCAGGGGCCCAGGGCCACTCAAACTAGAGGCAATGATGACTTGACCGCTTATCGTCCGCCTCTTTAGCTCTTGGGCTAGCATGCGAAGCGCGATCTGACCTGCTATTCGTCACCGTGGCAGCCGCCAGGCAATAATGTGCAGGGGCCGGTTCCATTCCTGACCGAGATAATCTCGATTATCGCTTTGTCGCTAATGTCACCTCGGTCACGTGAGGTTGACGCAGTAGACCGTCCTGAGAGTATCGATCGAATAATTCGGTTAGCTTTGCGGCAACGGCTTGCTTGCCAATGGCCGAGGCAGATCGCTGCATGAGGCTGGACGAGAAACTCAGTGCAAGGAAGTGTGAAAGGTCCACATCGAAATCCCAATTCCAATGCCGAACGATCACGTCTGCGAATCGGAGGTCAGCAACGAGCTCGCTGCAAAAGTCGATCGTCGAGTACGTTCCAGCGAGGGTTGTGAAAGTGCCCCTGCGATATTCTGGAATGCACTGTTCGACGAATTGGTGGTATTCGGCAAGCGCCGGGCTGTCCCAGTATCGGTGTCGATTGTGAACAAGCGCCAACATCCCATCTGGGAGCAATGTGCGCGCGACCTCGGTGTAGAACATCTGTCTATCAAACCGGTGGGCCGCTGTAGCTGCCGCGATGGCAGACACAGACTTGTCTGGAAATGGCAGCCGCTCAGCTGCTGCAATGCGGAACGTGATTTGCAGATCGTGGGGCGCTGACTTGCCAGCAATCTGAAGCATGTCTGCATTCGGCTCAACTCCAATAACGGCGAGCCTTCCCTGCGCTTCCGCGGCGAGCACCCTTGTGAAAATTCCTGTGCCGCTTCCCACGTCAACGATAGGGGCGTCGAAGCGTTTGTTGGTGACGTGATCAATGATTACCCTCGCAACTTCAGCGGGATAGCTGGGTCTATAAAGGTCATAGCTTTCGCCCTCGCCAGTGAATTCGGACCAGGGGGTCTCAAAATTGGGAAAGTTGGTAGTCATCGTAACCTTTCAAAGATCTCCGAAAGCTATGCTCTGATAAGTTTGCCGATCATTGACAGGCCGTTGCGAAGTTGGTCGTGATCGGTAGCGACCCCAAGTCCGATTCGGACTCTCGTGTTGCCTAGAGACGAACCAACGGCGAAGGCATTTCCAGCCCCGACGACAACACCTCGTTGCTTCGAAGCTTCGACAAAATCACTGAGGCTTAGGTGGTCTGGCAGTTTGATCCAGAGGTGGTAACTTGCCGGATCGATATCGAATGGCATGCCGAATGCCTCTTCCGCGATATTCCGTCGGCTTTTCGTTTCGAGGCGCACTGAATCTATAATTTTAGATGCCAAGCCAGTCGTTAGCCAATGGGTCGCGATCTCCGCGATGAGAGGCGCAACCATCCAATTTGTCGTTCTAACCCCAGGCCAAAATACCCTCTGCGTCGTCGATAAACTTGGGCCGGCAACGTAGGCGATCCGAAGCTGACAAGCCAAGGATTTGCTGAGACCCGAGATATACCAGCTGCGTTCGGGCGCATACGCAGAAAGGGGGGGAGGAGCGCTCTGTGGAAGGACGCCATAGATGTCGTCCTCAAAGATCGAAAGATTATGACGGCGCGCGATCTTCGCGATTTCTTGTCGCCTCGTCTCGGTCATAATCGCTGATGTGGGATTGTGAAGAGTAGGCATGCAGTACAAGGCGCGCGCCTTCCCCTTAAATTTGTTGCACGCACGATCAAGGCTTTCAGGTTCAATCCCCTCCCCATCAATCGAGATGCCATACAACTTTACTCGAAATAGATGCGACAGTGGTTTGATCGCGGGATAGGTAAGTGCCTCCGTAAGGAGAACGCCACCTGGTTTAACATAGTACGCAAGCAACATAGCGAGGATGCTCTGCGTACCGTTAGCGAGCACTATTCGGTCTGGATCCAGCGTTTGTTCAAGTCGCCGTGCGAGCCAATTGGCACCGGCTTCACGATCCTGCGCTGTGCCGGTGAATCGAGGAAATCGAATGGCCTCTGCGACATTCGTCTTCGCAAGATAGGAAAATGATTCCTGGAGTGCAGTCCGTACAAGCGGACTCGGAGGTGGAAAATTGCGTCCGAAGTCGATGAACCGTGCGGAAGGCTGTGCAACTTCGCTAAGATTTGAAAGATTGTCCATTTTCCCCTCCATGGCTTGAAACCAGAACGATCTTCAGTCGGATTAACGGGCAATACCCGCGACAGTTGCCAGCGCGATCGAGCCGGCGATTGCAAAGCCTGTCGCGATCGGCACAGCAATTCCACGAATGGCTGGGACGCGGATTGCAGTGGTCACGTACAACAGTGCGAGTATGATGAAGGTTGCCGCAACAGTCGTCGGAAAAACATCGTCCGATAACAACGGGCGAGCGAGCAGCAGGATAGTAAGCACTGGCGTACCGTATGAAACCGGAATGCCAACAAATCGCGCATCAGATGTGAGTCCGACATTTTCGAAATAGCTGAGCCTGATCGCGCCCGCCAACATCAGCGCCAAGCTCGCGACGAGCGACAGCATCGTGCCTTGGCCAACAAGGACAATGATCGTGGCCGGGAACACAACGCCATGAATGAGATCGGCAAATCCATCGAAGCTTTTCCCGAACTCTGCCACACCTGGACGGCGAAGATGCCGCATCTTCCGGGCAACATGCCCGTCCCAATGATCCAGAAACCAGGTCCAAAGCATTGCCGCAACGCCGAGCTCGATCTCGCCGTTAAGGGCCAGGAACAGCCCGATGACGGCAAATAGATAGGCGAGGGCGGTGATGGCATTTGCACGGTCGCGCAGATACCCGATCATCGCCTTGCTCCCGTCGGCGGGATGGAACTTGCCGCGGAAACTGCGCGGATCATCGGCGGCGCGAACATCTTCTCCGCCAGGCGCAGATCATCTTCGCTGTCGATCTCGAACCAACGGGTATCGCTGCAATCCACCGCTGAAAGCTGCAGCTCTCGCTGCTCGACAAGCCGAGCGAGGATCTGCTCGACGTAGGCCGTACGATGCCCGCTTTCCACAGCGCGGTGCAGTGCTGGCACCAGCTGTTCGCGCGAGGCGTCTGCGGAAAAGCGCGTCACGTTGATGGTCTTGAAGAGACCCCTGGCCCGGGCCTCGACAGGCGTCTGGTTCATGACGAACGTGACGACAGAACCATCGTCAGCCAGCTCGACGGCGGAGCCACTCATTGCTGCGTTGAACGCCGCAACAGCCGCCACGCTCTGCTTGGTAGAAGAGACCGTTCGAAGTGTTCTTTCGAGGACTTCTCGCTCGAAGAACACGTCGCCTTCGAGAAAGACAGTGTCGCCGGCAAGCATTGCATTTCGCGCTAGCCATAGGGAATAGGCGCTGCCAGTCCGATCGAAGATGGGATTGTGGACATAATCGATGTCGACCTCCTCAAATCGATGGCCGCACGACTGTTCGATGGCTTCCTTGCGATAACCCACGACGATGGTTGCCTTGCGCGTCCCGAGCTCAGACAAATGGTGCAGCGCGTTGTGCAGCATCGGGGTTCGGTTCACCTCCACCAAGGGTTTCGGAACGAATTCCGTGTAGGGGCGCAGTCTGGAGCCCATTCCTGCGGCAAGGATCACCGCCCGTGTATCATTGAGCATTTCGAAATGTCCTCCTCGAAGGCTTCAGGCCGCTGCTTGCCTGGTCGCAGGTTGTTCAGGGTCTCGATGGCACGTCTAAGTCCCGACTCCAGCAGGTCCGGTGGAGCGCCGAACGAGAGACGCAGCCCGTTCACGTCGCCAAAGGCACTACCGGCGACGGAGCCCACATCGGCTTCCTCCAGGAGCAATCGTGCAATGTCGTCGGTGGATCGAAGGTGGCCGCCGGCCGGCAAAGCTGAGACAAGCCTACTGAGATCGAGATAGAAGAAGAATGAGCCGTCGGCGCCCGGCGAGGTTACGTCCTGCAGACCAGAGAGGATACGAAGGCCGTTGTTGCGAGCGTCGGACAGACGCTCATGCAGCTTCCGTTCAAAACTGCCGTCGCCGACTTCAAGGTGATGCAGGATCGCGTGCTGTGCGATTACATTGGCATTCGAGGTCGTATGGCTCTGCAGCTTCTTGGCCGCCGAAACGATCTCCGGAGGAGCTGCGAAGTAACCCAGGCGCCAACCGGTGATCGCCAGCTCTTTTGAGAAGGCGTTGACCAGGATTGTCCTTGAACGGACGCCGGGATGCGCCATGACGATCGACTCATGGCGCGAACCGGTGAATACGAAGCTGGAGTAGCTTTCGTCGGAAACAATCCAGAGCTGATAGTTGATCGCGAGATCGCCGATAGCTTGTAGAGTCGTTCGATCATAGACGGCGCCGGTCGGATTGTTCGGCGAGTTAATGATAATGGCTTTCGTGCGCGGGGTGACAGCGGCGCGAAGTGCGACGATATCAGGAGTATATGTCGGGGCGCGAACATCAACGAACACGGGCTTTGCGCCAGCGAGAAGGACCTGGGACGGGAATGTCGGCCAGCAGGGGCGAATGATGATGACCTCATCTCCGGGATTGAATACGGCCAAGGCAACGTCGAGCAGGCCCTGCTTTGCACCCGCAGTGATAGCGATGTTATCCGTATTCCAGCCGATGCCTGTTTCCGCAGACAGCTTTGCGGCGACAGCGCCGCGAAGCGGCGTCAAGCCGATGGAATCGGTATACCGGTTCGCCCCGGCATTGATGGCAGCAATCGCTCCGTCGCGCACGGATGATGGTGGATCGATGATGACTTCGCCGGCGGCCAGATCGATGATCTGACGGCCGGTCGCGGCAGCTCTCTTAGCCGCCTCACGGGCGGCGGCAGTGCCCGAACCTGAGAGCAAAGACATCCGTTGCGCCAACATGCGCGCTCCTCCTGCTTCGATTGCCGAGTTTGTTAAGGTGATCGCAACCGCTTCGTCGTTGGTACGCAGTCTGCCCCTGCGGATATCACTCTTCCGTTCGACAGCCGCTTCGTAGCCAAATGGCGCTTAAGAGTTCATTGAGACCGGAGCCCCTTCATCGCGCCTATGCACTTACACGAGAAAGGAGGGCCGCGGTTGGAGCAGACTTGAGCACACAGTATTTTGGAACCGAGGAGCCAACGCATCGATCGCGGCCGTCGGCCAGAACAGAGTTTGAGTGAGTTTGCATGCTGAACTCCTTGCAGTTGATGCTTGCGTAGCCCGATGTTCATCCTTCTAATAGTTTGCTCCCATCAGTAGATCAAATTACTAGCGTTGGTAGTTGACCCGAGCGCAATGTAAGTCGTTAGAATTAAGACGAGAGTTGCGGCTCTACGGTTCTCAGAGTCGAGCACGTCTAGGCGTGCTCTTGACGATGGCGTCTATCATTTGCAGGCATGTCGATGCACGAGGCGGTTTGAAACCCGCCGTAGTCCGATTCCGACAGTGCCGCCCGCGCCATCGACGAGGCCGATTGGCGCGCCGTGCGCGGGCTCTATGCCGTGCGCCGGATGCAGTCAACTTGGAGAACGGCCATTGGGGCATCATGAACGAGCCGGTGCAGCGTGAGTTCATCCGCCAACCGGACATCGTCAACTATCAGAATTACTATGTGCGGCAGCGCTCCGGACCGGACTTCGAGACCATGCGCGCCAAGGTGGCGGAAGCCGTGGGCGCGGCACCCGAGAATCGCGCTCACGCCTGACGCGACAGAGGCGCTGCAGCTCCTGATCGGCGGCTATAACAAGCTGAAGCCCGGCGATGCTGTGCTCTACGCCGTCTCGACTACGATTCGATGCAATATGCCATGAACGCGCTCAAGGCACGGCGCTGGGTCGAGGTCACCTAGCTCTAGGTGCCGGAGCCAGCGACCCGACAGGCCGCGTTGGACGCCTACGCCCGCGTGCTCGACGAGAACCCGCAGACGAGGCTCCTGCTCCCAATCCACATCAGCCATCGGACAGGCCTCGTCATGCCGATCGCCGAGATCGTGCGCATGGCCGAGGCCAAGCAATCGGCACCATCGTCGACGCGGCCCATTCGTGGGAACAACTCGATTTCAAGGTAGGCGAGCTCAAGACCGACCTCGTCGGCTTCAACCTGCATAAATGGATCGGCGCGTCGCTCGGGGCGGGGGTTCCTCGACATCCGGACGAACCGCCTCGCCGACGTCGACCGCGACATGGGCGACGAAGAGTTTCCGGAGACCGACGCCCGCCCGCGGGTGCACGCTGGCACGGTCAATTGCGCCACCGTGTTGACGGTGCCCGCCACGATCGCGCGCAACCAGGAGATCGGCGCGGCCACGAAGCAGGCCCGCCTGCGCTATCTGCGCGACTACTGGGTGCGCCGTGTGCGCGCGTTCAAGGACATCGAGATCCTGACGCCGGAAGGCCGGCTCCTACGACGAAGCTGACAACGACGCCATCGTGGCGAAGCTCAGAGATAGTTATAAGGTGCTCTCCGTGCGCCGGGCGGGTGTCGTCAAGGGCAATGCGTCCGCCTCACGCCGGCGCTCTATCCCGAGGAGGCGGATCTCGACCGCGAGATTGAGGCGCTCGTCGTGGTCACCGGCAAGAAGGCGGGCTGAAGCGTGCCGGTCCTTGAATAAGGCCGCCGCGTCATGACCCGGAGAAGCCCGGGTGAATCTGGGAACGACTCGGCTTTTGCCTCCAGACCCAGTTGAAGCAACTTCAACAATAGCCCGCTCCAGCAGGGCTCGAGAAGGAATATCATCCCGCCCGTGGGCTGGCGCATGTGGTCCAGGCGAAACATGCTGGTGTTCGCAAGCACCCTGCTGACGGTTGGCGGGCTTGCCGACGAATTCGCCGCAAGCGTATTTTTCGCGGCGGCATCACACTCTTAGTCGTAGCCTCCGGGGTGCGCTGGTTACCCTCGACCACGAATAGGGCCGTTGAAAATGCGAGCGCTATTCAGAAGAGAAATCCGAGGAGAGACGAAGCCCACGAGCAGCGCCGAGATACCACTACGGGCTCGGCTCGTTCGCTGGGATTCGTCTATTGTGCCTGCGCCCGCTCGCTTGCCTCAATCAAGCCGGATGATCTGCTCGTGCTCCACCGGCAGATGTGCCAGAGTATCCGTCCGAAGGACGGCCGCCGGCAGGGGGGCGAGGGCTGCGCCAGCGATCGCGCTGCCTCGGCAGCCGCGGCCGCTTCGCGTGCTTGTTTCCTGCGCGACCGCGCGCTCGGTGCCTGCATCGATGGTCCGCTCGGCACGCAGTTCGCGCTTCATTGTCGGATTGAGTGCTGCAACCGTCTCCTCGCGGCGCTCGCCGACAACGGTACGATCGGGTGAGGCGCGCAACGTCGCTGCTTCCCGTCTCTCCGCAACCGTTTCGCGTCCGTGCGCTCGATGAGCCGCTCGCGTACTTCTCGGCACACAGGAACGCGTTTTCTCACGAGCCATAAGTCGTAAGCGCTTAGCCTAGGCCCTCTTGAAGCTGGCTTGACGCTTTGCGGAATCGCCACGGCATGAGGTCTTCGATTCTGCTATGGGGATGGCCGTCGATGATCGCTTCGAGTATTTCGGTGATGTAGGCAGCCGGGTTGACGCCGTTGAGCTTGCAGGTAGCGACGATCGACGCCAGCGCGGCCCGGTTTTCTGCCTCGATTTCATGACCGGCAAAGAGAGCATTTTTCCTGGTCAAGCAGACTGGCCGGATGGCATTCTCGACCGGGTTGGTGTCGAGCTCGAGACGTCCGCCTTCGAGGAAGCGGGTCAGCCCCTGCCAATGATTGAGGACATAGCGGATGTCCTCGGCGAGCGTCGAACCGATCGGCCGCGTTGCAACGTAAATCTTCAGATCAGCACCGGCCGCGATCATCGTGATGCTCGCAGCACGCGGATGACCCGGGACAGCTGCTCGGCATCAATGGCCGTATCCGTCCGCAACACGATATCACCGATCGCGATCTTAAGCTTGATTGCCGGAGCCTGACGCTCCCCCAACGCACCTCCCAGCACCAGCGGCGCGAATGTCGGCTGCGACGCCTCGCACGCCGGCAACAGGCCTCGGCGTCGAAAGCGCCGTCGCCAGCCCTAGATCCGCCAGTGCGTCTCTCCATACTTGCGCGCCACCTCGGACACCTGGGCACAGGTAACAGGCTCTCGGCGACGATCCGAGCTCTCTCCGCTTCTGAACGCACACGGCGCCTCGACGGCCCTCCAAGAACCTCCAGCCGGCTCACCGCCCCTGCCAATGAGCCGTCAAAATGCGCGTCATTTTTGCTGTCCAATCCATCCCGACCTCCGTCGAAGCCGGACGCTTCTCGCGCAGCTATCCAGATCCCGAAGCAAGGGTTCCGGCTAAGCGCTTACCGTAAGTCTCTGGGCGACAGGTGCCGATGCGAGCTTACGCTTCACTACGCGCGGGGCAGGGGCAGACCGCTCGGGCTATTGCTGCGGCACCAGGTCATTCGTCGCTTTCCCCTGAGGGCCTACCTCGCTGTCTGCCATCCCCCAGCAGATCGAGAAGCCGGTGCCGAACCTTTCTTGGATACGAGATCTCCGTCTGCGCACATTATGGCGGCACCATGCGGCACATCGACGTTGTCCGGCGAGCTTGCCCGCTGGACATTCTTAGTGATACGTCATGACCTGCGCGCGCGCACCATCCATAGATTCTGTGATCATCCTTCTCGGTGACAATGTTCGATGTCGCCTGTCCGCGCTCGTCACCCAAATTGTTCGGCTGCACACTCTACGGAGCAAAGCGCTCGCTGAATCGCACCCTTTACTCGATCAATGGGGCCGTTCACATCCGATGAATGTCTCGCCGATGCGCGGCGACTACAGGTGCGCCTTCTCCGCAACCGCACCGGCTTCACTACTCTCAAAGCACCCACAACTCCTTTGTTCAATCCGGCGTCTATGAGATCATACGCACGACAAAGCGCGCGGCTCGCACCGCGACAACATAAATCGCTCAAGAGTCTCATTAGATTTCTTCAACGACTATCGGCAGGAACTACTGGATTCTTCGCATTCCGTTTTGATCTATCGGGAGATAGAAGCGCTCGGGTCGAAAGGCGCCAAGCACCTCACATGATCCTTCCCTTGCAATTTCCCTGGTGAGCAGTAGCGCGACATATGGGGCAAGCGTGACGCCTGCGTGCGTCACCGCAATGAATATCTGTGCTTGACCAGGCAGTCGCCCGACGATCGGGTAGCCATCTTTGGGGACGGGGCAGGTCCCTCTCCGCGCGGCAATGGACTTCCCAAGGGAGGGGTCTTTGAGTTCGCCCCTTACTAACGAGACATTCTCTCTGGCAGCCGTGACCTCTACACCAGAGTCGCTAAGACCCGTGGGGTCGCCGGCATTGCCGACGATGAGAGAAGAAGGCCCGTTTGCGCGGAAATGAATATGATTAGCAAAGACAACGTGCTCGATGGGAGGGCCGAAATACGGTATTTGTGTCAGCACTTTGGGTGACTCATGAACCAATGGCGCATACGCGAGATCTTCAAGCAGCGCGTTGATTCCCGTGCCGCTGGCCAGCACGACTGCATCGACAAGGTAGCAAGTACGATCAGTCCAGACCACGGCGCCTCGGTTGAGAGGCTCTATCTTTGTACATTTTTCAGAGACGCGGTGGGCTAGTCCGGTAGCGACGGCAGCGTCGATCATGCGCTTCGTGAAATAAACAGAATCGAGCCATCCCTCCTGAGAAACCCGCACAATAACTTCGGGACCCCCCACGATGCAAAGATTTGGCTCAAGGTTCAATGCCTCATTTCGTGAAAGGTACTCGACGGTCCTTCCTAGCCCCGCGGCCATACTGGCTGCCTGAAGTAACTTCTTATTTTGCGTGGAATCGGTTGACCAACGCAATGTTCCGGTTGCTCTGATGGCGTCTACCAGACCAATGGGGCGTGCAAGTTCCATATGGTAGTCAAGGGCTTCAGACCTGAACTGCATGTAGTCCGATGTCGCCGCAGCAAAGAAGTTTAGGCACGCGAAACTTGATCCCGTCGCTCCAGAGCCGGGCACGGCGCCATCAAACAACAGTACCGTCATTTCGTTCGCGGCGAAATGAAGCGCGAGCGACGCGCCCATAATCCCCGCTCCAACAACAGCGACCAACATCGATTCCTCCTTCAGCCGGCCGGGTGCTCGTTGGAGCAGAAGCTATCGGCAAAGAGGGGCTCCGCCACGTCGTGATCGCTCGCTCTATTGTGTCTCTGCTGGCGACAAGTCAACACTTCAATCGGGGGCGCTGACAGAGGAGATTGTGGTTGTTATTCCATGCCGAACACCTGCAGGTGACGTTGGCTCGACCTTAATCAACTAGTCAGTGACATGCGTCTTTGATCCAGATCAACTACTAACGTTGGTAGTGGATGCAAATTGTTGCATGTCGACATAGCGTTGCAGAGTCGGGCACCAATTTCCGATACGGACATTCTGAGGTGGCACTGAGCGAGGTTCATCGCCTCATCACCCAACTTCTTGTCGTAACACCAACATGATCATCAAGTTTGTATAGGCTCCCCTTTGTATAGGCTCCCCGTTGATTTCATCCATTCTCAGTCGCATGATTCTCTTCTGGGGCGCTCAATCTAGGTTAACATCACTATTCGCGCCGCTCACAGAAGCGAGTCGACGAGTGTTTCGGTTGCACCAAGTTAGGAGATTCATGCGCGCGCCCCTCCGAGCGCTAATCACAAGGGAAACGGAATCAGTCCGCGCGAACTCTTTTCAACGACCTCCACTCGGCGGCGCTGCCACGTGGCGTTCAGCACCTTGGCGGCGGCCTTGATGCTCTCATGGGCGTCCGAGATTCACTAGCTTGAGGCCGCGCAGACCCGCCTGGCGAGCCAGCGCAGCAACGCCATCCGCGGATCGGCCGACATCCATGCCGGGGACTTCGCGCCGGCCATCACTGTACGCCGATCGCGACGATCCCCGCGCCGAGACAATGCGTCCAGCTGGCGGCTTCACGTAGGTGGCGTCGATCCACAGAGAGGGTCATCGCGCTCGACCGGACGGGCGAGGAACGTCCCGTCAACTATCAAGCATGCTAATTGATCTTGATGTCGGAAAAGGCGACTGATTGCCGAATGAAGGTTGGGCTGCTCAGTCGGGCTCCTCAACCGTCGCTCCTGGGGTGTTCGGCATGAAACGTGAACCACAATTTGTACTCGCCAACGGTCCTGATCGATGCACGCCCGCAGAAATGCTGCGTGCACAGGTCTGCTCCAATCTTGAACTCTCCGTCCTGATGGAAGCGCATGATGGCCTCTCCGCTGCGATCGCCGAGCGCGCAGGGTTCAAAGGTCTCTGGGCGTCGGGTCTTTCAATTGCTTGCTCTCTCGGCTATCGCGATGTCAACGAAGCGTCATGGAGCCAACTTGTCGATGCGGTCGAGCGGATCGTGGACTCGACCAAACTGCCCGTTCTGGTTGACGGCGATGGCGGCTTCGGCAATTTCAACAATGCGCGCCTCCTCGCCCGCAAGCTCCGTCAGCGAGGTGCTGCGGGCGTTGCGCTGGAGGACAGCTGCTTTCCAAAGATGAACTCGCTCATTGGCGATCGTCATCCCCTCGCGGATATCGATGAATTCTCAGGCCGCCTGCGCGCAGTCAAGGATACAGTCGCGGAAGACTTGGTCCTCGTGGCCCGGATCGAGGCGTTGATCGCGGGGCATGGAATGGACGACGCAATTTTACGCGCTCACGCCTACGCGGACGCGGGTGCGGATGCGATCCTGATTCACTCGCGAAAGAGCAGCGCGGACGAGGTTCTTTCCTTCACGCGCACCTGGCAAAGCCGATTGCCCGTCGTGATTGTTCCAACGACGTACTATCGAACACCGGTCTCTGCGTATCGTAATGCCCGCATCTCAACAGTGATCTGGGCCAACCATTCCGTACGAGCTGCAATAGCGGCAATGCGGCAGATTTGCCATTGCATCATTGCTGAAGAAGGTGTTGCCGGTATCGAGCCCAATATTGCGACGCTCGACGAGGTCTTCGAACTGTTGAGGTATGACGAACTTGCCCGCGCGGAAGCGCGCTATCTTCACCCTCCTGACTGAGGGCGATGACCTCTCATTTACGCGCAGCCACTCAATCTCGAAGGACCACCGCCATGCAACCGGCCGCCTTACTGGTACGCTCCACCGCATTTTTCAGTGAAGCACAGGCGTCCCCTCCCAGAATTAGATACGTCATATACGGGCGCGACAGCTCTTGCGCGGCTGATCCGAAACATGCTGCAGATCTAGGGGCTCATTTCCCTGCACTGGGCCGCTCGGTTTGCTGTCGCCCGCGATCAAAAGAACGGACGACTTTAATAGAGGCCGACGGCCGAAATCTTGTCTCGCATCGTGAGCCGGTTGTCGGTTCCAAGCCAATGTTGTCGTGTTGACGACGTGAGATAGAGCGAAAAACAGCGATTTTCAGTCTGGCGCGTTGCTTGCTTTGTTCGCGCTGTCGGCGTCGATCGCCTGCGAAGGCATCGTGCATAGTTTGGCAGCATTAAGCGAAGACGTGGAGACTGGCTGTGTCGCAAACTGAGATAGAGCGATTTGTCAATGATGTAGGGAAAAAGGGCAATCTGCTCGAAAACGCAAAACCGAGTGCTACAGGTCTTGCATCAGTTGTAGCGGTCGGAAAAAGTCACGGCTACAATTTTACTCTTGATGAAGCGAAGAGTTACATCCGGTGTCGAAGCCGACAGGAGTTGATTAGTAAGCAGCTCGATGCGACTGCCGGCGCCAATCCTGATTCAAGTGCTGCGCTCTCGACCGGCGTTGTGCAGGCCGCTGGGCCGGCCTGGTCCGCTGCGAAGGTGCCCACGAGCGGCGTACAGATCGCGGAAGCACACTCTAACTTCGCCTCGGCAGTCGAGCCCGTCGCTGTTGTTCTGGTTGTTGTTGTTGCGGTCGTGGCCTGACATGCCTTTCGCTATGACCGCATTGGCTCGTGCTCAAGGAGACGAGAAGTGCGACGAGAGCATGAAAGCAGCCCTCGTCCGGGGTGAGATCATTGCCATTAGGCTTATGAGATGCTGCTTCAAGGTTTATCCGTAACGTGATGACGCGCGCTGCCACCGAACACGACCGACAGAGTTCTGACCGTCGCACGCCCGAGCAACGGCGCACCCTGTCGCACGTCAAGCGCTTCACGGAGCGGTTAGCCGGTGACGTGGAGTTCCGCAAGGCGCTTTCGGAGAACGTCAACGCCCCTCGTACGCTAACAGAGCGCTACGGCATCGAAGTTGACCCAATGGAAATGTTGCCGCTCTGGCACGGAGACTATCAAAAATATCGCTTCAAGCCGGAGTCTGCCCAGTGGCCGCTGGCTACGATGTGGGACGAGCATCTGCGCGAGATGGTGCGCCATCGCGACCTCCTGCGGGACGAAGGCGAAATGTCGACGATTAACCCTCGTTTCCATGCCTGGCGCGAGCGCCAAATCCGGCGCTGCAACGACGAATTGGGCGCATCATCGCTATCGGTCACGTACCCGATCATAGCTTTCGAGTTGAGCGAAGGCTGCACCGTTGGTTGCTGGTTCTGTGGCCTCTCTGCCGACCGGTTCAAAGGCTATTACGACTACAGCAAAGAGCAGGCAGAGCGTTGGCGTGGCGTAGTTGGCGTCGCGAGCGAGGTGTTTGGTTTGGCAGCCCGTACTGGCTTCTGCTACTGGGCTACAGATCCTATGGACAACCCACACTACGATCGCTTTCTGTTCGACTACTATCGGATCACGGGCGCATTGCCGCAGACAACGACCGCTGCGCCGCTTAAGGATCAGGCACTCACCAGGCGCGTGCTCAGACTGTTCAACCTGTATGGCACCACACCGAATCGTTTCTCCGTGCTGAGCAAAGCACACCTCAATCAGATTCATATGACGTTTTCGCCAGAGGAGCTGCTGGGGGTCGAACTCATCTTGCAGGGCAAGGAGGCGCCGACCGCAAAGGCTTTCGCCGGACGCGCGCGCGAGCGGAAGGGGAAGCTCAGGTCTGCCATTAAAGATGATGCAATTGCGTCGGTGGAACGCGATCATACCACGATCGCGTGTGTTTCCGGATTCCTCGTAAATATGCAGCAGGGACGTTTGCAACTGGTGACGCCGGTACCGGGGAGCGAACGCTGGCCTCTCGGTTACCGCATCCTGGGTGAACGTTTCTTCAGGACGCCTGACGAGTTCCGGGAGGGGCTGCAGGGCATGATCGGCCAGTATATGCTCGAGAGCCCAGCCCCCCACCTGCCGATCCGCTTCCGCAGAGACCTGCAGTACAAAGCAGGGAACCGGTACTTCCAGCTCCGCGCCCGCAACATGGAACACCGGGTGCCGGACGACGTCGCTCCGATTTCCGTTGGCGATCTCATCGCGTTCGGCAACTGCACAGCGTCGGAGCTGGTTACGCGGGTCACGACTGACGGAACGAGCGTACTTGCAGTCGCTGACTTGCTCGATCGGTTGTACGCGGCCGGGGTAATCGAAGACGACCTCGACAACCGCTTCGCCGGGCAGACCAGTAATTGGACGACGAGCCGCATCGAAGCTGCCAGATACGCAGGCTCCCGCACGGACGTAGATCATGCCGATTCGCACTGAGGTACTACGTCAGTATCGAGGAGCTGCGGCATCTTACCATCTCGCAGTGTGGACTGGGGTGGCAAGCCATTTCGCATCCACCGTCCGCGGCTTCATGGCGCGCAGAACCGACATGACCGCAGAACCTTTTCTTGGCGTGCCGGGCTCTCCTAGGCAGCTCGAACTCATCCGGTCTACCACTTGCCTGAGCTCCGCCGGATGGGCTTTGGTAGCTCCGCGCTGGACGCGACCGAAGGACTTCCGCGCTCGCGGCTTCGAGCCAAGTCCTCGCTTTTCGCACATCCGCGAGTACGACTGGAACGCTGCACGCTCTTCAAGAACGGCTCGACCCGACCTGATCCTTGGCGTGGCGCCGCTTAATGTCGGGAGCGAAGCGGTGTGTCGGCTCATTCACCGCTCGGCTCTAGCACCCTCCGCTGGGCTAGCGCGTTCATACTTTCCAGTCTCCAGGCAACGAACGTGACACGGAAACATGGCTCGAAGCGCGCCGCCTAGGGCATTTGCTGAATTAGTTGACTTCATGTCCACGGCTCCAATCACGGAGTCGCGCAGAAGTTCGCATTGCCGTCCAGCCCACGAGGCTGTGGCCGGGCGAACGCGCCTAGCCTATCACAAATAATGTGGCATGACATGAGTATCGATGTGCCAATCGTCTTAGTCAACATGCCTATGTCGGCAGTCGAAAGACCGTCGTTGGCGCTCGGTCTGCTGAAGTCAGCGCTGACCCAGGCTGGGCTGCAAGCCACGATAGCATATGCCAACATCTGGTTTTTGGAATACATAGGCATTGCCGACTATGGGCCTCTTGAGAGTGGCCCGCCAGAGGAGGCGCTGGTTGATTGGCTGTTCGCGGGCGTTGCGTTTCCCGACTTCGCGCCGGAAGAAAGCGCCTTCCTGGATCTTTATTTCCAACGCAACCCGATACACGCAGGCAAATCGTTGGCCGAGCGTCGCGCGAATTGCCTCAGGCTGCGCTCGCTAATCGGCGGGTTTATTGATTGGACGGCTGACAAGATATTGAAGCAGCGGCCGGCCATGGTTGGGTGCAGCTCGACCTTCACCCAGCATGTTCCCTCGCTCGCGTTGCTGCGCCGACTGAGCGAGCGCTCACCGGATCTTGTCACTCTCATGGGGGGTGCAAACTGCGAGTCGGTAATGGGGCGGAGCACTCACACGCGTTTCCCATGGGTCGACTATGTCGTGTCGGGCGAGGCCGACTTACTGATCGGCCCGCTGTGTTGGGACATCCTTAATCGCGGCAGAGACATTCCGCCTGCTGACCTGCCCTTTGGCGTTTTCGGTCCGGCGCATCGCGAGGCTGGTTATCCCGCTGCGTCGACGCGCGACTTGGTGCCCCGCGCAGTGATCGAGAACATGGGTGACCTGCCGCTACCCGATTTCTCGGACTATTTTGCCGAGCTCAACGCGTCGCTCTACGCCGACCGCATCCATGCCGGGCTGCCGATGGAATTCTCTCGAGGCTGCTGGTGGGGCGAGCGGAGCCACTGCACGTTTTGTGGGCTGAACGGCGGATCGATGACCTATCGCCAGAAACCCGCGAGGCAGGCCGCAGAGGAGATGATTGAGATGTCGGCGCGCTACGGTTCGTCGCGCATCGAAGCGGTGGACAATATTCTGGCCACTGACTACCTTAAAAAGGCGCTGCCTCGCCTCACCGCGCTACCCGAGAAGCTCGCGATCTTCTTTGAGGTCAAAGCCAACCTGAAGCGCCACGAAGTGGAGAAGCTGGCTGCCGCCGGCGTCCGCTGGATCCAACCGGGTATTGAGAGCCTGGATACCCGTGTTTTGCAGCTGATGCGCAAAGGAACGAGCTCAGCGCATAATGTCCAACTCTTGAAGTGGTGCCGTCAGCACGGCGTGCGGGTCAGTTGGAGTTTGCTGTGGGGCTTCCCCGGCGAGAGCGACGCATGGTATGCGGAAATGGCTCCTTTGCTACCGCTGCTGCATCATCTACAGCCGGGACCTGCGGTGCGTTTGCGGTACCAGCGCTACAGCCCCTATCATTACGCAGCCGAGAAACATGGATTGAAGCTGCGCCCGGCCGTCTCCTATCGCTACGTCTATCCGTTGTCGGAGCGCGATCTGGCGGATCAGGTTTACTACTTCGAAGACAGTGAAGACGACGACGTCGGCGGCCATTTCGCGCCGCGCAGCGCTAATCGCCGTCCGGGGCTAAGCGCTGTCGCCAAGGGTATCGATGCCTGGCTGAAAGCCTGGTACGAGCCGAATTTGTCTATGCTGTCGATGCGGGACAGCGGCGACGAGATCATAGTCGAGGACACGCGAGCCGTTGCAGTCGAGCGCGAACACCGGGTCAGGGGCCTCGCGCGGGAAATTCTTCTCGCTGCGGACGAAAGCTCGCCTGAAACCCGCCTGCGCGAACAGCTGAGCGGGACGAATGTAATGCAGGCCGAGATTGAGGCTACGATAGCTGACATGATCGCTCGCAAATTGATTGTGCGGCTGGACGCGCGGCTGGTTGGGCTCGCGCTCTGGCATCCCTATACGCCAATCCCTCCGACGACTGCGTTCCCTGGAGGCTATTTCGACCGACGTGCCGCCATTGGGTACCTCGCGTGAATGAGGAAAACTGCGGGGGGTACCTCGGAGGGAGACGCTTCTTGTCAGGCGCACGACGAGATGCCAAGTATGGCGGAGCGGAGATTTCAAGCTTTTGGAAGTGTTGTCTCCGTATGTTCCTCCGGACTGGCAGCACGGCGAACAGTGGGCACCGGAAGAGCTCAAGGAGGGAATGCGCTTGCACAACGGCTTGCCAAGTGTGTCTGAGCCAGAGACAAGTCTAAGCCTTCGGGGCGTAAACTACAGGGCCAGCATTGGGCCACCAAGCCTGGAGCACGAAATTTTCCTCAGCCGAAGCTGATTACAAGGCGAGCTTCAGCACGTGTTACGTTCAAACGACGGGTTATCGGCGCAAGCGCCGGGCCGTCTTAACCGTAGTCGCCTGGCTCAACGAGACTGGCCAGCAGCGCCTATGCCTTGAGCTGCGCATCGACAGTTTCCCCGGCCTCGTCGCTGAGACCGCCGGAGACACGGCGCAGTGCCGACCGCGCGCGCGTCAATTGGTTGTTCACAACCGAAAAACTCGTGCAAAAATGGCGTGCCAAATCAGGCCAATCTCAACCAATCAAGACCTCTGTGTCGAGGTGCTGGTCAGCTTCTCGAAAGCCGACCTTCTAGCATTCGAACCTGGTCTCTAGCTGTCGATGCCGCCTATGACTCAACTGGTGACTGCGCTCCTCGCTAACAACCTCCTTGCCGATTCCAAGGCGGTCGGCAGGCTGCGTTACATGGACGTCGGTATCGAACGCTCCTAATTTCATCTGCTGGGGTGCCGCAGCCCATTGAGGAAAGCTTCGATCAGATCCTGCCAACCGCTGCCGCGATCGCGCCCCCTTCAAACAAGCGTTTTTCGTGATCGTGCAGCTCCATACCTGCAGCTCCTTCGACGACGTGAACAAGCCCGTGTCGCGCCTCGCCGCCAACATCCCACTCATCAAGCGCAACCTAGCGCCGCTGTCGTTCGCCGATGCGCCCCGGCAGACCTATACGCAAAGCCGTGCTCGGTGCTTACGAGTTGAAGAAAATCGACCTTCTCAAGGACGCCTTCATCCTTCATCTGGGGCTATGAGCGCTCGGCCGCTCGCTACTGTGCCGTTCGCCGATCCCTCGGCGAACCCGACTTCGCTACCGCGAACAGTTTCGCGAGCTCATCGCCGAACTTGTCCGCGCGCGCGTAGGTCCCGCATCGCGAGCGAGCTGGCAAAAAACGACGTCAAGAACGAACTGGCCACCGAAGCACAGACCGCGCTCGAGTGTCTCGATACCGCGTTACAAAGAGAAAGCCTGCCGGCCGGCCTCGATCTCGCGATCACTGGCGGGCTAGGTCGATCGATCGCGTCAATGATCGGCCTCACCGCAGATCGCTGCGGCATCCAATTGCCCCTTGCGAGCTGGGGAGCCGGAACCCAGCCATTGTCGGCGCTCGCCTTCGCCGAGCAAAACCAGGGCGATGCGCAAGTCCAAGTCCAAGACCACGATCGACGTGCTAATTGCGCTTCGCCCTGCGCTGCCCGGATGGTTGTCGAAGTCCATAAGTCAACCCTCGTGCCTCATGGCTGAACGTTATCTCACCCTGTCGCGCGAGGTCGGCCTGAAGCCTTGGGCGTTGCCGCGACCGCCTCGGGACGGCCTGTTCATCTGCTTGAGAAGGACATCTGGGTTGTGTAGGGGCTGGATGGTCTGTTTGCATCACCGCTCGGCGAGCATGTCGTCTCTAAGGGCGGTACGTCGCTGTCGAAAGGCTACAAGGCTATTCGTCAATTCTATGCCCACCGCAACCGCTCTCCGGTTCTCACCGCAGGGGGGAGCGGAGAGCGAGGCTCGAAGCTACGCGGGGCGTTGCTCAAAGTTACTTGGGTTCGGCCGGTATTTCGGGCAATGCCGTGGCGCCTAACTGCTCGAGGCCTGGTGAGGAAGTCGCGGCCGATGGCACGGTGGTCGACCGGGCTGCGCCCATTGGGGAGCGGCCGACGATAATGGTGAGCAAACCTTGGCCCCACAGCCGCTGTGCGACCCTCTTGGCGTCCTCCAACGTCACTGCATCGACGACGGCGTTATGCTGTTTGACATAGTCGATCGGCAGCTTATCAAGCTGATGCTTCAGCAGCGTTCGCGCAAACTTCGAGGAAGTGTTGAGGGCCAGCATCTGTGAGCCCTTCAGGTAAGACTTTGCATCGTCGAGTTCTTGCTGGGTCGGTCCTTCCTCGGCGATTCGGCGGGCTTGATTCTCGATCTGTTCGACCGTCTCGCCAGCGCGATCGGCGCGGGTGCCGCTATTGCCGACAAACATGGCGGAATGATCCATCCAGACCAAGCGCTCGTGGACCGAATAGGCCAGCCCGCGCTTCTCGCGGACTTTGCGGAACAGCCGCGACGTCAGACCGGTGCCGCCGAGGATGTGGTTGACGACATAGGCCGCCATGAAATCGGGCTCGCTGCGGCGGACGCCGGGACCGCCGAAAGTCACAACGGTCTGGGGCACATCGAGCGGAATGAAGACGCGCTGCGGCGGTCTTGCTGCGACCACGTCGGGCACCGGCGTCGACTCCGCCATGGCCGGCAGGCCGCCAAAAGTTCTGTCAAGCAATTTGCACAGGGCCTCCGGATCGACGTCGCCGACCACCGCGATCTTGAGCGTGTCTTTTGCCATCACGCGTCGGACATAGCGCTTGAGATCCGCGACCTCGATCTTTGGCACGCTCTCGATCGTGCCTCGTGCCTCCCTAGCATAAGGATGATCGTTAAAGGCGACTTCGAGGAATTTGCGATTGGCGAGGGACGAGGGATCGGTCGAGTCTTGCCGAAGGTTCGCAAGCATGCTGGCGCGAATCCGTTCGACATCGGCCGCGTCGAAACGCGGCGAGGTTAGTGCCATCCGTAACAGGTCGAAGGCCTCGTCCCTGTTGTCTTCGAGCGCGCGCAAGGCACCGCGGAGGTGATCGCGGGTCGATTCAAAGTTCAGCTCAATCGCGCGACGGTCGAGCCGCTCATGAAAGGTCTGGGAATCTAGATCGCCGGAGCCTTCACCGAGTAGGCCAGAAACCATGTAGCCGACGCCGGGTTTATCGGTGGGGTCTTGGGTCGCGCCGCCGCCGAATGCGTATTCCATCGCAATCAACGGGACAGTGGCGTCCTGCACGAACCAGGCTACTATACCGCAAGATGACACCAGGCGCTGGATCTTGGTCGCGCCACGCGTTCCGACCGCGGAGCGTGAACTTGGCGACGCGAACATCGCGGTCGAGAGCGAGGCTCCGCCGGCGAGGACCGCAAGACGTGTGAAGGAATAGGTCATGATCGCTTCTCCTGGTGGTTCCGCGTTGACCCTTTCATAAGATAGCCGGTCACGGACCGCTTCTTGTCGAGCCATCTCCCAGCGGCCGCGCGCACCTGGTCGGCGGTGACGGCGCGGATGCCGTCCTGCCAGCCTCGGACTTCGTCGATGCTGAGTCCAGTCGTGAGCCCACCACCATACCAGGTCGCGAGCGTTTGTTGGCTGTCCTGGGCGTAGGTTGCTTGCGCGATCAGCTGCGTCTTGACCCGCTCGAGATCCTCGGTGCGCGCGCAACTGTGCGCAATATCGGCTATCACTTGGTCGATGGCGCACTCAATCTCCCCGAATCCGACGCCGGGCTTCGGGGTCGCAGAAATCTCGAATTGCGAAGGATCGAGCGAGGTACGCTCGTAGCTAGTCTCCGTCGTGATCGCAATCTGCTTGTCGACTACCAACGCGCGATAAAGATGTGAGTTGGCGCCGCCACCCATCAATTGCGCGAGCACATCAAGCACGGGACTCTCGCCCGCGGCCGCGGGGTGAGCCGACGGCACGAGATAATAACGGCGCAAGATTGGCTGCTCGACGCGGGGATCGGTCAGCGTCACGGTACGCGGCGCGGCCGGCGTCGGCTCCTGCGGTCGCAGGCGTTCCGCGGGAATTGATGGTTGCGAGGGGATGTGGCCATAATTCTTCTCCACCATAGGGCGGATCGCATTTGCGTCGACGTCACCGGCGATGATCAGGATGGCGTTGTTCGGCGCGTAAAAACGCTTGTAGAAGGCGAGCGCGTCCTCGCGATCGAACTTTTCGATTTCCTGACGCCAGCCGATCACAGGGCGGCCGTAGGGATGGTTGAGGTAAAGCGCGGCCATCATCTGCTCGGCGAGCTGCGCATCCGGCTTATTAGCGACCGACTTATTGAGTTCCTCCAGCACCACGTCGCGCTCGGACATCACGCTCTCCTCTTTGAGGATGAGGCCCGTCATGCGGTCGGCTTCAAATTCCATCATGTTGCCGAGCTGCTCGCGCGGCACGTGCTGGAAATAGCTGGTATAGTCGGTCCCGGTGAAGCCGTTCTGGTTGCCGCCGCAGCGCTGCACGGTCTGGGAGAATTCACCCGCCGGATGTTTGGATGTGCCCTTGAACATCAGGTGTTCGACGAAATGCGCAAGCCCCGATTTGCCGGGTGGCTCGTCGGCGGAGCCGACCTTATACCAGATCATCTGAGTCGCAACGGGCGTCCGATGATCCGCAATCACCACGACCTGCAGGCCGTTCTGAAGCGTGAAGCTGGTTGGTCGATCCGACCCGACCGTGTCCCGGACAAGGACGCTTTCGTGCTCAGGAAGGTACCGAAGGTCACCATCCGCGCTATCATACGTTTCGACCGCCAGTGCGGTGCGCGTCGTCAAATCGAAGGCACCAGCTGCGGTGCTTCCAACCTTGGCGGTTACCGAACTCAAGTTCTGCATCGCATCGCACTTTCGTTCCAGAGAGCAACGTTCTGTGACAGACAATTCCGACAAAGAGGGAAAGCCGCACACCGTTTGGCAAGCGACGGAGCAAAGGCCGGGCCAACTGCCCGGCGGCCTGCGCACGGCCACGCTGCGCGCCAGCTGGACGCAAAACAAACGCGGGGCGTACGTTCTGGCCAAAGGTAAACCGCCGGCAAGTCGTGAACACGACAATTGCGCTCGAAAGCGCAACATAACTTGGCGCCAAATGGCAGAATGACAACTTGCAGCGAACGACAGATCGAGCGGCGACTACGACGCCGGCTCAACTTTCGCCAGGCTCGCTGTTACCGCATCAGGATGCGTATCCATCGAAAAGTCTGACGCACGGCGTCGTACCCACGGTTCAACTCGGGCGGGTAGTGAACATTGCCTGTTCGCTGGAGCCAAATCTCTGCGCAGCGGATTCCAGGGAAACGTGTTGTTCCCAAGGTCGTCATTAGATGGCGTTTCTGCAGCATAGGCGCGGCAGGTGCACGTCTCGTCAAATGCGATCAAAACTATCAGGGAGAATTCGTTTTTCAGATGTTCAGGATCGCCGATCCTCACATTCCTCACGGCAGGCTTCCGTCCGCCCGTTCCACGCATCACTCGCACTTGGGCACAGGCGCGGATATGGCGCCGGTCACGCTCACGATTCAGGGGGAGGCTCATCCGTGTGCTCAGTTCTATCACCTGAGCATTCGCAGGAAATATTTGAGGTCTCAGTTCACCATCTTTCGTAATCGCTCCGATACGGACGAAACCGCACTTGAGCGATCACCCAATGCTGCTGCATCTCAAGCCGGAAGTGCACTTAAAGTCGCATACCAAATGAGATGTTCCAACGACGAAACATCGTCGTACCGTGTTGAAATATCCTAGTCTCGTTGTCTTGCGGAGTTTCGCAGGCGCGAGCGCGCGTGGTGCGCTTTACCTGAGCCCGAGGCTTCCTTCAGGCCAATGACTGAGCCGACCCAAGAGCCACTGCCGACACCTCTAATGTTGGGTTTGCAACATGATGTCGGGGCCATGACGCCTCCGATTGAGAAAATCGCTTTTGCAAACCAAGCTATTGCATTTGGCACAAGGCTTGAAGGGGGAATATCATCCAGCAGGCCTGTGCAAGGAGGGGCAGTGGTGGCTTACAAGAGTGTCGCCTCTCGGCTTATTGTATGCGGCGGGTACGATGTTCACTTTCATAGTACCGCGATCCGTCGCAATGCGCGTGTGCGTATGGTCCTGTCGCGTGATTGACTTTTGGGTCGTGGTTGGAGACAACATCGATGCGCGTGCGCGCCACGGTGCTGCGCCTGTGCCAGGCCCCGCGCCCGCCGGCATGAACGTCCGTGATGCGGCCGAATTTGAGCAACTCGAGGCCGAGGTGCGGCGCATGGATGCCGACGGACCAGCTGCGGTTGATTGGAGCAAAGTCAGTACACTGTCACTCCATATCCTGTCGAACCAGTCAAAGGACATTTTGGTTGCCTGTTGGGCGAGCTATGGTTTGTTTCGGACTGGAGGATACCAGGGTCTTGCCGTCGGTTTAGGGGTTTTGCGCGGCATGGTGGACGCGCATTGGGAGGGGCTCTTTCCGCCGATCAGGCGGGAACGGGCGCGGGTCGCAGCGATCGATTGGCTCTTTGGTCGCGTCGGACCGGAGGTGGCCGAGAATGCGCCAACTGAAGCCGACTATCCGGCAGTGCTCGCCGCCTATGAGGTGCTCGATGATCTCGATGGCCAATTGCGCGAGAAGCTCGTCAATGAGCAAGTCGGGTTGGGCGAGTTACTGAGGGCGCTGCAACCGCATTACGACCAGGCCAAGCGCGTGATCGCCGCGGCGGCCGAAAGTACGACTGAGGCGGCCACCCAAGCTGCCGAGCCGGCCGCGGTGGCACCGGCAGTATCCATTCTGCCGGTCAAGAGTGCTCAATCGGCAATAGTGGAGGCATCGCTAACGGCTAGTTCCGATGACGACTGGGCCGGCTTTATCGACCGGTTGCCTGATATGCTGCGGCAAGCTACGGCCGCCCGGCGCGTCACTTCCCCCACAGACCCGAAGGTCTATCTGTTCGCTCGCGTCGGCTCGTGGATGCGCTTTGACGCACTACCGCCCGATACGGGTGGCCGCACGACCATATGTCCGCCCGCCGATAACATCGCAGCGTTAGAAGCCAAGGTGGCGACCGGTCGGCATGCCGATGTCGTGAATTTGGTCGAAGAGATCGTCTGGACCGCTCCGTTCTGGCTCGATACTCACCGGCACGCCGCCAAAGCGCTGAAGCAAATGGGGCCGCTCTTTGAGCCGGCGGCCGCGGTGGTGCGCGCTGGCTTGGCTCTGCTGGCCATTCGCTATCCGCGGATCTTCGAGCTTCAGTTTAACGACGGCCGGCCTTTTGCGGACGAGGGAACGCGTGCTTGGGTCGCCGCGGGTGGTGCGGACGTGTCGCCGGGCCGTGATCCTGTCGACGCGGCGGTTGCCGAGGCATACAGGCTTATCGGCGGCGGGCAGCCGCAGGCCGCACTCGAGAAGCTGTCCCATGCGTTGAATGGCGTGAGTGGGGAACGAGCGCGGTTCGTGGGCCAGCTTGCGCAAGCACGTTTCTGCATCGAAACCGGCTTCGTCACGACCGCCATCCCGCTGCTGGAGCACATGGAAGAGGTCGTCGCCGAGCGCAATCTCGAAAGCTGGGAGCCCGCGCTCGTCCTTGATGTCGCGGAATTGCGCTTCCGCGCGATGACCCATTCCGACTCGCAGCAGATGATTGACGAGCCTCGCCGCCGCGCCGCGCTTGAGCAACTCCGAACGCGGGTCGCAGGTATCGACATCGCACGCGTAAGCCAACTTAGTCGCTAGCTGATCTTGTCAGGGACATAGTCTCAAAGGGAGCTGATATGGCACAGGAAAGCTCGGTCGCGCCGAAGGAGCGCATCAATATCCGTTTCAAGCCGGCAACCGGCAACCTCAAGGAGGACGTCGAGCTGCCGCTCAAGTTGTTGGTCTTGGGCGACTTCACCGGACGGGCCGATGACCGCCCGATTGAGGAGCGAGAGCTCGTCAATATCGACAAGGACAATTTCAACGAAGTTGTCAAAAGCCAGGAACTGACTCTCCAGATCTCCGCTGAAAATAGGCTCGACGACCAGCCCGAGGCTGGCAAGCTGTCGGTATCGCTGAAGTTTGAGAGTCTGAAGGACTTCGAACCCGAGCGTGTCGCACAGCAAATCCCGGAATTGCATGCGTTGACCGAATTGCGCGCGGCCTTAATCGCCCTGAAGAGCCCCCTCGGTAACGTGCCAAGTTTCCGCAAAGCCATCCAGAATCTGCTCGAAGACCACGGCGCGCGGCCGCAGCTCTTGAGCGAGCTCACCAGCAAGAGCGAGTGAGCGGATCAACGAGCCGTTTCAGGAGCAAGTGCGCTATGACCGATACAAGCGCGCAGCAGCCGGCTGAAGTCGCCACCCTTTCACTGCTGGATCAGGTCCTCGTCGAAACCAGGATTACTCCGCGCGACGAGGAGTACGACCTTGCCCGCCGGGGCGTCGCAGCTTTCGTCGCCGAGCTCATCAAACCGAGCCGGGTCGACGAGCAGGTCAACAACGCGCTCGTCGATCGGATGATTGCGGAGATCGATCGCAAGATCTCGGCTCAGCTCGACGCCGTGTTGCACACAGTGGAGTTCCAGCAGCTCGAGTCGGCCTGGCGCGGGCTCAAGTTCATGGTCGACCGCACCGATTTCCGTCAGAACATTGAAGTGGAAATTCTCAGAGTCAGCAAGGACGAACTGCTGACCGATTTCGAGGATAGTCCCGAGATCGTCAAGTCCGGTCTGTACAAGCACGCTTATACCGCAGAGTACGGCCAGTTCGGCGGCCAGCCTGTCGCGGCCATGATATCGGCCTACGAATTCGGCAGTGCCAGCCAGGATGTTAAGCTCATGCGGTATATGAGCGCGGTAGCCGCCATGTCGCATGCACCAGTCATTGCCTCTGCTGCGCCGGAAATGTTCGGCGTCGAACATCATGAAGAGATCGCGGGTCTGAAGGACCTGCGATCGGTGTTCGAGGGACCAAAATACGCGAAGTGGAACTCGTTCCGCGAAAGCGAGGACGCTCGCTATTTCGGACTGACGCTGCCGCGTTTCCTGCTGCGCCTGCCCTATGGACCGGACACCGTTCCGGTGAAGACTTTCAATTACCAGGAAGCCTCAGACGGCGAAACCGACAATTACCTCTGGGGGAACGCTGCTTTTGCGTTCGCTACGCGCTTAACCGAAAGCTTCGCTAAATATCGCTGGTGCCCGAACATCATCGGCCCCCAGTCGGGCGGGGCGGTTGATGACCTCAATCTGCATACTTATGAGGCGATGGGGCAATTGCAGACGAAGGTGCCGACGGAGGTTCTGATCTCGGACAGGCGCGAGTTCGAACTTGCCGAGCAGGGCTTCATCGCGTTGACCATGCGCAAGGGCTCAGACAATGCCGCTTTCTTCTCGGCAAATTCTGTGCAGAAGCCGAAGTATTTCGGTAACACCCCGGAAGGCAAGACGGCCGAGCTCAACTATAAGCTCGGCAGCCAGCTGCCTTACATTTTCGTGATCAATCGGTTCGCGCACTACATTAAGGTGTTGCAGCGCGAGAACATCGGCTCGTGGGAGAGTAGGGAAGAGCTGCAAAGCGAGCTGAACAACTGGATCCGCCAGTATGTCGCCGACCAGGAAAATCCGTCGGCAGAGATACGCTCGCGGCGGCCTTTGCGAAAGGCGGAGATCGTCGTCGAGGACGTAGAAGGTGAACCGGGCTGGTATCGCGTCTTCATCGCCGTCGTTCCACACTTGAAGTACATGGGCGCGGATTTTGCTTTGACCCTCAAGGGCAAGCTCGACAAGCAGTAGAGGTGGTACACGATGTTCGACCGCAGCCTTATGGAGCGTTTGGAGGACGAGACGGCGACCAATGACGCGTCGTTCGACCGTTTCCGGGCAAGCGTCATGGAAAATTTACGTCGGGTCCTGAACTCGCGCCAGGGCTGCTGCGAAACACGGAAGGACTTCGGCATGCCCGACCTCAACGATGCGATGGGGCAAGGAGCCGACGCGGTGCGTGCGCTCGCACGTTCGCTCAAGCAGCAGATCGAGACATTTGAGCCGCGCTTGAAGAATGTTTTGATCCGCTTTCAGGCTGATTCCGACAACCCGCTGCAACTGAGTTTCCACGTCAACGCGACGCTCAATTATAACGACCGGATGGAGCGGGTTGCCTTCGATGCGATCTTCGAGAAGCATGTCCAGGTGAGGGGCTGAAGCGGTGGCCCTTAATCCCTATTACGAGGATGAGCTGTCCTATTTGCGCGAGCTCGGCACTGAGTTCGCTTCAGCCAATCCGAAGCTTGCGCCATTTCTCGGACGTGATGCCACTGATCCCGACGTAGAGCGGCTATTGGAAGGCTTCGCCTTTCTTGTCGCGCGGCTGCGCCAGAAGCTCGACAACGAATTTCCCGAATTCGTCCACGGCTTGTTGCGGATGGTATGGCCACAATATCTCCAACCTCTGCCGCCCATGACGACTCTCGCCTTTGCAATGAAGCCATCGGCGAGCGCCGCGAGCCTGAACGTACCGGCCGGCACGAGCGTTCGCTCGCGTCCAATTGAGGGAACGAACTGCACGTTCGTTACCTGCTATCCGATTGACGTGCTGCCGCTGGAGATTAGCGACGTTCAGCTTGAGAACCGGACGAATTCGGCTCGACTTATTTTGGTGATCAAGGCAGCCGGCCAGCGAGACCTGTCATGTCTTAAGGATGGTCGGCTCCGCCTCTTCTTCTCGACGGAGCGAGAGCCACAAGTGGGGCGCTATCTGTGGACTTGGCTGTGCCGGCACGTTACGCAAGCAACCGTGACAGTGGCGGATCGACAAGTCGTCACCATTGGACCCGCACAGATCACACCAATCGGCTTCAGCGATGCCGAGGCGGTTTTGCCCTGGCCGCGCAACGGCTTCTCAGGATTCCGGATCATTCAGGAGTATCTGAATTTTCCATCGAAATTTCTTTACCTCGAACTGTCCGGTCTCGAGCCGGTCGGAACCCACACAGAGACGGAATGCAGGCTCAGCATCGAGTTGCAGCGTCCCTTCCCCGCGCACTTGCGCGTGGGGAAGGGCCAGATTTGCTTGAATTGCACGCCCGCAATCAACGTCTTCAGCCACGACGCCTCGCCGATCCGCTTGCAGCGGACAAAGACCGAGTACCGGGTACTTGCCGCCGGTGGGCCGAACTTCAGCATCCGTTCCGTTGACCGGGTAACGGGCTATGTGCAAGGCCGCCCCGAACGCACCGAGTTTGAGCCATTCGACCTGTTACGACACGATCTGCCCGGCGCCGAGCGCAACCGCGTTTACTTTCGCGAGCGTATCCGGCCGGCGGTAGTCGGCCGGGGCGTCGATCACTATGTAAGTTTCGTTGACCGGCTCGACATCTGCCAGCATGCGCCGATCGACGTCGCATCCCTGCAATTGACTTGCTCCAACGGACCCATCGCCGACCGGTTGCCGGTCGGTGCAGTGGATCTGCCGACCTCTGATACGCCTCGCGCGGTCACCTTCTCCAATATCACGACCGTCGTTGCAGAGGTTCCGCCACCGGTCAATGACGGCCTGTTGCGGCGGCTGACGGCCAATCTGGCGCGCAATTACGGCGCCATAGTCAACGTAGAGACGCTGCGGAGCATTCTTGCCAGCTACGAGTTCCGTGCGGTCTACGACGTTCAGGCGCGTCGGCGCCTGGAGTTGCTGCTCGAAGGCCTCGACCAGTTCGTGACCACCGATACCGATCACGTGGTGCGCGGCGCCCCGATCCGAATGCGAAATATTGAACTAGCCGTGGTCGACAGCAAGATCGGTAGTGAGGGCGAATTGTTCCTGTTGGGGTCGGTGCTCGACGCCTTCTTCGCGACGTTCGCCGGCATCAACATGCTGCACCGGTTTTCGGTCCGGGGCACGGAAAGCAACGCACACTACGCATGGCCAGCGAGAATCGGATCGATTACCCCGCTCTGACCGCGCACGATGAGCGGGATGAGCTCTCGGCCTGCGGGTTCTTCTCGCTCGCCACGCTTCTTGAGCGGCGGTTCAGCGACGCTCCCCCGATCGGATCCACCGAGAATCCCGCACGTGAGGCGGTGCGCTTTCGCGCGGCGCCGACGCTTGGATTTCCTGCCGACGAAATCGCGGGAGTCAGGCGGGTCAAGGCCGCCGGCGAGCGCGTGGAGGTAACTGTCAATTTCCTCGGGCTGCACGGCCCTTCCTCGCCGCTGCCGGCCTTCTACACCGAACGGGTCATGGATGCGGACGGTATGGGATCGCTCGGCGACTTTTTTGACCTTTTCAATCACCGTCTGATTAGCCTGCTGCTGCGGATCTGGCGGTACTACCGCCACCATTTGCGGTTCGAGGAGGGTGCAACCGACCCGATCTCGGTGCTGATTGGTGCCCTCTTTGGCTTCATGCCCGCCGAAAACACAGCCAAAGAACGCAAATGGCGCGCACGGCTGCTGCCACACGCGGGCGTCCTTGCATTGTGCAGCCGGTCGGCCAAGCTTCTGGCCGGCGCGATTTCTAGCCATCTAAATATTTCGGCCCGGGTCGAGGAATTCATCTGGCGCGAGATCGATATTCCACCGGAGGCGCAGTGGCACCTTGGCCGGCGTGGTCTTGAGCTCGGCGTTGACACTCTTGCTGGCGAAACCATGCCGGATGTGGTGGGCAAATTTCGAGTTTGCCTCGGCCCGGTCAACCAGCAGATGTTTCGGTCGCTGCTGCCCAGTTGCGAGACCCACGCCATCCTTTGCCGTCTGATTAGCGTCACTCTGCGCGAGCCTTTGGCATGGGATCTCCAGCTGGAATTAGCGGCCGGGCAGACACCGGAATGGACTCTGGGCGAAGCAGAATTGGGCTGGAGTACATGGATCGACCCGCCCAAGGGAACCGGAGGCCTTGTTCTACTGTGATCGTTTTCGAGTTATTTGCTTATGGTGAAGATCACCGGCGATGACGGGACACCGGACCATAATGGTGCGTGATGGATCGCAGACCGGGTCGCGGTCAACCCAGTTGCCATAGGGTAGTGGCTGCACTCCAATGGCTTCCGAACCGAGCGGATCCTGGCTCCTTACGACCGTGTGCACGCCGTCACCTGCATGCGCCTCTTGGATGCGGATGCAGAGGGCGCGGACTGGCCCGAGGTCGCGGAGATCATGTTGCGCATCAATCCCAGCCACGAGCGGGTGCGCGCCCGCCGGGCTTATGAGAGACATCTGGTTCGCGCCAAGTGTGTGAGTAGGCATGGCTTCCCGCGGTTGGCGCTAAAGCGTCGTCCGTTAAGAAGCCGAATTGAGCGGGAGCGGACAGGCAAGCGTATGCGATAGCTGGATCAGGAAGAGGCACAAGAGTTCTCTGAGCCAGGCGAGGATACGGCGGAAGTTGTGGCCGACTGCTGAGAGCACGACGTTGGCGGCGTCGCCGGCGCGGCCTTTGAGATAGCAGCGGCCAAGGTGACCTTCGGCCTTCAGATGTCCGATGATGGGCTCGATGGCGGAGCGGCGCCGGAGCTCGCGCTTGATGGCGCCGAACACGCCGCGCTTCTGGCCCGAAATGAAGACGCGACGGGGATTTTGCGTGTCGTGGCCGCGATATCCCTTGTCGACATAGGCCCGCTCGATCGGACAGCCAGTGAGCGCCTCGGTGCGGTCGATGACGTCCCGCAGGGTATGACCGTCGTAGGGATTATCGGGCAGCGACCTGGCGTGCAGTACGAACAGGCCACCGGGCGCCCGGCGGTTGTTGGTGACGATGGAGGCCTTCACGCCGAACTCGTAAGGCGCGGCGGCCTTGCCTTTGCCGATGCATTCCACCTCCGGGGCATGGAAGGAATAAAGCTTCCAGCCGCGCTGGCGCTGCTGCTGCGAGCGGATTTGCACGGCCCGGCCAAGCGGGAGGGCGAATGCCTCCTCCAATGCCGGCTGGCCCTCGATCTTGCGGCGGATGTCGCGGATGATGCGGCCGAGCCGGCTGCGCAGAATGCGCAACTGCCGCTGATGCCGGCTGAACT
>NZ_JBEPQF010000045.1:0-52759 GCF_040547695.1 Bradyrhizobium sp. JR4.3 | reverse complement strand
GATCTTGGCGACCGCACCCGACAGCATCGCGCCCGCGGAGCGGTTGGTGCTGTTGATCTTGGCCTCGATCTTCACCGGCGCACCGCGGTCGAGCGTAGGCGTCGCCTGCTCGATCAGCGTGCGGTCGAGCACCGCTTCCAGATGATGGTTCTGGCGCTCGGAGTGATAGATCTTCTGGCCCTTCTCTTCCTTCTGCTTGACGAAGAGCTTGGAGAAATCGAGGCCCTTGGCCTTCCAGTGCGCGACCAGCTTGGTCTGGTCGAGCAGCTGCACCTGGCCGATCATCTCGTTGAAGCTGCGGAAGCCGAGCGAGGCCATGATCTCGCGGACCTCCTCGGCGACGAAGAAGAAGTAGTTGATCACATGCTCGGGCTGGCCGGTGAAGCGCTTGCGCAGGACCGGGTCCTGGGTCGCGACGCCGACCGGGCAGGTGTTGAGGTGGCACTTGCGCATCATGATGCAGCCGGCCGCGATCAAGGGCGCGGTGGCGAAGCCGAACTCGTCGGCGCCGAGCAGCGCGCCGATCACGACGTCGCGGCCGGTGCGGAAACCGCCGTCGACCTGGACCACGATGCGGCTGCGCAGCCGCTCGCGCACCAGCGTCTGGTGGGTTTCGGCGAGGCCGATCTCCCACGGTGATCCCGCGTGCTTGATCGAGGTGAGCGGCGAAGCGCCGGTGCCGCCCTCGAAGCCCGCGATGGTGACATGGTCGGCGCGCGCCTTGGCCACGCCCGCGGCCACCGTGCCGACGCCGATCTCCGAGACGAGCTTGACCGAGACCGCGCCGTCCGGGTTGACGTTCTTGAGGTCGTAGATGAGCTGCGCCAGATCCTCGATCGAGTAGATGTCGTGGTGCGGCGGCGGCGAGATCAGGCCGACGCCCGGCGTCGAATGCCGGACCTTTGCGATGGTCGCATCGACCTTGTGGCCGGGCAGCTGGCCGCCTTCGCCGGGCTTGGCGCCCTGCGCCATCTTGATCTGCATCATGTCGGAGTTGACGAGATACTCCGTGGTGACGCCGAAGCGGCCCGAGGCGACCTGCTTGATCGCCGAGCGCATGGAATCGCCGTTCGGCAGCGGCTTGAAGCGGTCGGCTTCCTCGCCGCCTTCGCCGGTGTTCGACTTGCCGCCGATCCGGTTCATGGCGATCGCGAGCGTGGTGTGCGCCTCGCGCGAGATCGAGCCGAAGCTCATCGCGCCGGTGGCGAAACGCTTGACGATGTCCTTGGCCGGCTCGACCTGGTCGAGCGGCACCGGCTTGCGCTTCTCTTCGTCCGCGTTCTTGATCCGGAACAGGCCGCGCAGCGTCAGGAGACGCTCCGACTGCTCGTTGAGGATCTTCGCGAAGGCGCGGTAGCGTTCCAGCGAATTGCCGCGCGCGGCGTGCTGCAGCAGCCCCACCGACTCGGCGGTCCATGCATGGTCCTCGCCGCGGCTGCGATAGGCATATTCGCCGCCGACGTCGAGCGAGGTCTTGTAGACCAGCGCATCACCGAACGCGTCGGCATGACGGCGCACCGCCTCTTCGGCGATCTCGCCAAGACCGACGCCCTCGACCCGGGTATGCGTGCCGGCGAAGAACTTGCCGACGAATTCCGCCTTGAGGCCGATGGCATCAAAGATCTGCGCGCCGCAATAGGACTGGTAGGTCGAGATGCCCATCTTGGACATCACCTTGAGCAGGCCCTTGCCGATCGACTTGATGTAGCGCTTGACGATCTCGTAGTCGTCGAGCGAGCCGGGCAGGCGGTCCTTCATCGCGATGATGGTCTCGAACGCGAGATAGGGATTGATCGCTTCCGCGCCGTAGCCGGCGAGACAGGCGAAGTGATGCACTTCGCGCGGCTCGCCCGATTCGACGACGAGGCCGACCGAGGTACGCAATCCGGTGCGGATCAGATGGTGATGCACGGCGGCGCAGGCCAGCAGCGACGGGATCGGAACCCGGTCGGTGCCGACCATGCGGTCGGACAGGATGATGATGTTGACGCCCTCGCGTACCGCGCTCTCGGCGCGCGCGCAGAGCTCGTCCAGCACCTGGTCCATGCCGGCCGCGCCGAGGCCGGCGTGGAAGGTGGTGTCCAGCGTGCGAGACTTGAAGTGCGACTCAGCGACCTCGGAGATCGAGCGGATCTTTTCGAGGTCCGCGTCGGTCAGGATCGGCTGGCGCGCTTCGAGGCGCTTGGTGGTGGCAAGGCCTTGCAGGTCGAACAGGTTCGGCCGCGGTCCGATAATGGAGACGAGGCTCATCACCAGCTCCTCGCGGATCGGGTCGATCGGCGGATTGGTGACCTGCGCAAAGTTCTGCTTGAAGTAGGTGAACAGCGGCTTGGCCTTGGCCGACAGCGCCGAGATCGGCGTGTCGTTGCCCATCGAGCCTGCGGCTTCCTCGCCGGTGGAGGCCATCGGCGTCATCAGAATGGTGATGTCTTCCTGGCTGTAGCCGAACGCCTGCTGGCGATCGAGCAGCGACAGGTTGGAGCGCACGCCGGTGGTCGGCACCTTCGGCAGATCTTCCAGCACGATCTGGGTCCGCTCCAGCCACTCGGTGTAGGGATGGCTCCTGGCGAGCTCGGCCTTGATCTCGTCGTCGGGGATGAGGCGGCCCTGCTCGAGGTCGACCAGCAGCATCTTGCCGGGCTGCAAGCGCCACTTGGTGATGATCTGGTCCTCGGGAATCGTCAGCACGCCCATCTCGGACGCCATCACGATGCGGTCGTCCTTGGTGACGAGATAGCGCGCGGGACGAAGGCCGTTGCGGTCGAGCGTGGCACCGATCTGGCGGCCGTCGGTGAAGGCGATCGCAGCGGGGCCGTCCCACGGCTCCATCAGGGCGGCATGATATTCGTAGAAGGCGCGGCGCTTCTCATCCATCAAGGGATTGCCGGCCCACGCCTCCGGAATCATCATCATGACGGCGTGCGGCAGCGAGTAGCCGCCCTGCACCAGGAATTCGAGCGCGTTGTCGAAGCAGGCGGTGTCCGACTGGCCTTCGTAGGAGATCGGCCAGAGCCGGTTGATGTCCTTGCCGTACAGCTCGGAGCTCACCGAGGCCTGGCGCGCCGCCATCCAGTTGACGTTGCCGCGCAGCGTGTTGATCTCGCCGTTATGCGCGATCATGCGGTAGGGATGCGCCAGCGACCACGCCGGGAAGGTGTTGGTCGAGAAGCGCTGGTGAACGAGCGCGAGCGCGCTCTCGAAATCCGTCTCGTGCAAATCGGGATAGTACTTGCCGAGCTGGTCGGCGAGGAACATGCCCTTGTAGATCACCGTGCGGCACGACATCGAGCAGGGGTAGCAACCGGCACGTCTGCGGTCGCGGCGCTGGTAGATCGCCTGCGAGATCGACTTGCGCAGGATGTAGAGCCGGCGCTCGAAATCGTCCTCGGTCTTGGCGGTGCCGTTGCGGCCGATGAGCACCTGCATGCAGGCGGGCTCGGTCGGCTTCACGGTGACGCCGAGCGAGGAATTGTCGGTCGGCACGTCGCGCCAGCCGAGCAGTGTCAGGCCCTCTTCCTTGATCTGGTCGGCGATGATGCTCTTGATGACGTTGCGCCAGGCGGTGTCGCGCGGCATGAACAACGCGCCGATGGCGTATTCGCCCGGATTGGGCAGCGCGAAGCCGAGCTCCTTCGCCTTGCGGCTGAAGAAAGCATGCGGGATCTGCACCAGAATGCCGGCGCCGTCACCGGCGCGCGGGTCGGCGCCGACAGCGCCGCGGTGCTCGAGGTTGCAGAGGATGCTGAGCGCGTCCGCGACGATCTCGTGCGACTTCTGGCCCTTGATGTTGGCGATGAAGCCGACGCCGCAGGAATCCTTTTCCAGGCTCGGATCGTACAGGCCTACGGCCGGCGGGCGTGAGTTGTGTTCCTGAATCGGATCGGCCGTTTTCGAGGCGACCGTCGCCGACAGTTGCTCTGCCACGATGTTTTCGCGCTCGACTTGCGACCCGTTCATGTCCTCGTCCTCTCCATGCGGCAAGCTGCCTCACCGCCATCTTCGGCGCACCTTGGGCGTCCCGCGGCACCCGCTTCTGGGTCACCGCTCGTCCGCTCGCGAGCCGCATTTTCTTAAATTCAGCCCAAGGCGCTCTTCGTCCCCGAGAACGGCTTTGCCTCCTCATCCTTGTACTTGGCCAAGGTCTCAAGCAACAGCCGCAGGTAGTGCGCCTTCTGTTCAGCCCCCATGGGCCCCGGGCCGTCCAGCGACTTCACCGCCGACTCAACTAACTCGACCGCACGATCGTTGTCGCCGCTTTGGTAATAATACTGAGCGACCGCCACATAGGACAGAAACTTGGGGCCGGCCGGGCCTTCTGGAGAGTTCAGCGCGAGGATGTGTTCGGCCAAGTCTTTGCCAATCGCAAAGCGATCAGAATGCGGGACATCAGAGTTCTTCTCCGCTGGATTAGAGAGTTTGCGGATCGCTTGCACCTTCCACAACTCGGATTGTTTTTCGATCGCATCGCGAGCCAATTGACGCATAACGGGTACTCCCGTCTGCATGTCCTGGATTTTGTGCAGGAGCAGATCCGCGTGCACTAGCCGAACGTTGATGTCGTCCGGCATCACTGCGACGCCCTCTCTAGCGTCCGAAAGCGCCGTCGACGAATTCTGCGCCTTCAGCGGCAGTCCAAGTTTGCCCCAGAATGCTTGCATCCGGGCTTTCTCGCGCATTTCAGCTTCTGCTTCAGCGATTCGCCCAGCGTCCGCTGCTTTGGCTTCATCGCTGGTGCGCCAGGTGCCATTTACGATTTTTGGAAACACGTCATACAGTTGCATCGGGTGACCGATAAAGGCGACGTGACCGTCACGGTCGATGACGAATGAGGTGGGGATAGTGTTAGAAAAGCTGGGCGCCATCCAAGACTTCTTCATTTTTCCCGCGTAATCGAACGCACTCCGAAAGTTCAGCTTGGCGCCTTTCTTGGTCAACCACGCGTCCAAGTTTGTTCGCGCCTCCTCGGCCGTTGAGCCTCGCTCGGAAGCTGCAACTGCAATGATCTCAATTCGGCTATCGTCGTATTTCTCTTGCAGCTTCGCGAGATGGGGCATCTCCGCCACACATCCGCCGCACCAAGTCGCCCAAAACTCGACAATATACAGCGTCCCCGGCTTAAAGTTGGTGAGGGGCTCGCCACGTATCCAGCCTTCCACCCTGATCGGAGGAGCTGGCGACTCCATACGAAGAATCATGTTGTTCTCCGAATCTATGCCCAAACCTTCGCGCGATTGTAAGCGCAAGCTCGTTTGTCTCTAAGAAACGCGGCACGAGTTCAATGAACGAGAGAGCACGTCTCCATGCACTCCGCCCGACACCGTGCTCAATCTCAGCAGCAATGGCCGTGCCAACGCCGGCAACGAACATCACGCACCTGATTCGGTCCAAGATTGCCTCGGCGGCTCAATACGACGTGCGTTTGTAGCTAACGGTCTCGTTCGATGTCAGACATCGGACGCGGGTCGTGCGCTTCGGGCCGCGGGGTTTGTGCTTCGCCCATCATGGCGATCGCTCATGGCGTTTTGACGATCGCTGCCGTAACCGCCGGCGCGCGGCACCGGCAAATAGCTGTTGGTATGAGCCTCGCTCGCTCTGCCCGTCTGACTGCTTCCAAAAGAAAGCGCGGCCGCGGCTGCTGGAAGATAATCCTGTCGCCGAATTGACCGCCTGCGGAACGTACAAAAGGCAATTCGAACTTTAAATCGCGAGCTTTTGTAAGGATACATTCTAAAGGGCAGACAAGACGCAGTCCAGTCACGGTCCTGGAAGATCACGCGCAGTACCGGGCTGAGATACAGCACGCAAGTTAGGTCATAGAGTTGGTGAAGAGAAACGGTCGTTATCAAAGTCCCGGCGAGACGCTAACTCCACCATGCGTTGGTTCAAGCGCGCAGGATCTTGAATCGGTCGTGCGGGAGTTCTGGACGTCGGTCACCGCGCTCTCGCACTGGTCGATATCGTACGAATGTCATTTGGCAATTGCATTACCTGGCTGACGCCTCCCCCTCATGCCAGCCAATCTTGCTCTTCAGAAATTCAAAGCCCAGCGCTTCGAGGCCGGCGCGCTCCTTGTTGTCCTTGCCGTGGCCGTGCCCGCCCGCCGCCGGTTCGTAGAAATAAGCCTCATAGCCCATCGCCTGGAGCTTTGCGGCCATTTTGCGCGCATGTCCGGGATGGACGCGGTCGTCCCGCCGCCTCGTGGCGATCAGGATTGGCGGGTAGGGCTGGCCGGGTTTTGCGTTGTGATAGGCGGAATAGGTCTTCAGCCATTCCCAGTCCTCGGGCTTGTCAGGGTCGCCATACTCCGCGATCCAGCTCGCGCCGGCAAGCAGCTTGGTGTAGCGGCGCATGTCGGTCAGCGGGACGGTGCAGAACAGCGCGCCGAAACGCTCCGGGTATCGCGTCAGCATGTTGGTAATGAGGATGCCGCCGTTCGATCCGCCCTTGGCTGCGATCCGTTTCGCTTTCGTGACACCGCGGCGGATGAGATCGGCGGCAACAGCTGCGAAATCGTCATGCGACAGCTTCTTGCCGGCGAGCCGGCCAGCCTCGTGCCATCGCGTGCCGAACTCGCCGCCGCCGCGCAAATTCGCCTGCACAACGGTTCCGCCGCGCTCCAGCCACAGCTTGCCGAGCGACGAACTATAATATGGTTTCACCGAGCGACCGAGGCTGCCATAGGCGGTCATATAGACCGGCGCATCCCCCGTTTCGCCTGCGGGGCCGGTCTGCACATAGGGGATATGCTTGCCATCGATCGAGATCGCCTCATGCTGCGTCACCACCAAGCCATCGGCGGTGAAGGTCTTCGATGCCTGCTTCAACACGACAGGACTTTCGACGCCACGCTCGATCAACAGCAGCGAGGGCGGCGTGAGCGGGTCCTGCACTTCGGCGAGCAGGTCGCCGTTGCTCTCAGACGGATGACCATCGAGCGGCCAGACGTCGACCACGCCGATTTCGGGAAGCCCGCCGAGTATCGCGCGGCTCCAGCCCGTGGCGAATGGCGTGCAGATCTGGAATTGCGGCTTAAGTTCGTCGAGGATCGAGAGCACCAGCCTGCCGGCAGTCCAGAACAAGTCCTGCAATGCGCGCCGCGGTCCGGGCTCGAACAGGAGCGAAAAGTCGCGGCTGCCTGCAAGGAAAGCCGAAAGCGAGATGCCGAGGACGGCATCGGTGGCATAGGTTCGGCCTCCGGTCGACCAGGGCTGGCGCAGCTTCATCGCAAACCAGTCGCCATGCGCCTGCATCCAGATGCCGGACGGGAGCTCGAGCTTCGTGGTGGTGCCGGCGTGATCGCGCAGCCAGATGCGCTGGTTGAAGAAGTCGATCCGATCGATGATCCAGGTACGCGGGACCGCGCCGGTATGGTCCGCGAGGCCATAGACACGCATGTGATCAGCCGCGGTCTCGAAGATCACTTCTGCTCGATCCACAGGTTCGCCACGACACCACAGGCGAACGGTCCTCGAATATCCGGAGCTCGTGACCATGCCCTCGCCATGGGCGCTGGACAGCAGCAGCGTGTCCGTGTCGAGCCAGTCGACGCTGCCCTTGGCTTCCGGCATCGCAAAGCCGTCCGCAACGAAACTCCTCGTGTTGGCGTCGAATTCCCGCAAGGTGACGGCATCGCTGCCGCCGCGCGAGAGGCTTAAGATGTATCGCGGGCTTCCCGGCAGTGAGCCTATCGAGCTCAGTAGCCAGTCTTCGCGCTCGCTTGCTGCAAGCTGGTCGATATCCAGCACGATCTCCCACGCCGGATTGGGTCTTCGAAACTCCGCCATTGTTGTCCGCCGCCACAGCCCGCGCGGGTTGGTGGCATCCTTCCAGAGATTGTGAAGATGGCTGCCGCGGCGCCTGACATAGGGGATCTTGTCAGCCCGATCGTAAATCGCGGTCAGCGCATCGCGATCTCGTCCCGCGGCCGCTCCGCCGAACAGCCGCAGCGTTCTGCTATTCTGCCGCTCGACGAAGTTCAACGCCCGTCCGCCTTCGATCTTTTCCAACCATAGATAGGGATCATCATCTGGAGTCGAGGCCGTTGGCCTTTCAATCCGCGACTTCAACGGCACACCTTTTTTGACCATGGTTCACTCCAAGCTTAGCATTGACGCGCACTTTCGACAGGGTTCAAGGCTTCGCGCCGTACATGTCGTCGGCGCGATGCCGGATCTCCCGAGCTACCCTTGTTTGTGACAAACCACCCCTGTTCAAAGCGAGAGAAGAGTCGGTTCAAGCAGCTGGCGCGTGGGTCTGACAGTTTGTCGGGCAGACCCGGGCGCAGGCGCCGCAGCCGATGCAGGCCCCCTCGTCCTTCATCACCATGACCTTCTTTTCGACCTCATCATCGTCCTCATCGAGATCGATCATCTCGCCGTCCTCGCTCAGGCCCTTCAGCGTCATGACCTCGCGGCCGCAGACCTTGTAGCAGCGGCCGCAGCCGATGCACTTGTTTGGATCGATCCAAACCAGGTAGTCCGGCCTCCAATCGCGGCCGTCGCGGGTCCTGTATGACATCGCTTGAAGTCCGTTATGCTTTGTGTAGCGCCTGGAGATCTTGGCGCTTGCTTTCGAGCTCGCTGAAGGCGTCGTGAGCCTTCTGCGCCACGCTCAGGATCGCGGTCCAGTTGACGGGCAGTTCCTCGGAGAGGTCGTGGAGGTCCATCTTGGCCTGGGTCGCTTTGGCCGACAGCTTCTTTATTTCCGCTTTCAGGCTTTCATGATCGCTCATACTTGCCTCAATAATTCGCCACTTCCGGGAACTCGCGGATCATCTCAACACCACTATTGACGATTTCGTCGCCTTGGTCGGCAAGATGACACAGATTGTTGAAACCAAAGCGATGCACGTCCCGTAGCTGCTTGCTCGCGACAACGAGCCGGCCCCCGATCAGCACCATCCGACCGAACCCTTCATGATGCATCTTCAGCATTGGCGAGATCATCACGCCCGTCGCCTTCTCGATCGAGAGCGCAATGGCGTCAAAGAACAACTGCAGTCGCCATATCGTGTCGGGGTCGGGATTGCCAACGATCGGCAGCGCACGGCGCTTGCACTTGTCCAGAATGTAGGGGTCTAGCAGGTCGAGGTCCTTCTTGCCCTCCCAGGCGCCGTGGGTGTCCTGGGCGCGCCAGATCTTGATGAGCTCTTTGAGAAATGGCCGCTCTGCCGCGGGGGCGGCTGGAGTGATTTCAGACCGATCGGGCATCCTCTTTCCTTCAGGCTTCGAAATCCACCGTACGTTGCGAGCTTTTGGTGAGCAGCTTCCGCAGCCAGGGCGGCGGCGACCCCTTCAGCACGGTCTCGAGTTTGACGCAAAGGTCGTCGATGGGCTCTGGTTGCAGCACCTTCATCGGATGGATGTTGCTCGCGACGACTCGCGCAGCACCCGAGCCGCCGATCGCCGCAACATAGAGGATTGCGCAGTCCCTGATCGCCTGGATCTTCGGCGTCAGCTTATCCTCATTGCCGTCTTCCGTGAGGTCACCGCCGAACTGAACCGCCTCAATAAACTGATGCCCGTCCGAGTCGACCTCGTAGATCACGATGTTCCTGGCCCAGCCGAAGTGCGCATCGACGTGCTTCAAGTCCTGAGTGGCGAATGCAACTTTCATCCGTGTTTTTTCTCTTCCTGCTCAATGCAACTGGGGCGGATGGACCTGCAGGTCACCGCAGGTGATGGCCAGGTGTCGGGCGTCGGCCCATGGTTGGTTTCGCGGTCGGCGATGATCAGATTGGCGATATCAAAGATCAGATCACGCGTGCCGCGATAGCCAACGCTCGTGAGGTGCGCAGCGCCAAGGCGATCGAACATCGGAAAGCCCACCCGGAGGAACGGAACATTGAGTCGCGAAGCGGCCTGGCGACCGTGTGAATGCGACATCAAGAGGTCGCAGTCACGTGACCTGGCGAGCTCTTCAAGATCCTCCAGATCGCCGATCAGGACGTCCTCGGTCCTGACCCGCTGGAGCACCGGTGAGTTCGTCGTCGTCACCGCAGCCGTTACCTGCGCCCCCATCTCGTGAAGGAAGCTGGAGAGATCGAATAACAAGTCCGGCTCGGCGCCGATCGCGAGCTTGCGGCCGCCGATATGGAAATGGGCATCCAGCATGGCGTCTGCCAGCTGTCCACGCTGCCGGCGGTATTTCGAGGGCACCGACCGGCCGCTGATCTCGCTCAGAAACGCGATGAATTCGTCACTTGGCATAAGGCCGCAGAGCCGCTCGAACAGACGGAACGGCGTGCCTGTCCGCGCCTGCATGATCTCGGCCGCACGGCGCATTTGCGCGCCGATCGCGATCGTCCAGGCCGCCTGCCCCATGGTCGTGATCTCGTCCATTCCAATGCCGCCGATCGTGGTCGGCGTGAATTCGTCGGGGATGTGGCCATCCAGCGAACCGGCAACGTCCGGCAGGAAGGAGGGCTTGAGCCCAAAATCCTCAAACATCGTGCGAAGCTCGTCGAGATCGCCGGGCGTGAGGTGGCAGCCAGGTAGCACGTTGACGCGGGAGCCATCGCGCGGTCTCGCTGCGTCGACGGGAACCACGAGCACCTCGATCATCCGCGCCACTGTTTTGCCCCAGCCATCCTGAAAGGCATCCTTGAAATCCGGCGTCGAGACGTAGACAAGGGGAAGCTTTTCGAGCTGCGGATGCTTCTGCCGGATCAACCGGATGAAGGCCTCGACGTCATCGCCGTTGGTCTCGGTAACGCCAGTCGAATTGATACCAATGATCTCGGGCTCGACGCGATTGTAGATGCTGATGATCGCCTGTTCGAGATTCTCGAGACCGCCGAGCACGGTGGCAACCTCGTTCATGGCGGTCGTCTGCATCGGCACGGCTTCGTTGAAATGGCGCACGAACAGCGTCAGCCCGAAGGAGGCGCAACCTTGCGGGCCGTGCAAAAGCGGCATCGCGCCGCGCAGGCCCATGAAGGCAAATGAGCCGCCGATCGGCTGGCTCATCTTGAGCGGATTGACCGAACAGGCTTTCTTCGAGGCAGTGACGATCGCCATGTCGTTCTCCTACTCCGCCGCCTGCAGCGCCGGGGGCTGGAGATCGGAAAGAGTGTCCTTACAAGCAAGGCCCCTTGCGGTGGAATTGGTGCACGGCTTGGCGGGCTCGACGAAGTTCGGGCCATGCGCCGCACTCGCGCGCTCACCATCGCCGACCTCACTTTTGTTGGAGAAACTTATCGTCTTGACGCCGTTCGTGTTCGCGCTCCGAACTGGATCAACGGTTTGCGCATCCATCTGCGCAACCGTCTTTGCCTGACGCTTCCAATCGAACTCATCCCAAGGCGCCTCTTGGCGGAGCTGATCCCATATCGGATTGTAGAGCGCTTTCTCGATCTCCTCCATGAGCTTGACAATCCCGACATAGCCCATATAGGCGTGGCAGCGCTCCTGGTTGATATCGAGCCATGGCGTCGCCGCCTTTAGTGCGACGAATTGCGACTTGCCGCCCGAAAGCATGATGTCGGCTTTTGCGTCCTTGAGGAACTTGTAGATCTCGGGCGGTGACATGTCCTCGATCATGTGGGCGTGCTGGCCCAATATTCCCTTGATACGTTCCTTGTCCTTCTCGGTCGATTTCTTCACGGACGTGCCGACGATTTCGAGCCCGGCCTCCTGCAAAGCGGCTACCATCGACCAGGATTTCACGCCACCGGTGATGAGAACGACCCTCTTGCCGACAAAACGCGGCTTGAAACGTTCGATCGCAGTCCAGGCTTTGGTCTCTTCGCGTACGATCAGGGCTTGCGTTCGTTCCATCAGCTCAGCCGGCGCGCCACGTTCGATTAGCATGCGGGCGATTTGGCGCAGTGAATCGCTGGAATCCTCAACACCGTAGAACGAGCCTTCAAAAAACGGGATGCCGTAGCGCTGCCTCATCTTGCGTGCGACGTTGATCATTGCTTTTGAGCAGACCATCATCGCGGCCTTGGCTCGGTGCGAATAAGCGACCTCGCGGTACTTGCCGTCCCCCGAGATGCAGGACAGGATCCGAATTCCGAGCTCATCGAGCAGCGGCTTGACCTGCCAGAGCTCGCCGGACAGGTTATATTCGCCGATGATGTTGATGTCATACGGAGTGGTGTAATCGGGCTCTCCGGTACCGATGACGTGCTCCAGCAGTGCTTCGCCTGCGAGCTTGTTACCAAGGTTCTTCGACCCCACAAATCCCGGTGCATTGATGGGAATGACCGGTTTGCCGAATTTGGCGGAGGCCGCCTTGCAGACCATATCGATGTCGTCACCGATCATCGCGGGCACGCACGTCTGGTAGACGAAGATGGCCTGTGGGTCGTATTTCTCTGTGATCTCCTTGACTGCCCTGTACAGCCGTTTCTCGCCGCCGAACACGACGTCGTTCTCGCTCATGTCAGTGGTGAAGCCTCTGCGCCACAGATCGGAGCCGGAGGAGGCGGAACCGCGATTGTCCCAGGAATTGCCCTCACAGGCGATTGGACCATGCACAAGATGGGCGACATCGGTGAAGGGCTGCAGTGCGATTTTGGCGCCATCGAAGGCACACCCGCCGGCGGCGCCGCCCGGCTTCAGCTGCTTGGTGCATCCATTCTTGCGCTCGATGTTCGATTTGCTCGCGTTCCTGGCGCAGCCCGGTTCGTTAAAGACGTCCAGTATGGTCGTGGAAAGCGCAGTCATGGTGTCTCTTTCGGGGATATCAAGACGCCGCACAGACCAAGAGGATGGCCGGCGGATAACCTGTGATCCCCGCCACAGCGCCGCTGTTCCTGCGGACGATGAGGCGGGGCGCTCGCCTTAGCGTATGATGTCGAAGCTGTAGTCTGTCTTGCCGACCGAGCTGGTTTTTCTATCGATCTCATCAAAGATCTTGTCGAGAATCTTGACCAGCACATTCATGCTGCCCTGATAGCCGCACACTGGGTAACGATGGTGATGATGGCGATCGAAGATGGGAAACCCGATGCGGATTAGCGGTGTTCCAGTGTCACGCTCGAGATATTTGCCGTAGGTGTTTCCGATCAGGAAATCGACCGGCTCTGTGAACAGGAGCGAACGCATGTGCCAGAGATCCTTGCCCGGGAAGGCGCGGCAGCTTTTACCGAACGGCGAGCTCGCGAACAGCGCCTGCATTTTCTGCTGCCAGGCCTTACCCCCGTTCGTCGAGAGCACGTGCGTGGGCTCAGCGCCGAGCTCTAACAAGAATGCGGCCAGGCCATAGCAGAGGTCTGGATCGCCGTAGATCGCGAACTTCTTGCCGTGAACATGCGCGCTAGAGTCAGCCATTGCGTCTATCAGACGCCCGCGCTCCCGCTCCAGCGCATTTGGAATTGCCTTGTTGGTGATACGCGACAGCGTCATCAGGAAATCGTCCGTAGCGCTGACACCCAGGGGGTGATTGAAGGCGACGACCTCTTGGTCGTGCCCCTTGACGAAGGCCAACGTCTTCTCCGTACAATATTGCTGCATGGAGATGGTTGCCTTCGCGTGGACTGCGTTCGCGGCATCCTTCAGCGTGGTGCCGCCGTCATACATGCGGAACTCGCCGTCGGTGGGGGTGTCGAATACGTCACTGGCATCCGCGAGGATGGTGTAGCCGATCCCCATCAGCTCGAATATGCGCTTTATCTCACGCATGTTGCCGACAGTGTAGCCGTCGAAGCCGCCGATGAAGTTGATCGTGTTGTTCGCTTTGCGCTGGAGTTTTGGCGCTGTGCCGGCTTTGCCGTCCCAAAAATGCTCGAGGATGCCCTTGAGCATGTTGTCGTAGCCGGTAACGTGGCTGCCGACGAATGCAGGAGTGTGAGCGAATGGTACATCGTAGTCCGCGGGGACTGAACCTTTTTCCTTGGATGTTTTGATGAAGGCGTTGAGGTCGTCGCCGATGACTTCCGCCATGCAGGTCGTCGCGACCGCGATCATTTTCGGCTTGTACATGTTGTAGCTGTTGGCAAGCCCGTCGGTAAGATTGTTGAGCCCGCCGAACACGGCCGCGTCTTCCGTCATGGACGAGGAGACGCACGAGGTCGGCTCCTTGAAGTGCCGTGACAGATGGCTGCGATAATACGCGACGCAGCCCTGTGAGCCGTGGACGAACGGCAGTGTGCGCTCGAACCCGAGCGCGGCGAACACCGCACCTAGCGGCTGGCAAGCCTTCGCCGGATTAACCGTTAGCGCCTCGCGGGCAAAGTTCTTCTCGCGGTATTCGTGTGTCTTGGACCATTCTCTGATACGGTCGACTTCGGCGGGATCATGCGGATTCTCAAATAGCGCCTTCTTATTGGCCAGCATCTGCTGGTATTCGTCTCCCCGGAAAAGCTCAGCGTGGTCGAGTATGTGTTCGGCGTTCTGTGTCATCATGGCACTCTTTAGGTTCTTGTGTTCGTTCTCCTGCCCTTCCCCTCCTCCGCGGAAGAAAGGGCCCGGGCGTCGGGGTTCCTATTCCGCCGCCAGAAGGCTCGGCCGCGGAGCGTCCTTCCAAGGTGCCGTGGTCTTCCCCCAGATCGGGGAATTGATCGCCATGTCCATGTCTCGGGCGAAGATCGCGAAGCCGTCATAGCCGTGATAAGGACCCGAGTAGTCCCAGGAATGCATTTGGCGGAACGGCACGCCCATTTTCTGGAAGACGTATTTTTCCTTGATACCGGAACCGACGAGGTCTGGCCGGATGTTTTCGACGAAGCGCTCGAATTCGTAGCCGGTGATATCGTCGTAGATCAGCGTGCCATCTTTGACGTAGTGCTGAGCGGTGCGCTGGTAGTCATCGTTATGCCCGAACTCATAGCCAGTGCCGACAACATCCATGCCGAGGTCCTCGTAGGCGCCAATGACATGGCGAGGACGTAAGCCGCCGACGAACAGCATTACGGTCTTGCCTTCGAGCCGCGGCAGGTATTTCGCGGTCACCGCGTCGACAAGCGGCTGATATTTCGCGATGACGCGCTCGGCGCCTTCTTTGATCTTATCGTCGAAGAAGCTTGCAATTTTGCGCAACGACTCCGCGATTTTGGAAGGGCCGAAGAAGTTGTACTCGCACCAGGGAATCCCGAATTTTTCCTCCATGTGCCGTGAGATGTAGTTCATCGAGCGATAGCAATGCAATATGTTGAGCTTCGCCTTCGGCGTCGCCTCCAATTCAGCGAGCGATCCATCCCCGGACCACTGGGCGATGACGCGCAGGCCCATTTCTTCGAGCAGGATCCGTGACGACCAGGCATCGCCGCCGATGTTGTAGTCGCCGATAATCGCAACGTCATATGGCGTCGGCTCAAATTTAGAGCTGGCCTCTGGGGCGCTCTTGTCAAAGATCCAATCTCGAACTGCATCGTTCGCGATGTGATGTCCGAGCGATTGTGACACACCACGAAAGCCCTCGCACCGCACAGGCACGATGGTTTTGCCGCCATATTCCTTTGATTTTTCTCTGGAGACCGCCTCGATATCGTCGCCGATCAAACCGATCGGACATTCGGACTGAATGGTGATGCCCCTGTTGAGAGGAAATAGCTCCTGGAGCTCGTCGATCAGTTTTGTGATCTTTTTGTCGCCGCCGAACACGATATCCTTTTCCTGGAAATCGGAGGTGAACTGCAGTGTCACGAAGGTGTCGATGCCGGTCGTGCCGACGTAGTAGTTGCGCCGCGAGCCCCATGAGTACTGACCACAGCCGACCGGACCGTGGCTAATGTGGATCATGTCCTTGATCGGGCCCCAGACCACGCCCTTGGAGCCTGCGTAGGCGCAGCCACGGATGGTCATCACGCCCGGAATGGACTTGATATTCGACTTGACGCCGCAATCCGACTTCCCCGCCTCGTGAACACTGAGATGCTTGGCGCGCCTTTTGGCGGTCTTCTCTGGGTAGGCCTTCAACACCTCATCGATTAGCTGCTTGTTGCGCGCCTTGATCTCAGCGACGCTCTGGGTAGTTGCTCGGCTCATAGAAATTTCCCTTGATTGTCGCCTCGGACCATGAAGCGACGTGTTTCTGGTAGACGGACGGATTTCCGATCCGGCATTCAGGTGTAAGGCGTGCAATCTCCGTGACCGGTCCTACTGATCGCAACTTCGCGGCCTTCTGGATCATGCGGCAGCGGTCGTTCACGATGTTGTAGTTCATCTCGGCTGAGCGCTTGCGAGCGCGGTGTGTGTGACGCTGTTGATTTATCGACGGGATCGCTGACCAAGGTGCGTCTCGGTGAAGTCATGCCTATTCTCCGGCGGGTGGTCATATCGGCTTCTTTACTCACTGCCTGCCATCAGGGGCGTGTCCCTCTGCATGTTGTTGCAAAGGGCTAACAGCCGCCTCCTGCGCAGGGGTTTGCAATGAGTGTGCCAGCGCTGGTTGAATACAAAAACCCACATCTGTAGAGCTAGATAGTTGGCAGGATGCGGATTGTTAGAAACCTGACCCTTTCAGACACCGAGAGGCGTACCCGCCAACGGCCTGTCCGAAACAAAACAATCAGTTGCGCTCTCCGGGAAATTGACGCCGCCGAAGATCGGTTAACCTGCTCCAGCCCGTCGACGAAGTGTTCGATCGAACGCTGCCTCCAATGCGAACCATCCGATACTTTCGCAAAGGCAACGATCAAGCAGAACGCAGAACGTGCAGTGGGCCGCGCAGCCGCGTGACGAAAGCACGGGCACAGCGCTCCGTCGCTCAAGTGAGGCGAGGATCGTGTCGCGGCTAAAGGTATGGCGTCAAGGTTCGCGACCGCTGGCCTGCGCCCGCCACGAACGATCTTGCCGCAGTGTTTGTAGCTGATCCCTGAATGTCGGAGAGGTCCAGTTTACCGAATGCGAGTGCTCGCTCAACTCGCAGACAGTTTCTTCGGCCTCGCCGAGGACCGCGACGTCGAACGCAGCGTTCAGGAACTCATCCGGATGAAAGGTCGGCTCGTAGCCGCAGGCGATCGTCGGGGGTTGTAGACCACGCTGATGAAGCAGCTGCATGACTTCTATTGCCCGAGCCATATTGGATTGCTAGCAGGAAATTCCAATTCAAAGCGGAAGCGGCACCCGGGCTATCGAATCTACGATCTCGTCACTCGTCAGACCGCCCAGCCAACCGTCGATGATTTGAATATTCGCCCCCTTGCTTTCTGAGAATACTGGCCAGGTAACCGAGCCCCAATTGTTGCTCGGCGGCACGGTGCGTGATCGGCGCTGGCGTAGCCAGAACTATCGGCGGAATACCGCGCAAGGTAGAACTGCCTCGCGCAACGCGAACCTCTCGGTATTCCGTGTACAGTTACGACTAGCTGTGAACGACACTCCAGAGGTGCTTCCCATTGACGCTCCGAAGATGCCAGTTGTGTAGAACTGCTCTCTGGAGAGATTCAGGTTGTACGTCAACAAGCTTGGCGCAATGCGGGGCAGATAGGAGCACTCAAGAAGCCGTTTTCCAGCACCGCGCAGAGTCGGGAAAGGCAAACCTCACCCGAGTCGGCAAGAATGATGCGGCACAAGTGAGAAGAAGTAGGTTCCCCTAACCCATAACCAAACCCGGGGGAACCATGAACTTACATGCCGAAGCCGGCGCCATGAGCAGCTTCATCTGTAACTATGCTCGCGCGAACACGAGCATGCTTGGGACCTAGTTCGCGGTGCGGGTTACTCCATAATCGCTTCGGCCTCTGCACGAAACGCGTAGCGCGAGCCATCTCGTGAATAGAACATGTGGCCGCCTGGAAAGACTACGAGTTTGACGCGCGGTGCTGAGGCAAATGGCGGCAATTGGTCGAGCACGATCTGTGATCCGAGATAAGGCGTGGCGAGGTCAAACAGGCCGTGCCCGACTAGCAATTTCATCTTCGGGTCCGTTGCGAGAATCTGGCGCAGCTCCGACAGCGACTCCGGAGGCCCGCGGCCGAAATCCCAAGCCCGCCTGACCGCGCCGTTGACTAGCTCATAGGAGCCGTCTGGCCGCCAGTTTAGCTTGCGCGTAAGGAGATCGACAGTGGCGCTGGTCAGAGGTGCGAGCAGCGTGTCGCTCGACGGATCGCCGGAAAGATGGAAATCGGAGTCCGGAAACGGATCGAGGCCACGCACTGAGGCGTCATATCTGCCGATTAACATGCCGTTCTTACGATCGAACTCACGGCGAAACTCGGCGAGGTCGAAGCGGCCCGCGAGCCTGCGACTCACCGCCTGATCGATGCCGGTCAGCGCCGCGACCTTGTCGGCCAGACGCGTGGTCGCTTCCCTGTCCGCCTGACCTTTGATGAGGTCGGTCAGAAACTCTCCGCGTGCATAAGCTTCCACGTCGGCGAGATCGGCTCGCTTTACCGGACCCTCGGCTTCACGCAGGGTCGCGACGTAGCTCGGCAGTGTTGCGATGTATTGCAGCAAGCCAGTGCGGGCAAATTGGCCGTAGTCGAAGAGCGGCGAGACCATTATCAGGCCCTTGACTCCTATGCCCTGCCGCATCTGCAACTGGTGCACAACCTTTGGCCCGCGAATGCCCCCATAGCTTTCACCCACGATGTATTTCGGCGACAACAGCCGGTCATGCTCTTCGAGCCAGCGACGGACCACCAGCGCGAGCGCGTTGACGTCGCCGTCAACTGAAAAGAGCCGCTTGCGCACATCATCGCCGGTTCCCACGAAACGGCTATAGCCTGTGCCTACGGGGTCGATAAACACCAAATCGGTGAAATCGAGCCAAGTCTCCGCGTTTGGCCTCACCTCCGGAAAAGTGGATGGCGTGACCTCGTCTGCATTGATCGGCAGCCGCCACGGTCCGGCGTTGCCGAGCTGCAGCCAGGCCGATGATGAGCCCGGTCCTCCGTTGAAGAAGAACGTTACCGGGCGCGTACCGCGATCGGTGCCGTCAAGCTGATAGGAGGTATAGACGATGTCGGCCTCCGGCTCGCCTTTCTCGTCGAACAGGCGGATGGAGCCGGCCGTCGCGATGAAAGAAAGCGTCCGCCCAGGGAGATCGAGCGTTTGCCTGGTGCTGGAGTCCGGCGGCAGGCGATGCTGCTCGGCGGCCGACGGCGTACTCGGCGCTTGGCCGGCGCGTTCGCCGGGGCCGCCGTTCTGGCCGGCTGGCGTCGTGGCATTGGCGCGCGGGGGCGGATTGTCTGCCTGCGCGCTCCCCATGATCCCGCTGGCAAAAAGGATCAACGCAACAGAGCTGCTGCGCAGTGCGGTCGACGACATAGAGGATCTCCTGTGCAGGGCTTGCATTGTTGGTGCCCGAAGCGTGTCTGTCAAAATCACCTAGTTACTAGCTCATGCGTGGGAACAACAAACCTACTAGAGTCAGCAGTTGCCACCGTCGGCGGGTGCAGATCATATGCCACCACCATCGCCAATCGCCCCGATTGGCGGCTTGACCGCTGGTCAGCTCAACGCGCTGGGCCTTCACGGCATGGCCAAGGCCTTCGTCGACATCGGAAGTCCCGCTCGATGTCGCGGGAACTGCTTCAGTTTTTGAGGGATCTCCGACAGCGATTTCGCAAAATTCTGGAAATACGTCTCGCGATGATGAATACTGGACAAAGTCGCGAAGTTCGGAGACCCGTGGAAGCTCCCGTCGATACACCGTTTATCCTCCGCCACACCAAAGCGCGGCGACCAGAGCGAAAATCGCGGCGCTAGTGACTGCTGACGTAGGCCTGCTCTGATTGTAGGTGATTCAACAGATCGGCCAGGTCGTCGGCGTCTTCCAGGGGAAGGCTATGGGGCGACGTCATTGATCAGCGCAGCAAAACCAGTGCGGATGTAGTAAACCGTCCAGCCATTCGTCTCGCATCGAATATCGTATCGTACAGTCATTCCTCATAAAGCCAGATCCAGGCTCGGGCTTCCGTCATCGGCAAACGCCTCAAGCGTTATCCAGCCATCGAGTTGTTGAAGTTCTTAAAAGGAAACGATGCTCCAGGCTTCGATATCGATGAACGCTCCGTGTTGTCGCGTTCAGCACTCTTCGGTTTGATACGTTCGTGGCAGTGACCCGACACCGAGACGCGGTTCTACGTTGGCGCTGTGCAAAACGCAACGTTTCGTCAACGGCTCGCACACCATCTCTTGTGGCACGCCGATTGCCCACCCATGTTCGCTTCAACAATATTGTCGCCCGATATGAGCTGCCAGTCTTCTCCGGCGTATTCAGCTTGGCTTGAGGCGTGGATAGCTACAATCCATGCGGCGTTGTTGGCTCAAAACTTAAGAATCCATGAGCACGCCGCCAGGTTCTTGAAGGTTCGCTATGAAACCGCGCTGGACCTAGTCTTACCGCGTCACAAAAGAAGACGCTTCGATTGCCGAATGGAACAGGGACAGCGTTAGAGGTTCCAGGCGATGGCAATGATCATTCGTCGCCGCATGGTCGCAACCGAGTTCGGGATGTGACGTTCGGGTCTTAGTGGCGGAGCCTCTGGGTTGGTAACCGTTCGAAACCGCAAGTTTCTTGAACGGCCTAGCGGAACGAGATCCCGAGGGGGAATCGTCTCCCTCACGGAGACCAGGAATCCGTAGGCCGCGATGCACAGCGTAGCGTGGTGGTGGAAGCCACGCCAACCTCGCCCTTCGAAATATCCGAGCCCGACCTCTTGTTTGAGATCCTGATAATCGCGCTCGATGCGCCATCGCAGCTTGGTTAGATCGACTAGCTTTCCGAAAGTGATCCTTTCCGGCAACGTTGAAAGTCAGTATTTGGTCGGCTAGTCCTCACCTTCTGGCCATTCGATCAAATGCCATTCTTCCGGTCGGCGTCCGGTGAGCTGGTAATCTCGATGCGCGACGCAAACGCGCGCGGGCGAAGCGCGACGATAGCCGCTCGGCCGCATCCTCTCGCCACTCGGTCGTGCGCCAGCCCCCTTAGGAAGGCAAACAGCAAGCTCCTTGACCGAAATCGGTGATGCTTGTGGTCGCGGCGGAGCAGCTTTGGTGGTCGCCCCTTACCCGACCATTTTTTTGGCGGCAGCGGCGCCGTGTCGGATGTCCACACCGTGGTGTTTGGCAAGATACCGGCCACATAGGTCAACCCCAACGCGCTGATGCTGGTCCGCAGGTCTGTTGCAGCCATATCCGGCATCCATCAGCACCACGCCGCGAGTAAGCCCGGCTCTGCAGGCTGCTTCGATTTGCTCAAGTGCGATCTCCTGGATAAAGCTGATCTCCTGGGGCACGCCCGCTTTGTGCCGACGTTTGTTATCTGCTGCCCAATCCTGCGGCAGATAGAGACGATACATCGCCGGCAGACTGGGTGGTGATTGGCAAGCGACAGGAACGCCGCGACTTGGCAGTTATCTTGCTCGCCGAGCTGCCCGCAATATTGACGCGCCACATCGACCGAATGCGCTCCCTTCTTGGGAAAACCGGTGTCATCGATGATCCACGCTTCGATCGGTCCACGGCGCTCCATCGCCGGCAGTACCATCTCGCCAACTTTGGCCAAAACGCCCTCGTCGGACCAAGGCGATTGGCCGACGAAGTGCAGCAGCGACTGATGCTGCGCCGACGTCCGATCAGGTGCTGTCACCGCTGCCATCGGCTCAACGCCTTTATGCTCCCCCGGCATGATTAAGCCGATGCGACAATCAAACAAGGGCCGGGCCCTTTCCGCATATCCGATCACGCTCACAAGTCCCCCGGCAAAAGCCGAAAATCGCCATTCACTGCCGCCTGATGTCCGGAGATCCATATCAGCCCCCGTTGCCGATGCCTGAATCTCAACCGCTAACTGATTCTCACAGGACAACGCCCGCGACCTTCGTAAGACTAGAACGCTGTCAGCATACGCAGCAGCTTTACCACAGAAACCGGCCTGAACTGCTCACGAAGCATCCTGGGCAGGTTGGGCTGCTTCACGCCCGACAGCCTCGCGGCTTCGGTCTGAGTGATCTCCCGCTCCGCCATCAACCGCTTCAGTTATAGGACGAGTGCTGCCTTGAGTTGGTACTCCCGGGCGTTCGCCAGGCCGAGATCAGCAAAAATGTTTCTGGAGCCCCGGCTGTGGGCCGGCAGCTTCTTCTTCGTGCTCAACATCGGGCTGCGTCTGTTCCTTGTCGATAGCTTCGGTGTCGCGCAGGCGCTGCCGAAGAGATGCCCCTTCTGCGAGACCAGTTCGTCCCTGATGCTGATCAGCGCCTTAAAGAGCTGCTGATCGGCTCGGGTGAAGGTTAATTTGAAAGCTCTACAGGGCCCGACTACCTTCGGAGTTTTAGCTTAACTTGTTGCGGGCGTGCTCGCCTTGGAGGACAGCACACAGGCCGGGGAGCACGTATTGTGTGCGGCTAAGAGTATGGACGGTAATTCGTGCGTCCGCGCGCCTGCGGAAATCAGCGTAAGACACGAGTTCACTTCCATAGAAGAGATTCTGGCCAATCTGTGAACTCCAATTCGAAGCTACGTAGGCCAGTGGGTTTGGTCGTGAATTTAAGGGTCTTCCCTGAAAGGGCTGCCAACGAGCCAGATGCGGATTTGAATACTGTCGTGCCGGAAGTAGCGACCGCAATGCCTTGCTCGCCTTCGATGATTGAGAAGCCGGCCGCCTCGTAGAGTTGTCCGATTGCAACTCCCTCCAGCGCGCGGTGAATTTCCAGGGAAGCCAAGTATGACCCTTTGTCAGCAGCCCACTCGCTGACCGACACCACTTTGATTCCCGCTTCGCTCAAGAGACCACCCGCGATCCAGCAGCCATATTGAACGCTGAGAATGACCCGCTCATTCGGAACTCCGACCGGCTCTCGATCGGCGGCAGTGATCGTGCACGCGTACCGCCTTGTGTCCGCAACCGCGCCCGTACTTGGCCCGAGCAACTCGAGAGCGGAACATAATATACAAGCGAGAACGGATCTTATCATTCGGCTGCACCTGGTTTGAAATATCGTCCGCCTGCTCTGTACAATCTGACGCTACGGCCGATTCAAGCTTCTTCAATCACTCTGTCGGGTGAAAGCTACTCACGGTAATCGCGGTGTCGCAGAAACGAGGCGATCGGTATCCCCCGGCGATGGCCGTTGAATGGGTACCCGAACGATTCCATTATCCGCGTTCACGGCGCGCAGCGAGCCAGCACGTCGGTGAACCGAGGCTATGGACCGACGCCTTTCAGCTCGGCGGCGGCCATCAGGGGCGCGACGGCCCGCGGCCGGAGCGCTACGTTCTTGATGCGGGCCCAGGCGTTCTGCGGGCGAATGCCATTTCCGCGCCATTGCCCCCCGCGGCACAGGTCCCGCAATTTTCTTCACAGTGTCAATGTGAAAGGAAACGTGGTCGCCAGGAGCTGGTCAAAGGCAGACTGCCGCTCAAGCAGACCCTCTTCGAGGATCTTACGCTCGAGATCAGTCAGCTCACATTGAAGCCTTCTGCGACAGCGCCAAATGTCATTCCGCACGTATCTAATCTCATTCAAGCGATCGTCAATCGAAGCCATCACCCATACCATATTTAGCCTGAACCAGCCATCGACAACTGGTCAATCACGTCGATCCCGGGAAGACGCCGATGACATCTCACGACCTGCCCATCTGCGGATATGATGTCACGATCTCCTCCCAGCATGTCCTCTTGTATCGCAGTCTTTCAACGCAAGGGCACGAAGTGACGGTTGCTTCTGCAGAAGTTCAGCGCCTTTTGCCATCAGCGCGCAGGACTTCAAAAGCTGCCACTCGCCCGCCAGCGGGCCGAACTGGTTTATCTTATTCCAACCGACACCCGGCCTGATCCGGTGTCAGGCCGGAGAATTAAGCTGGTGCCGAATGGGAGTATCTGACTAATCGGGCCGTCGCACCGTCAAGCTCTGGGTAACCGCGCCTTTCGGATTGAGAACGGCAATTGTCATGCCAGCGAACCTCAGGTGGGAGGCAAGGCCATGTTCAGGCTCGAGGTCGTCCTTACAAAGGGCGGGATGTCGCGGCGGTCGCGCCCCGAAGCGGCCCCGCATATGAGTCGGAGAGGCTTCAGTCGGCAGGGCTCGACGAAATCGTGAGCGATGCGCACCGCCTGGCGCCTCGGTCCAGTGTCTCGCCAAACCTGCGTAGACCTTATTACCGCCGTTCTCGCGTTCGGCGCGCAAGCAGCAGTTCGATCTCATCACAAGACTCTCTGTGCGATGATGTCTAGCCGGGACCGACGCTTGTCGCACCTGTAACACTGCATGTATTCATCAAGCCAAGACATCCGACGCTGTTTGTTCGCCCGGACTCGTTCTAAAAGTAAATCAGCAGCTTGCACGTCAGATACAACTGGCCTGGCGGTTGCTATGGTCCAGCCACACCGTCAGCGCTGAGCGCGACCGGCGGTGTAAGACGCATACGATCAACTTCGAGGGAGCGTAGTGGCCACCCAATCGCTTGATGGAGCACCGATGCAGGTACCGGACAGCTTACCCTTATGCGGCACACCCGTTGTTGTCAGATCGACCATCACGCCGAAGGCGAGGCGCTAGTCTGATCTACCAACACGAATGTCGTGATCTGGCTCAAAGCGAACTCGCGAATCAAATAAGGGCCAAACCTCCCTCCTGGGCGCACACCGGCCGCGAGCACCTCGAAATCCCACGTTTGATGCAGCCTCCCTTTCAGAGGATGCGGTGCATACTGCGCCGACTTGTTGAAAGAACGGAGGGTGGCCTCGTTGTCGACTGTTTCCGCGATAACAACCAAAGCTGATGAGGTGGGTTTATGAACAAATCGATCCGGAAGCTTCGGTTTGCGGCTGAAGCATCTGTTTTGGCGATTGGGCTGCTGATGTCGCCAGCAGCTAACGCTGACGATGATCTGATGAGAACCGCCAATCAGATCTTCCATCCGATCCCCTCAGTCATTCCTGCGGTAAAGGACAATTCAGTCACACATGGAAGGGTTTATCTTGGCAAGATGCTGTTCTTGGATCCGCGGCTATCGGCAAGCGAGATCATGAGCTGCAATACGTGCCGCAATCTCGGCACCGGCGGAGTCGATCCCGGTCCGACCTCAGCCGGTCACGTCTGGAAGGTCGGCTTACGTCGGGCGCCAACCGTCTACAACGCGGTGTTCAAGGTGACGCCATTCTGGCACGGCCGCGCCGCGGACCTGAAGGCGCAAGCCACCGGCCCTGTGCAGCCGAGTGCCGAAATGAGTGCGACTCCGAATCATGTGCTCGACAGCTTGAACGCAATGGCCAGCTATGTCGCCTTGGTCAAAAATGCCTTCCCGAACGAAGCGAGACCGGTCACCTTTGAAAACTATGCGAAGGCAATCGAGGCTAATGAAGCGGCCCTCATTTCACCTGCGGCCCCATTCGATCAGTATGTGGAGGGCAATACACATGCTCCGGATTGATCAGCAGAAATCAGGGTTGGCACTGTTTATAGAGAACGGATGCTCCGCTTGCCACAAGGGAATCAACGTCGGTGGACAGGCCTACTTCTCATTCGGCGTGATGAAAAAGCCTGACGCAAGCCTGCTTCCGGGCCGCTGATAAGGGTTGGTTCGCGGTCACCAAGGCAGTCGGTGACGAATATGTCTCCCGCGCAGCGCCCTTGCGGAACGTCGCGTGGCGAGCCCCTCGGGCCAAGTTTAGAGCGTGAAGCAAGCTGTTGCCCTGATGATTGAGATCCAGCTCTGCGCCAGGCTTAGCGACGAGGAAGAGAACGACATCGTAGCGTTTCTGTATTCCCTGACTGGGCGGGTACCTAAGATCAAGTATCCGACACCACCGACGCGTACGAACATGAGGCCAAAGCCTTCCATAGACAGATAGGATTTAACAGCACCGGCCTCATGCTTGGTGTAGCAGATGCCTTTCACGTACCCGGGGTCGCGCAAAGACGTCAAAATGAATCATCCCATGCCGTCTCTCATAGCCAGTCCTATAAAAAAGCGCCCGGCCTACTCGGGGGGCCGGGCGAAAGTCACGCAGGAGCGACGCTGCTTTACGCATCGCACCAGCTTTCGTCGGTAGGGAGGACTACCGGCGATCGATTTACGGCAAGGGCATTCGCCGTCAAACAACGAGAAGCGGATATCGCCTCCGCGCAAATCTGGAGCCGCTTGCCGTCGCGCAGCAGCATTTGGCTTCCCCAAAACACCAGAAACGCTCGATTATCTTCCCGAAGATCGCGCCAAGGCGCCAATCTCCTATGACATTCCGTAAGGGAGGTAAAATAGATTGTTGTGATGGGACGCATCCACGCGCTGGATAATGAATAGTAGAGCTGTGGTTAGCGTCGAGCGTTAATGACTTCGATCGGCAGACGAGCGCGGGACGCACCTCCTCCCACTTTCGAGTTTTCAGCCCGCAGCCGGGATTGATCCAGAGCTGCCGATCAGACACTCGCTGCGGCACCAACACCATAAGCTACTGCAGGCTCCGCCTGTGAATGGGTTCGCGGTCGATACCCCGTTCGGGTAACCGGATGAGCTCCGCGGCCGGAACGAGCCTGGGCCGCTTTCGATATCTGTGTGATCGCGACGGGCCTGGTTTTTCCGTCAGCAGCTTCTCAAACCCGCCCGTCAGGAAGTTGCGATCATCCTCGGCCGGCGTCCGTTTGGTCACACCGCCATGAGGCTCCTTAGGAATTGCCAATGCCGGATTACTCTAGAACCGCAGGGATGATCAGGTCGGACAGCTTGGTATTCGGCTGGCCCCGCGACGAGCCATGAGCTCGATCGCCTCGGTGCCGTTGGCCAAGATGATCTCCTCGGTGCGGTAGGTATTCACGTGCTGAGCGACTTTGGCGCGCGCCGTCGATGCGTCCGCCACCGCTTGGCAAGTGGAGCCTGGACGCGGGCAATATGCAGGAATAGCTGCTGACCTCGGGCTGCATTCTGAGTTGCGAAACTGGAGTAAGCAGCCAGAGCGCGGGCGGCGGGGTCGGACTATGACCCTACACTCCAGGCACTCGTGCACGGTGACCACCGGTAAGCGGAGGTCGAGCTTCTCGTACCGCTTCAGGATCTCCGGAACGATCTCATCGCGCGAGGAGGCCGGCTCTTCGGCTCCGAAGTGACCAGTTCTAGATATTCTGCAAGCGATCTTGATACATTCGACGCCCGTCCACCTCGCCTCGGCTCGTCAGCCAGCGAGGACAAGCCTCAACGCGGCCACTGGAGCATCGAAGCGGCCTTGTCCTTATTCGAGATAAATTTGAGGTGTCTTCCGACAGAGCCCCTTCGAGCTCGACCTCGACTACTTCGTTCGCGACATCGATGAAGCCTTACACGGGCTGCTTATGCTGTCTTAGACGGGACACAGGTGTCAGGCACCGGACAGACGGCCGCGCATTGCGGCGTGTCGGAATGGCCCTCGCACTCCGTACACTTTTTGGCATCGACAACGTAAATGTCGCGCTTTAGGCTGATTGCCGCGTTGGGACATTCGAACTCACATGCACCACAAATGGTGCATTGCGAAGCGACGATCTTGTAAGCCATGCCTTCCGACTCCTTAGGCGAGCGATGCCATTGGCGATGCCTTCAAATGCCGTGCCAAACACACAGGCTCAATGGCGGGCAATTTGCGCATTGTGCTGTCCCGGGGCTGAGACCATGTTGCATCTCCTACAGCAACAGGCCGCTTCAATTCAAGCTGTGAGAGCCCTCGGCAGTACTCCGAGAGCAAGTCGCGACTCGACCGTCGCGAGCTTCCGTCGGTTTGTCCGGCACGGCAGCGCGGGGCCACGCGACGCTCGATGATACCGAAACCGGCGGCGCGACTAGAAGCCGCGAGCCAGGCACGTCTAGCCGGATCTCGGCAAACCTCCGGTCACACGCCCTGACTGGAGATTTTGTACAAGCCTCGCTCATGGCTGCAACTTTGCTTCCGCGGATTGACTCGCTGGAGGCTTGCCAAAACGGATTTGTGCTACAATAAGCTTCGGTGTCGCTTCGGAGGGAAATGATGCCCGCCAGGAGGAGCGACACTGGCCTTGCAAACTGACCGGTAATTGCAGTCAGCCTGGCGCCGGGTAAGCAGGGCGGTGTGGGCGAGCGCTGCTAGGCTTTGCTTGACTGTGCTCAGCCACTCCTCACGCCTCTAGTTTGGAAGAAGTGGAGGAGTGCTGAAAGATGACTGTGCAAATTGCTTCAGCGGCATGGCTTTTCCGAACAGATGGCCCTGCGCAAGGTCGAAGCCGAGTTCGGTCACAGCGATCAGGTCGGCATGGCTCTCCACACCTTCGGCGACGGTGCGCGCACTGTATTCTTTGGCTAGATCGACGATCTGGCGGCACACCGTTCGCTTCAGGGGCCCATTTCCGCAACCGGAGACGTACTGCCGGTCCACTTTCAATTTCCTGAACGGGAATCTCTCCACCCCCATCAGCTGCGGCCAATTGGCGCCGACATTGTCGATTGCAAGGCCAATGTTGTAAAAGCGAACCTCACGCGCGACCTCGATCAGGAGATCTAGATTCCGGATGGCTTCCTCGCTCTCGATTTCAATCGTCAAACCGCCGAAAGCGGGGTGCGACGGCATGCGCTGACACAGATCGCGTACCGCCTGCGGGTTCATCAGGAATACTGCCGGGAGATTGATGGAGAGATCGATTGAAGTTTTCTGCTCCAAAAGATAGCGCCAATCCTTGATTGCGCGGTCGATCACGAACTCCGACAATTCCCTAAAATGCGGATCGTGAGGCTCTGGGATGAAATAGGCCGGCGGAACAACGCCCCAGGTCGGGTGCCGCATTCGCACAAGCGCCTCGGCGCCGCGGCGGCTGAGGGTACACGCGTCAAACTTCGGCTCATACCAGAGCTCAAGCCATCCAGCGTGTAAGGCTTCTCCGACATGGACCGCGGGACGGGGCGCCGGCTCTCTGGGCAAGAGCATGGCGACCCGATCGCGCAGCGTCTCGGCCGCAAACGGCGTCCTCAGCGGCGGCAGCATAGCAAGTCCATATTCGCTCCCGACCTGCTGCACTGCCGTCATGATGATCGATTCGCGGGCGCCGAATGCCAGCACTCTGCCTGCAAATTTTTCGCGTACGAGTATCTCGAGCAATCTTCCAGGCTCGATGCGATCGGAGCCAATGCCGAGCAGGATCAGATCAGGGAGCTCCGTGCAGAGTACGTGCGGCAGCTCGTCAGCAGTGCTGCATTCGCTGATCACAAATCCTATATCCTCCAGCACATCTCGTAGAAAGGCGCGCAGATGCTGCTTGCCGACGGCCACGCAGGCTCGCGGCCGCACCTTACGCTGCCCGAAGATTACAGGTTTTCGTCCGACCAATTCGGCCTGCCCATGCTCCATCGCAACCACTCCCGTTCCGTGACGACCCTTTAAACGAGGAGCGATGGTCCAAACAAGCTGCGCTTGTCGTTAGCTTTCGATTCTTCGAGGTAAGCTTAAGATAATGCACGGCAGTGCAAAATCTTTCGCGATGTTGTTCTGAACGATTTTGTCTGGCGCACGCGCATGATACCTCTTGGCGCAACGTTGTCGAGTGACGCACGCGAGTGTGGGGAATCTCATCTTCGGACTGATGCGCCCTCTGGCGCGGCGATCATCATGGTGCACGATATACTGCATGAAGTAGCTCGTGAATGACGGTCGGAAACCACTCTTACGAATGTTTGATCGGCATGGCCGGCTTGCCCACGCGCCGATGTGCCGTCTGGTCCATTTATTTTCCGATCGAAGAAAGTCCATCATGAGTTCGCAGCCGGTCAAGCCGCGGTCGATTTTGAGAACGGCAGCATCTTGCACTTACCTCACCTCTGTTGCTTATAGCGGTGCGGAGGTTCTATTCACTACCGAGCTTGATAGTTGCTCTCAGTTGAGTTTTCTGCATCCTTTTGACGATGGATTCCCTCAAAAGGGATTGATGTGACGGTTGGTCGTGTTGGCGCTGAGCGCAAGGCCCGCCCACGGGGGCACGGCTTCGCGCAGAGGCACGCCAGGAGATGAGGACGCCATCGCAGAAGCGGTCGAAAAGCTACTTTCCGAATTAGGTGGCCCCGGACGAGAGTTCAGCCTTGAAGGCGCGAAGCAGGCGGCTCTCCGCCTTATTCAGGATCCCGAACCGGTGCATTTTTGTCATCGAGCAACCCTCAACAGTGATCCGGTAGAGGATTCGGTAATTGGCAATGGGTCGTGCGCCGCGTCCAATACGTTCGTGCAGGTCGCCCCTGCGCAGGACTTGATGCGGGCGATCGTTTCGTCGTTCGGCGCCAATACGACGACGTCGCTGCAGATCGATTTTCCGTAGGCATACCCCCCGCCTATCGTAACCGTCTAGGGGCCTTAGCAGAATAGCGAGGACCCGATTGAGGTGTGCGTGGCGTGGCCACCTAGTATTGTGCCGCTCAGCCCCTTGTTGGCTTCTCGTCGTTTGCGTTCACATCTGTTTCCTCCGGTGATGATCGGCGGGGGAACAGTGCGGGATCCTAGGGCCTTAAGTTGGAATTGGCATCTACCGGATCTTGTAGTGGACGCTCCATCGTCTGCATGACACACGCAATGAACGAGCCCGGAGACTCGTTCTTGCTCGTAATTTCGCGGGTATGTACGCGCCGCGGCTGCGATCTCTGGTCCGGACACCAGCAGGATCGGCCTCGCTTGCCATCGGCACCGACGGAACGAAAGAGGCCGGCACAAGGGAGCCTCGCCGACGCCACCGATGGACTGGCCCCCGACGAGGCCGACCAGACGCGGCAGGCCGTCGCGTACTGCCTGGCTCATTCGAAATGGAAACTCAGGTGCAAGCCCACAAACATCCGGCATCAGATGAAGATACTCGCTATCTTCTTGTGCGTTGCCGACAGCGCCTCCTCGATCTCCGCGCGCATTTCGCACCGCCTGTCGTCTGGTCACTGACCGCTCGGGGCCTCTGCAGTTGTCGATTCCGATTATCGGCGCGCCGACTGTCGCGCTTCCGTCTCTTCGACCCGGTGCTCATGCCGCTGTGGCAGATGCGCGGCGGCCACGCCAAAGCGCCATCTCGCGATCGCGCTAATCGAACTGAAGACGGTGGCGGCGATGTCTGACCGGGACATGCTGCTGCTTCCGGGTGTCGGTCACAAGAACCTAGCGCGGATCAGGACGTGGCTCGCAATGGCCATCGAAGAGAAGAGGGGATGATAATAGACCGCGAGCGCCTGCTCAAATTTATGAGGCTCACGGAGTCCGACCACGACGGCGAGGCTATCGCCGCCATGCGCATGGCCAACAAGCTGATACGCTCCGCAGGCAAGACGTGGGAGGATGTCGTGTCCGGCGTCGCGGCTCCGGCGCCCAAGTCCTACGGCTCCCCCGCCCCGAGCGACTACCGAACTCCGCCGAGCCAGCGCGCGACGAGGCAGTACGGCAGGGCCGATCCGCGGAGTCCGAAGACCGAAGACAAGAAGATATACGACGACAACATCGGAACCTATCTCAAGGAATTGACCAAGCGCAGACACGACCCGAGCACCGTCATGTTTCTCGCGTCGCTGTCCGAGTACTACGAGGCGAAGGGCTACCTGACCGAGCCGCAGTACGAGACTGTGATGCGAATGCACGACAGGAAGCGCGGCAAGTCAACCTGGAGGTTGTAGTCAGCGTTTCTTGGTTCTAATCATATCAGGCGGGGTCGGCGAGTTTGTAGGACCAGGTATGGACGACGGGATGTGCTCCTACAGCGGGCGCATCCGTTAATGCGAGAAACACGGCGCCGATCCACATGCGCCCGAGCGAGCCTTCGACATTGCCCAAGCTGCCCCCCGGACTTTTCGCGAAGGAAGCCAGAACGATACTACACGGATGCGTATAACTTCGAACCGATCGAGGCCGCCCATGCTCGGGAGAAGGCCGACCAAGACGACTATTGGTTGGCGAACAGACACACGTTCGAATGCGAGGACTTCTGCGAGCAAGTACAGCGCGAATACGGCGCCCACGAACCGCTAGTGCTTGCTGTTGGCGCCTTGGCGCAAGGGTGATCGAAGCAAGAAAAACACCCAATCATCGGCAGCTCCTTGGGTCGGACCACTGCGTCTGGGCTGTCCTAAAATTCGCCGCCAGCGGCCGGATTTTGATTGATGGATAGCCGGCGCTCCGCGGCAGCCACTATCTCTAGGGGTGAGCATGATTGCGGTCATGCAATTTCCTCCTCTTCTTGTTGTTTGATTGATGCTGCAGAGCCGTTGGGGCTTTATGCCAAGAAGACGCTGGGCATCCGCCCGCAGTTGGCCCTCCGGCGACACGAAGCGATAGAGCATCTGCCGGGTTATCGAGAGTTCACCGTCTGAACGAGCTTCTGCCATGGAATTGGACGCCAGCATCAGCCATCTCCGCTCAAGCGCCATGACCACCCACCTCAATACGGTCCATCACGTCACCACCGTCACCAAGGTCGCGAGGGACCGCGGCGAAGACGAAGATTGGCTGCGAGACGTCGCCAATGAAATAGAGATCGAGGACCGAGCCATCAGAGTCTATGGCGTCGGCGAAGACGGCATCCAGGCGTTCACCGACTTCGGCATCGAACGTCTCATCGAGATGGCAGGTTCTACAAAGAGAACTCTGGACTGCTCAGGTGCTAACCCTGTGGCATACGCCGAATGGATACTATAAAGTAGCCTATTACGATTCCCTCAAGGCGGCGGAGCAACGCCTTCGAATGGCATGAAGCGCCTGGCTAAGCTTCTCGACATCACCGTGCAGGCAGCTTCCCGAGCAGTGGAGCAGCTTGTCGAGCGCAAGTTTCTTGTGGACGGACCGGCTATGCCCGCAACCGCGTATTCACTGCGCCTGATGCGCTATCGGTTATCAACCATCCGTTCAGTGAAGATCCGATTTTTCCTAACTTGTCGTCGTGACGATCAGCGGCCCGATGATGATCAACACGGTCGGCCATTATCCAGTGGCCTTTTCGGCCCTCTCGTTAACGGACCTCCATGCGAGTTAGCAGGTCATCGGCAGTCATCACGTGCGCAGTACAGAAGCCAAATCGAGAGCGTCGCAAGAATCGACCTCTCCGGATAGAGCGCTCCGTAGCCCATACTGGGCCGGTCAGGTCCGACAGAAATGCCACCTTGTAATCATGAAACATCGCATCGTGCGCAGTCGCGTGACAGTTCGGTAGTCATCCTCGCGCAGGCGCTGCCGAACCCCCTGCGTCAATAAGAATGATGCTTCGAAAGCTGGTTCCACATTCCTTCGCGACAATCTGTGATATGCGACGGCGTTTGACCCACCTCAGGGGAATACACGAGAAGCGACCGAGGGAAGAGCTGCTCGTATGAAAGGTGCCGCTTTGACTTTCCATGTGCGGCCAATGGACCTCTCACAGGGTCTTGAGATACTCGACAAGTGCGCGCCGCTCGGCATCGCTCAATTCTGGCCCGATAACACCAGGGAGCAGCTTCGTTAAGTCGGTTTCCTTGCCTTCAAACGAATGTCCACGATTGCCGTTCCCAAGCAGCGACACATTGAATTCCGTCAGACCGGCCGCACAGGCGTCGCTCGCTTGTGTTTTCGTAACAAGCCCGACATTGACTGGATCGAATTCCCGACTTCCAACGCAGAAGGACGTCGGCCGCTCGTTCTGCGGCAACAACATGTCTCTTAACGTCGGCACGGACCCGTTGTGCAGATACGGAGCTGTCGCCCAAACACCGTCCAGCGGGCGCGCCCGATATTGAGGTTCGAGGGCAAGAACATCTTCGGCCTTTCCGTTACGGTTCGCCCGAGCCCCAACGTAGACTCGTTGGTTTTGGCAATTCTTCCTGGGTCCCCAGATCTGCTGCTTGGCTTCTTCCGAGGTGCCGTTCGCAATGATCCATTGGTCGATTGTCTTTCCGACCACGTCCATGAGTGCGAGTACGAAAAGAGGATCTGCCCCTTTGTTCACTGGAAGCCCGCAAGCCCAGGCTTTGTTGAGGTCATCGACTGGATTTAATCCAAGTGACTCGGGTAGGTGAACGCGGCGCGTCGTGAGGACATCCGATTGTTGACGATCGGTACCGATCGCCGTGACCGGCATCTGAACCACATTGAAATAATGCCGCCCCCCTATGTCCACCCAATTCTTCTCGTTCTTGACGGAGCGATCGGGGTTCTCCGGCTTCCAGAACGAATCCTCCGGCCATCTTTTGTCGAAGGCAGGATCGTTGACCGGGCCTCGGTGGCATTCAAAGCAGTGCGCGCGATAGAGATCGCGGCCATTTTCAACGAGCTTTTCGTCAATGCCCCATGCCGGGTCGCTCCGAAATTTCTCCTGTGCGTCCTTCCAGCTGGGCGCTACGAGCCCGGTAAATTTTTTGCCGCTTGCATCGGCCGCCGAAAAGGGATCGGCGCCGCGCAGAAGCTCTTCGAACTGCGCGATGTCGGATAGATGTATCGATGAAGCAAACAGTGGCCGTCCGGGCGCGGGCGCGGTCATATTGATTTTTGCGCTGACACCGAGCGCCTCGCCTGAATTGCGAACAAGTTCGTTGAGAACGGAGGCGTCATACTGCGCCCAGAGGAAATACGGTGTGTCCCAGATCGGCGGAAAGCTCACGGGCGCATCGTGGCGCGCTAAATTGCCCCTGAGGAGTGGATCTGTGAGTTCGCCGGTCAGGGGGTCGAGTAAGTTGCTATAGAAAACCTGGTTCCCGATGCGATTCAGCGCGTCAAGTCGACCGAAACCTTCATCGAGATCCGCAACTCCCTGTTCCGTCAAAAGGCTATCGCCCTGGGCCTTTTGCTTTTTGATCTTTTGAAGTGCAAGGTCCAGATCGCTTCGAAGCTGCTTTCGATCAACGCCTTGACCTTTGATCTGCTCCAGTCTGCTGGCGAAACGCTCGAACCGCCACGGCAAAATCAGCGTGTAGCCGATAGACAGCCCAACGACTCGTTCAACCTCCCCGAGATTCACCATCGCCGGCCCACCGTCGAACCGAAGGCTGACATTTTTGTACTCCAGATGCCCCGTATGACAGGCGGCGCAGGTCAATCCGATCTGATCTTCGTACGAGGCTCCCGTCGCCGGGTCGATACCGCCCTTAAGGATGGCAAACCCGACAGGCAAGCCATTTGGATTGTCCGGTAGGTCTGGATTCCAACCGGGGCTCCCACCGCCCGCATTCGACCCATCTTCGTGATAACCGTATGAGGGCGCGTTACGGGCGAAGTCCTTTGAGCCAGGACTCGGAATAAAGCCAAGACGGCGCAAGTACTCGTCGTCCGTCAAGCTCGTGTAAGAGAAGGACAGCTCCGGGCGCTCCAACGCCAGGAACCATTGATAAGGGACAGGTATGGTCGCCGTCCCCTGCGAGGTGTGGTGAAACCAGTAACGCTGGCGCGAGCTCCAATTCTGCGGGAGCCAATAGGCGCCTTCGATTTTCGATGGCTCCGGCAAGGTAGCAGGCAGCAGTTGAGCGAGGAGATTTGCGTCGTTCTTGATTTTGAGAGCTGCATCGCGAACCTTCTCAGGCGCGAAATACACCAAGCCGGCCGGCACAATCGCGACGACGACGATTGCGAAGAACAGCCCGGCGACATGAGGCCAGCGCCTCACCCAGGAATAAAGGCGAGAGCCGAAAGAACGTCTCCCCATAGCAAGTACTCCATCTATCTCTTTCGCGCGTTCAGCCGGGCCGGCGGGCAGCCGGAAACGGCGACAGCGTCTGTTACTTGTTCAGCAATTTTCTATTGATGAAGGCGACCACGTCGGCCGTCTCGGCTGCCGCGCGTCGCGTTATCGTCGCCGCCGCCGGCCCGCCCTGCAAGAACGATGGGAACCAACCGAAATTGCGAACATTCCAGTTTTCCTTTGGCAAGACCGCTCGGTCCACGCCTGGCACTGCGAAGTTTGGAACTTTCCTGGCGAGTGGCTGCGCCGTCTCGGTGTGACAGCTGACGCAATCGGTATTGAAGAAGTGGCTTTTCTTCGGGTCGGTAATGATATTGACGATTTCGAGTATGCGACTGTTGGGCACGTTGCCATCAATGAACTCGGATGTCGAAACACCCTTGCGATCGGCGGCTGCTAAAGGCGGATTTTGCAATGCCGCGTGACGACAGGTGATCGGACTCTGATTGTTGGTAATCGGCTGCGGGATGACGTGTTTTCCGCCGACGATGCTGAACATCTGCGCTGCGTGTACGCCATCAAGCGTCGGGCCGGGCACGGGTATTAAGCCAGCCTGCGGGACCCTTAACATCGAGACGAAAATCCAGGGCTCGGGCGGCGAGATGCCCATGACAGCCATGGTGTTGAGGCGTTGCGGTGAAAGATGCTTCTCAAGTAAGGCCTTGAGTGCATCACGAAACGCCTTTGCCGATGCCCCAACAAGGCCCGGATGCACATTCAGATCACCAGCAGTCGAGACTTTGACATTGCCAAAATGTCCGGCTGCAAGTTGATCGCGCAAGGTCGCGACGTCACGAATGATTGCCTTGAAGACTTCATCGTCCGGCTTGAACCGCGGAAACGGCGCACAACCGTCGAGAGGCGGATCCGGGTCGAGGCTAAAGTTAAAGATGAGGTGGCCGGCGGTGTCATGAACTTTGAATCCGTCTGGTCCATTGGTTACCGGCTGAATGATGAGGCGGATTTGCGGTTGTCGGCCAAACTGGGCAATGACATCCGGCGACAATCCCGGCGCGCCCGGGTCGATTCTGATGCCGGCAACAAACCAGGCGTCGATCTTTTTCACGGCATCGGGCAGCTGGATGTGGCGTACACCTGAGTCGGGCACTCCCGGACGCTCGGGATTCTCGGCGTTGGCGATAAAGCGTGCAAAGTCTGCGTCGGAAAAAAGTCGCTGCGGAGATCCTGTGGGCCCGGCGAGATCGGATGCCGCGATCAGATTGGCCAGGTCAGCCGACGACTGCGGTGGAGGGAAGAGGATGGATACATCGTTGGGCGAAAGGGGCTTTGCGGCCGTTTGCGCCGGAGCCGCGCCCACCCCCAGAGCCGTGACGAGCACCACCCCCGCCGCAAACCCTCTTGCAAGCCGTCGACGAAACCTTGATCCGCACATTTCACCCCTTGCCGTCATTGGCAATCACCCTTTGAAACCAAACAGTTCAAACATCAGTGGTCGAAATCTCGACGCAACGTTCACTCAACATGCAAAACGGACCGGCGGCTCAAGCTTCTCATTCCTCACCGTAGAACTGGCTTTGCAGGGTCTTGATTTTCGTCGGATGCAACGCCTCCTCGATACAGCCGAGGAACATCTCACTCCTTGCATTGACGTGCGCGCCGTCAGCCGGGGCATGTTCCATGTCCGTCTGCAATGCACGCACGGCCGTCCAATCCTTCGCACGATCTTTCAGCAACTCGAACAGTGTCTGATGGTTTTCGTAAGGACGGAGTCGAAAGTGAGCGAACGTCACCTTGGCTGCAATCTTTGCATCCCTTAGCGCGTCGGGAAGCGCTAGCAGATCAAGTCCTTCCAGCTCGTCAAGCTGTTGCGTTTGCCTCTGCGCTTCCTGATATTGTTCGCGCCCGACCAATTGATACATTCCTCGCGGACGAAACAGCCATCCGTCATCGGTTCCAGGCTGGTTTCCGAACGGGTTGCCCTCGTAGCCAAGAACGAAGTTGGCCAACTCCTTGGGATGGTTAAGCAATGAGTTCACGTCGACGGCCGGCCTGTTTGCGGCCACAAGCTTTGCGTTGTTCTTGTCGATGCGATCGTGCCATTTCTGCGGGAGTTGAGAAACCGCGCTGTAAGAGAAGTTCTCGCTGCTGCGCGTAAAGTCGGAGCTGTCGTAGGAGACTGATCCCAAAATATAGGCCAGGATGCGGGGATCCGTCTCGTCGACGCGATCCCATTCCTGCAACAAGGCTTTGACCTGCTCGGCCTGAAAATATGCCATATAGCTCTTGCGATATGGCGGAACAGGTGAAGGGGCCGGCGAATGGTCCTTGCTCGATTCAGTCAGCTGGCGCGCGTAGGCGGCGACTTGATCCTGATATTTCTCATAACCGCGCTCTTGCAACCAATTGCTCTCATAACAGGCAAGCAATGGCTGCGGCTTGATTTTTGGAGTTAGTGGATGTTCCTTGGCTAGCTCGTCGGTGTAGGCAGCCTGTGCGAGTTTGGCGTCTTTGAGCGTTTCAAATGCGGACGCGACCGATCCATTCAGAAGATGAAACAACTTCACTTGCAGGCAATCAGCGTTGCTCTGCCTCTGGCGGGACTGATCGAAGTCGTCCTTCGGCACGCAGTCCCAAAACCGGCCACTGCTCAGTGAGATGATATCTTCGGTCTTCTGGGACAACGTCCATCCGAGCGGAAGGCTATAGAACAAGCCCGTTATGTCGGTTCGGCCGAAGGTGGGAAAACGCTGCACGCTGGGGGTGACTTCCGCGTCCGGCGAACGATCGATGCTGGTTGCATGATTGAGCGCGACATAGGTTCGGGAGCTTCGCGTGCTCAAGAGCGCGCGTACCGGCTCCATGAGCTCACCGAACATGAATGAACCATGATCACCGAATTGACCGCTCACCAGGGACAGCAGGTAGATCCGGAATTTTGGCGCGTCAGAAGTGCCCTTGATGCTGTTAAGCTTCTCAATCAGGTCGAGCGCGGTCTCGATTCCCGAATTCTCCACATATCCGCCATCCACCAGGCGCGCCTGCGGGTTCGTGGTTATGCAGTCATTTTTCAATGAGATGGTCGCTGCCGGTGTCACCCATGGAAATCGCGCGCTCGTGAATGCAGCTGTGCTGAGCGGAATCCGAAGTGAGTGGCTCTTGACCGTTTGGTCGGCCCCCGTTGTCACGCGTTCGAGTCCCGCGAGAATACACAGGTCCGTGTCATTCGGGTGTAGCGGATCGAAATCGAAGGGAGAGATTACGGCCCGTTTGCCGCTGCCGGCATCCGTCGTGTTGAACAACAGCGCCGGCATGTTGTTGCCGGCTGTCCAATGGGACTGAAAGTCGGCCCTTAGCAGATTGGATTGATCGCCGGTGCCCTTGTGGCTGTCGAGCATTCTGTCGCCGGCGTTCTCCAAAGTATATTCCAGAAAACGCGCGCGATCGAAGGCGGGGATCGCGACCGGAGAAAACATCTGAGTGAAATCGGTAAACAGGAAGCCGGCAACCAAAGGCGACAGAAAATCGGTCGCCAAGACGCTTGCAACGCGCTGCTCCACCGGCCCAGGGGCATCAATATCTTGGACTCGTCCGACACCGGCCAGAAAATCCGCGATTTTCGGGCATGTCTTTCCGTCGGCGGCATTCGAATCGAGGGACGCATTCTCGGCGTGGAGCGCAGCGGCGAAGATGGCGGAACCGACGCTGCCTCCGGAGACAGCGCTTATCGCAAACAGATGCTGTCGAAATGCCGGACAGAGATCCTGCATTCTCGCAAGAAACCGCGCCGCATTATTCGCAGCATAGATGCCTCCTCCTTGAGCCGCGACAATGAAGACGGGATATTCGCCGAGCCTCATGGCTTCCTCCAGCCGCGGCTTCTGTAAGAGCCACTCACGGAACGCCGCGACCGCAGACATGCGCGCGTCTTTCGGCAGGCTGTTTGCTTCAGCGACGGTGCGCAGTTCGTGGTCGTCGCCTCCCAACAGGGAGGCAAGCAAAAACAAGCCGCCAAAGACAACCGGTATAAATGGAAAGGTAAACTTGATCGTCAATAGGGCAAAGTGGACGGTGAGACCAACGACGCAAACCGCAAAGAGAGCGATCACGCCGAACGATCCGAAAAATTGTGCGAGCGTATCCGGCAGCAGAATGAATGCTGTTGTCAACAGGACGATGCCGCCGATCGTGAGCGCGAGAAACCTGTAGCGGATGAAGTAGGTATTGTTGGCGCGGCTCGCGAGAACAATCGATCGATCTCTTGATCCCATCCGCCACGTAAATATCACGAAGCAAACGAGCATGATCAGCATGGCGATTGCGAGGATGAGCAGTATGTTACGCTCCAACGCCAGCGCCTGGTCCTGAATGCGGAAGATACTTCCGACTTCCTCGACCTCACCGATCTTTCTCGCTGGGCGCGACGCGAATTGACCTGCCGTCGCGGCGATTATCGGCAGCGCCCCAAGCGAAACGGGAGCAAGTCTTATGTAAAAGGCCAAACGGCCCCTAGCGTGGGCGATTTCGGGCAGGGACGCAGTTGTGAGCTGAAACGCGCCTGCCCAGATCGTTACGGCAATTACGCCTAGGGCGGAGAACTCCCTGACGGTTACCCAACCAATGTCGTCAGCGGCTATCCGATAGAGCTCCTGGATCTGATCTGGCAGATATAGCAATATTGAGATGGCTACCGACAGGACAATCATCCACCGGAGGTTGCGTAACAGGGCAAAGAGCTGTTCGCGCACAGTCATCGCATTATTTCCCTAAGGGGTTTGCGGAGATACTCACGGAGTTAGCAAAGCAGACGCGGATTCCGGACATTCGTGCTGCTGGTACCGAACGGGATCGAGCCCGTGGACATACAGGGGACCTGCAACAAAGTAATTATGGCGCGCTCGCGGGAAGAGCGTCGAAATTGATGACTTAACCTACAGTAGCAATCCGGCTTTGTCGACGGTGGATCAAGAGTTTTTCGACGCGGATCAAATCCTCTAGCTCGTCGGGCGGCAACACCCGCTCCTGGGCGGCAACACACGAGGTGCAACGCTGCGATGGCGCTTGAATTCGGCGTTCGGGCGATCGTTTTTGATGAATTCCACCGTATCGATTGTGCAAAGTGCGATTCTGTTAAGCGCAGAGCTGCCGCACGTTAGAAAGACATTCGAGGCCGTTGCCCGGATCCGAACTACGGTCTTTCCGCGTTGGGGCAAGCCGTGGCCAGAGCGCAAGTGATGGAGTGTCGCGCCGGTGCGGGACACTCCGAATCGAGGGTCTCTTTTTGAACGTGCATCTCGGCGAGCCTCGTATATTTGGCGAAGCCAATTGGTTGGCAAGCAGTAGCCGCCGACATGTAGGCCGGAAGTCTCGCTGGGAGCCACATACTTCGGGCCACTTCTCGGCATTCTCCAATAATCGACGGAAGTAAGCGCGTGGGACCCAACAAATTGTCCTGTCTTAAACCTTGTCAGCGAGAACGAGCTGTGGGCAGGGTCCTAACATTCGACGGCACTGCATTTGGCTAAGCAAGCAAGGCGACGGGGAAACGGCTCTGCTGAGAGTCAGGAGCTGGTGCGGCGATTAACGTTGGAGATCAGATGCCTGAACGTCTGTCTGGAGGATTTTCTTCACGTCCGAGCCGAGGCACTCGGCATTAGTGGAACACAATTGGCGATCTTGATGGCGGTGATGGACTTAGACAAGGATGGCGGTGCTCCCGCCGGCGTGGTCGCAAAACTGATGAAAGTCGACCCGTCCTTCATCACGCTACATTCGAAGGCGCTAGAGAAAGTCGGATTTGTGCGGCGCAAGACCGGTATCAGGGATGCTCGGGTCGTCCAGCTCTCGTTAACGGACAAAGCCCGTAAGCGTCTCGCGAACATCGCTGCACAACAGGATGAACTGGATCAATTTGTTTTCGGTGAGCTTGGCATAGAGGAAATGATGAAACTGTCGAGCCGACTTGCAGGGCTCAGGAAGCGGCTGGAGAGAGCTCGCCTGAAAGCCGAACTGGACACCGGCGCGGCGTCAGCCCGACGGAGAGGCCGACGTTAGAATGGAGGCGCTTTGGATCGTCAACGGTTGCTTGAATGCGAGGGCCGCATGCCCGCATGTGAAGCACCGTGGTCATGAGGAGCACATCGGCTCCTCGCGCCGGTCGGCCAGGCGCAGCGGTGACGGGCTAAAGTTACCATTTGTGGATTGGGAGCTAGTCGATTTGGGCGACCAATACGGTTTCGGTAGGGGCCAGAGTTTCTCCGCGGTGCGCGGAGGGCAGCATCTGCGCGGCGACGAGCCTTCTAAGGGCGGAACGCTGGCCAGTCTCCCAAGGCGTACGGATGGGACGGCTTACGAAAGGCTCACGAGTTAGCCCCATCTGTTGACACGTTCTTGACCGACTTATTATTCTTCGCGGTCACTTGCGCTGGCGTCGCATTGACGAGCTGTTCGTACACGAGAGGATCTGTCGCGCCCTCGGTGTTGATCAGGAAGACCCGTGCATTGGGTCCAAGACCAATCTAACCACGCAAGGTCGGGTCAGAAGCAACCTTCAGTAAGGCTGCAAGGCCAACACCACCACTTTCGCCTGGCTGGGGGATGCGATGCGCGGGGCAGATCAGCGGTCGGAAGGCATATTCAGTTACGTGCGGTTGGAGCAGCGCGTTCCGGCGGATCATCCGCTGCGTGCGATCCGCGACTTGGCTGACGCTGCGCTGAAGGATCTGTCGCGCGACTTTGCCAGGCTGTACGCCCGCCATGGCCGACCGTCGGTTCCGCCGGAGCGGCTGTTGCGGGCGCTGCTGCTGCAGGCGTTCTACACGGTGCGATCGGAACGGCAGTTGATGGAGCAGCTCGACTACAATCTGTTGTTCCGCCGGTTCGTCCGTCTGTCTATGGACGATCAGGTGTGGGATGCGACCGTGTTCTGCAAGAACCGGGATCGACTGCTCGACGGCGAAATCGCGGCCAAGTTCTTTGTCACCGTTGCTGAACCTGCCGCAGGTGCGTGGGCTGTTGTCCAGTGACGACTTGTCCGTCGATGGCAGCTGATCGAAACCTCGGCCAGCATGAAGAGCTTCGCGCCGAGGGTGGCGGCGATCCCCATCCGGCAAGCAATCGGGCAGCGGTCAGGGACGCAATGTCGAGCGCGACTTCCATGGCGAGAAGCGCAAGAACGACACGCATTCTTCGACGACCGACCCCGACGCCCGCTTGTCTCGCAAGGGCGCTGGCAGGGAGGCCAAGCTCTGCCAAACGGGGCAACTGATGATGGAGAACCGCAACGGGCTGATCGTCGATGCGCGCCTCACCGAGGCCAACGGTACGGCGGAGCGAACGACCGCTCTCGAAATGATCGAGGACAACGCCAAGCCGGGCAGCACCGTGGGCCTCGACGTGAACTATGACACCACCGACTTTGTCACCGCTTGCCGCGAGCGCGGCTGCACGCTGCATGTCTCGCAGAACGAACCAACCGCCACTCGGCGATCGACGCGCGCACGACCCGGCACCCCGGCTATCGCATCAGCACGATCAGGCGCAATCGGATCGAAGAACCATTGGGGTGAATCAAGACGGTCGGCGGCCTGCGCAAGGCCCGGCATCGTGGCCGAGGCCTGGTCGAGTGGTTCTTCGTGCTCACCGCCGCAGCCTACAATCTCGTTCGTATTCCGAAGATGCTGGCAGCAACGGGATGAGCCTGTCTGGAGCGTCAAACATCAGCGAAAACTGCGCGTACAGCGCTCTTTACCACTCATCGATTGGCTCATCCTCGCCCCGCACATCAGGAAAATCGCCCTTCAAGACCCATTTTTCAGCAGCCTGCTCTCATGTTTGCTGTCAAGGGACTCGATCAAGCGGAGCCGCTTCCGGCTGAGCGCCCGGACGCTGGACTTCGAAGGTGCCCACGGTAGGAGGCAGGGCCAAAGACGACGGTTAATCAAGCTCTCATGCGCGGGTTGGCTACCGCATGACCGTGGTTTCGTCTTGGGGCTGCCTCGGTCTAGGGGGCGAGCGTCGGCAATGCCGGCTCATAACAGGCCACGAGGATTCCCCACCGCGCCCTGCCTCCTGCCCTGGGCACCGATATGGTCGAGCAGCGCCCTTCAGGCGACCGGCCCGAGTTGTACTTGACGAGTGATCGCCCACAGGAAGCCGACCATCTCGCGTGCAATGGCGGTGGTGACGATCACCTTGGGTTTGCCGACCGCCGACAAGCGGCGATAGCGGGCGCACAGCCTGACCTGGGCCTTCCAGGCGATATCACGGATAGCTTGAGGCAGGCGCTCGTTACGGTCATGGAGCTTGCGACTGACGCGAGCTTGCATGCGATAGGTCCATGCCCCCTCAATCAGAGCCCGCCTGGCCAGAGCGTTGCCAGCCTTGGTGATGCCGCCGCGTCGGATGGTTGCGCCGCTCGAATACTCCGACGGCACGAGGCCGAGAAAGGCCATCAACTGGCGGGGGTTGTCAAAGCGAGAGAAGTCGCCAACCTCGGCAACCACCGTTACGGCAACGATGAAGGCGACGCCGCGCATGGCCTGCACGGCCTCTACGAATGGCGTCATCGACCATTTTGGCACCAGCTCCTCGATCCGCTTGGTCAAGCAGTCCACACGGGCCTCAGCGTCGGTCACGGCATGAATGTAGTCCTGCAGAACGATTTGGCTCGCCGGGTGATCGAAGCGCACCGTGGTGAGCCAGCGACGATAAGCCAGAGTCCACCCCCTCTTCCCGGCATAGATGCGCCCATGGCGCAGCAGGAAGCCTTGGAGATGTTGTCGCGCCTTGCCGAGCACACGCATCGCCGTGGCGCGGGCTCTCACCAAGTCGCGCATGGCCTCATGCGCCGCATCCGGAACCCACACGGCTGTCAACTCGTCGCTCCGGTGCAGCTTGGCCAGCATCGCCGCATCGCGCCGGTCGGTTTTTACCCGATCCCCGGCTTTCGTCGGGATCAGCGAGGGGGCCACCACGATGCAGTTGTGCCCCAGTCCAGTCAGTTGTCGATGCAGGCCGTATCCGCAGGGGCCGGCTTCATAACAAAACCTTACCTGCCGGTCACCCTTGCCAAGCTTCTTCGCCAGCTTGGCGATTTGATCGGCGCGATTAGGGATGATCCCCAAGTTACGAACTTCCCCGCCGCGCATCGCTTCGGCCACTGCAACCGAAATCGTCGCCTTGTGCACATCCAGCCCCACGAAAATGCTATCGTTCATCAGGCCCGCTCCCCATGCTTGAGGCTCGGCGCCGGACCATCCGGCGCAACCCTCGATAGGAGCTTGCCGCGGGGCCGGCCGCCCGTCACCTCAGAGGGCAAACATAGGGTCTAGTGCTTGCGGACACGCGACACAGCTTGAGACGGTCGCGGCATTCAGCGGAAGATGCTTTCTCCATTCCAAAATCAGGAAGTGCAGCACGACGAAGATACCGAGCGGCTATGCGCCCTGCCACTCCTGCCGGCGCGTAAACCGCAAGGATGATGCAGACGTCTGACGTGATCTACGGTTCCTACCTGCCCGAAACGGCTCATGCGCGATTCCGCCTTCATCCTTGCACCGGCTCGCATGAACGACGGCTTAGTGGATTCGGGATTGCTCCACTCTGCGCCGCCGTGACACTCCGCCATCAATGCGTATCGGCATTCCTCTGCAGCGGCGCCGTCGGAACGATGTGAACGACGTGATAGCTGTTGTCGTGCAGGTACCGTAGGAAGGCGGGCATCATCGCGGCGGTATGTGCTTTGGCGTCGTGAAGCAGAATGATCCCCTTCCCCTCGGCATTGAGCCGGCTGGTGATCAGCTTCAGCTCCTGGTCTGGCGTCATTTCCTCCCAGTCGCTGGCCCACAGGTCCGCTCCGAACACGACGATGCCCCGAGACTGGAGTAGCTCGAGCGTCTGAGGGGTCGAGTCGAAATAGGGGAAGCGGAAGAACGGCGTCGAAGGCGCCATTGTCGATACTCCATGGAGCGCCATTTCGTCGGCGGCAATCCCGCGATCGATGTCCTCTTTCGCCTTCTCGAAGCTGATCTTCGACGCCATCGAATGCGACCAGGTGTGGTGCGCGATGGTGTGGCCTTGCGCGGCCGCGCGCCGCGCGAGCTCGGGAAATTGGGCTGACGACTTGCCGACCAGGAAGAACGTGGCTCGGACGCACTCCTGCGCGAGCGCCGCCAGCACCTTTTCCGTGTACGGCGGCCGGGGCCCGTCGTCGAAGGTCAGCACGACCTCGTGGTCGGCTAAGGGGAGAGTTTGGGGAAAGCTCTTCAGTCCAACCCGCGGATGAGTCTTGGCGTCAACGGCGAGCACGCGCGAGGTCCCGAGTGCGTCCTTGCGCGGACAGTCGGCCGCCTCCGCAGCCGTGATGCCGGCAAGCACCGCCGTCGCGGCGCTCACAAGCAGCAGGGCCCATTCTGCCATCGAGGTGGTCCCCGAACAGGTGTCTGGTTGCGGCCTTGAACAAGTTAGTCTTGCCGTCATAGCTGGCGTTACATCATCATGCCGATGGCTTCAGCCGCCTCGTTTCCATTTCGGACTAGCTGATCCGTCGCGGTGGACCTGCACTCAGATCGAACTATGTCGCTCCCGAGCGCATCAAATTGTCTGCAGCCAGATGATTTTCTGCTTCGTCCAATTGGAATTGGTTTGGCCGCCGCCATTGTACTTCTGCCGGCCTCCACCAACCGGCTCGTGCAATGGTCAGTTCGCCCCTGCACAGTACCGGATATGGCGATATTAATTCATACAATGCGCGGCACTGACGCCCGAAGTCCGCGTTCTGATGCCGTTTCTCGACGGATTTCACCAATGACTGCTGGCCTGTGCCGACGGCGCTCCAGCGATCGACAATTACAGCGACTGACCGGCAATACCGTCACCTTCATGAGGCGCCGTTCCTCCTCCCAGAGGACATAAAACCGCTTACAAGCGGCGGATTTGCCGCGGAGCCGCCAATGCTGCACAACGCCTACCGAAATGCCGACGCTCAGCAACCTTCACCGCAGCAAGACCATCGGCTCATAATTCCATATGCTCGATGTCGATCGGTTCCTCGTCGTCGGATGCAGCCGCTAAGCGAAGGCAAAGACGAGTAGGCTCGAGCAGAGCAGCGCGAGGCCGGCCGCGGTCAGTGCAGGAAGCTCCCGGAAACAAGGTTATGATTGCGCATGGAAATACCCTCGATTGCACCGCAGAAGAGAGCAGCAACCGCTGCGTTGCGCCGTTTGACCGGTCAGCACCTAAATTGATATTCAAGACCAGCGCATTATTCCTGCTGTTGTTGGGGATAAGCATTTTTGCGTCGGGTTTACGGCTCGCTCCGCCGTCTCGCGGCGGAGATAAAGAAACCGCGCATGAGAACCGTAGGAGTGCTCAGCGCTTCCGCGTTGCAGCTCTAATAGACCCGGTCTCCTAACATTTACCCGCCGATTCCGATAGCAGATGGGCCAACTTGGCCTCGGAAGAAAGGTCACCCTTCAGGCGTGGAGAGCTTACGACGTTGACACGCCGATTTAAGCCGCTTGAACACTGCCCAGGTAGCTGTCTAGTTCGTGCTTCAGCCGAGAGCTTTCCTCAGATAGCAGTTCGGCAGACATCAGCACCTGCATCGAAGCCCCTCCGGTTTCCTTTGCGCGGTTGGTGACTTCACCGGCGCTCGCTGCCACCTGGGTTACCCTGGCCGCCGCTTTCTGCAAATTGAACGCAATGTTCTTGCTGGTCGCCTCCTGTTCCCCGATCGAATCGACCACGGTGATGGCGATATCCGAGATGCGGCCGATGATGACGCCAATTTCGGTAAGCGCGACGACCGACTCAGTCGTCGCGGCCTGAATGCCGCCAATGTGCTGGCTGATCTCAACGGTCGCGTGCGCGGTTTGCGTCGCGAGCGATTTTACTTCCTGGGCGACAACCGCGAAACCTCTGCCGCGATCGCCGGCGCGCGCGGCTTCAATCGTCGCACCGCCACGGCCGTCGCCGTTCTGACCTCTCCCGGCAACCAGGCCGTGTCGGCGCCGGGCGGCGCGGTCCAGACAACCGGCGCCATGGCGCGGAGATCATAGATCATCGGTCGCAGACCGGCTCGATGAAGTTTAGCCCCGTGATGGAGACCGGGCCCCACACCGCGGGGACCCCATTGCATTCGCGCGCGCGCCTCATCACGGAGATCCCACTTGCAATGCAGCTCGCAATTTCTGCTTTCTGGTTGACTGCCGCGAGGATAGTCGCGAACGTGTACCAAATCGCTTATACGTGTTCGGTTTCTGACACGGGTGGCGACACGCTGGCGCGGCAGAACAGCTCAAGACTTACCGGCAGCCGCTCTTTCAGGAAAATCAGCAGCCGAGCGCGTTTTGAATGCTGATGGCACGGACGTTGCTATTGAGAGGCAACGATAGCTTGTGAAGGACGATGGCATTCAGACACGAAGACATACCATGCTCCCATTCCCATAGACTTCATGCCCTGTACAGAGCACCGAGCGTGCGGCAGCTGCCGAGCCCGCTACAAAATTGGAGAGTTGAAATGACCGCCCCCCTAGCCATATCGGCGCGGCGCCAAACGACCGATGTCGACGCAATGATCGCTGATCTGCGGTCATGCGAACATTCGCACGATGTGGAAGTGTGCGGTATGCGCTTGCACATTCTCCCTGGCGTGCTGTCACCACGCCTAAGTCACGCTCCCGATGTCTTGATATCGAAGTGGCACATCGAATCTGGAGCAATAGTGCTAGATCTGGGATGCGGATCAGGTGTGTTGGGGCTGGCAGCACTCCGCGCTGGAGCAGAACGCCTAGTGGCTCTCGATATCAATCCGCAAGCCGTTCTCACCACAACGCTAAACATCGAGCAGTTAGGTTATTCCGAACGCGCAGAAGCGCGCCACAGTGACATCTATTCTGCGCTGCAGCCTAAGGAAAAATTCGACCTTATTCTTTTTGCTGCCCCGTATTGGAATCGAAAAGCAAAGGACGACCTGGAGCGCTCTTGCTTTGACGAAGATCATAGAGTCATGGCCTCGGCTCTAGGGGGAGCACGTGTCTGGCTCAATGCGAATGGCCGAATGTATGTCGTCTTTTCTGATCAGGGAGATATTGGGCGTGTTGTGAACTTGATTGATGACAGTAAGCTGCGCGTTAGAAATATGCATATTTCCCGACCATCGATTCATGGAGGGCACATCCGGATCATCTGGGAGCTCACGGTTCGGTGAAGCCTACCAACAAGAGCCCCGGCCTTGCGCCCCTCCCTCTAGCCGTTCAGCGCATCCTTGAGGGCCTTGGCCGGGGCGAACGTCAGCTTCTTCGCCGCCGCGATCTTGATCGTCGCGCCAGTCGAGGGATTGCGGCCTTCGCGCTCCGGGGTGTGCTTCACCTTGAACTTGCCGAAGCCCGGCACATTGGTTTCAGCATCGCTCGCCGCTGCATCGGCGATAGACTTGAAGATACCGTCCACAATGGTGTTGGCTTGCGCCTTTGGCAGATTGTACGCCTTGGCGATCTCGTCGGCGATTTCAGCTGCGGTGGTCATGGTGTGACGTTCCTCGGGGATGTCGGTTGCAATCGGCTGCGGGCAGCTTCGGCGCCCTCAGCATAGAGGAGCGCGCATCGCAGCTACTTCAAGACGCGGCTTGGCCGCTTGCGCGAATTATCCCAAAAATTCGACTTGGTCGGCAGCTTTCGCGAATGGGCGCTGCCGCAGGACGGGCAGGAGGTACTCCGTGAACTCCTTGTAGGAGCCGAGGATCGTCCAGTTAGTCAAACTGATGCCGTCGATCCTCGTCTCTCGCCAGCGAAGGCGTTCGTCCGCGATTTGCTCCGGCGTTCCGACGAAGCGGGGCGCTCGGCGACGAGCAGGCCGACCGTCGGTTCGCGCTTGCGGAGCCATTCGATAGGCCAAGCAGAAATTGGCGCAGCAGGCTGCATTATTTCATTGGCCAACCCAAGATGTCCTGACGTGCGTCGGACTACCCCGGCGCGGGGTGGCTATGTCGCAAGTAGTTTGGGTATGCAGATCAGGTTGTAGGCGATCAGATTGAGCAAGAAGTGCGGATTCCGGGGATTGCGGCCAGAGATTCCGATTGAACGCGACCATGCATTCCGATCGAAGGCGGCCACCTGTTCCGACGAAGGCGGCCGGGGTGTCGTTGCCGGCATGAGGAGTTGGGTCAGGTTTTCTTCGCGGCGTCAAGATTGGCGCGTTGGGCAGTTATTTTCCGCATGCTGTCTCCTTTGAGGATGAGGCGGTGAGCGTTGTGGACGAGGCGGTCGAGGACGGCGTCGGCGATGGTCGGGTCGGCGATGATCTCATGCCAATTTTCGATCGGTACCTGGCTGGTGATGATGGTCGATCCGCGCTGGTGACGATCGTCGACGACTTCGAGGAGATCGCGACGCTGCTCGCCGGTAATCGGAGCGAGGCCCCAGTCGTCGAGGATGAGCAAATCGACCCTCGATAACGTCTTGAGGAGCCGCGCATAGCGTCCGTCGCCGCGGGCGAGCGCAAGAGCTTCGAACAGCCTTGGCAGGCGATGGTATAAGACCGATCGATTATCGCGGCATGCCTTGTGACCGAGCGCGCAGGCGATCCAGCTCTTGCCGACGCCGGTCGGCCCGGTGATGAGCAAATTTTGCTTGCGGCCGATCCAATCGCCATCGACGAGCTTGGCAAAGAAGGCGCGGTCGATGCCGCGCGGAGCGCGCAGATCGACATCTTCGACGATTGCGGCCTGCCGTAGCGAGGCAAACTTCAGGCGTACGATGAGCCTTTTGTTCTCTCGCTCAGTTGCTTCGCGATCGATCATCAGGCCGAGGCGCTGCTCGAAGGTCAGCGCGGTGACGTCCGGTTGGCGTTGCTGATCATCGAAGGCCTTGGCCATTCCGGCGAGCCCGAGAGCGGCGAGACGTTCGTGGGTATGATTTCTGAGCATAATGCCTCCTTGTTGCTGGTCAGTGGTAGTAGCCGCGGCCACGGATGTTACCGTGCTGGATGGGATCGGCGTCGGGGGTGGTGTCGGGAAGGAAGGACTTGTCCAGGCCGGTCTTGAGGATCGAGGCAATCGACCGATAGCTCGCTGAGCCGATGCTGATCCCGCGGCGGCAAGCGGCTTCGAGACGTTGCGTCCCATAGGTCTTTTCCAACCGCAGGATGCCGAGACAGGATCGGAAGCCCTGCTCGGGATGCGGCTTTGTCCGCATGATCGCCTCGCACAGCGCGATTGTGGACGGACCGACTTTCTCAGCGGCGGCCAGCAGACGCGCCGGCGTCCAGAAGGCGTATCGGCGATGCGCGCTCGGCATGTGCTCGGGGATCGTGGTGTGGCGGCGCTTCACCCCCGAGCGTGCATGGCTGGCGATGCGGGTGCCGCGATGGAACACCTCGATGGTGGCTTCGGTGGCCCGAACCTCGACAACCTGGCGGATCATGCGGGATGGCACCGAGTAGAAGTGTCCCTGAACTTCGACATGGTAATCCGGCGCCACACGGGCACGACGCCATTCGGCGTACTGATAGGCCTCGGCCGGCAGCGGCATCAGGGCCGGACGATCGATGGTGTCGAAGAACTCGCGGCGGCTGGCACCGAGCTTGCGCATCAGGCGGGCGTTGAGTTGGTCGACCAGGATGCGGATCGCAACATTCAACTCGGCGAGCGAGAAGAAGCGCCGGTTGCGCAGCCGCGCCAAAATCCATCGCTGGACGATAAGAACCGCCGCCTCCACCTTGGCCTTGTCGCGCGGCTTGCGGGGCCGCGCCGGCATAATGGTGGTGCCGTAATGGGCGGCAAGATCTTGGTAGGTCCGGTTGACGCCTGGCTCGTAGCGGCTCACCACCGTCACCCCGGCCTTCAGATTGTCGCAGACGAGCGCCTTCGGCACCCCGCCCAGGAAGGTGAGCGCATCCACATGGGCGCCGATCCAGTCGGGCAGCGCCTCGCTGAACCGGGCTTGGGCAAAGGTGTAATTCGACGCTCCCATGACCGCGACGAAGATCTTGGCGGCGCGCACCTCCCCGGTGAGCCCGTCGAACACCGGCATGGTATCGCCGGCGAAGTCCACGAACAGCTTTTCGCCGGCCGCGTGGGTCTGCCGCATGGTCGCCGTGATGCCGTGGCGCCATTCGACGTAGAGGTCGCAGAACCGGCTGTAGCCGTAGCCGTCGGGATGATGGCCGCGGTATTCCTCCCACAGCAGCGCCAGCGTTACGCTGCGGCGGCGCAACTCGGCATGGACATGCCCCCAATCCGGAAGCGGCTTCGATCGTGGCGGGTTGTAGCCGGCCGGCGCAAACAGCTTGCGCTCCAGGGCTGTGTCGTCGAGCTCCTCCGGGATCGGCCAGGTGATGCCGATCACCGCGGCCCGGCGGACATAGTCGTCCGTTCTTTAATCGCGGGCACGGTGTCAACCCCGATAGACAAAAATGATCCGCTGCCGGGTTCATGGTTGTTTCCGCGGTCGTCTCTATGCAGGAGCGCCGCATGATGGTGTTCAAAAGGCGTGGCATCTCGATGTGAAGAGCGCGGTGCGTAAAGCCCGCAGGGAGATTGCCCACACCTTCGTCCCGGCAGGGACGCTTGTTCCGCCGAAGGCGGATCCGGGTTGGTTTAAGACTGGTTCATGCGGTGCGCATCTCTGCCTGGAATTCGGTGCCGTCGGTCCAGATAGCATGGAGGATGACAGCCATTTTGCGAGCCACGGCAACCTTGGCCTTTTTGGCGCCGATGCGTTTGGCCAGCTTGCTGCCCCAGCGCTTGAGCGCAGAACCTCGCCTGACAACGGTCAGCAGGACTTCGCGGCCTCGAACAGATAAGTTCGCATCTGGTGGTTGCCGCGCTTGGAGATGCGGCCAGTACGATCCATCTCGCCGGATTGATAACGTCTTGGTGTCAGGCCTAGATAGGCACCCACGTCGGCGGAATGTCTGAAGCGAGTGGGGTTGTCGATGGTTACGACGAAGGACAGGGCAGTCAGGGGACCGATACCGGGAACGGTCATCATTCGCCGAACAGTTTGGTCGCCTTTTGCCACTGCCAGGAGCTGTCGATCGAACCTCTCAATTTGCTCGGTCAAGCAGGACTGGGCAAGGACCAGCGGTGCGAAAATATCTTGTAAATCCGGCGCTTCAGCAAGCACGGCGTCGACTTTGCGAGCCAAGTTCGTCGAGCCGGCCTTGCCGAGCACTATTCCCAACCCCTTGCACAGACCTCGCATTTGGTTGTCAATGTCCCGCCGCAGATTCACCAGCTTGGTTCGAGCCGCCAGCATCGAACGGGTTTTCCAGCTCTCCGCCCCCTTCACGGCAGCTTCCCGATACCATCCCAT